>JAYQDX010000014.1:0-10403 GCA_038138545.1 Rhodobiaceae bacterium | reverse complement strand
GGCATGGCCGCCTCTGGCATTGCTGAATCTGCTGTTCGCCGCCGTCTGTTATGCGCTGTTCACATATGTGGCGATCAACTATCCGATGCTCCAGCTCGATCTGGCGCTGGCACCGCCTTCGGCGGTTGCGCTTGGCCTTGTGATGATTGTCGGCGTTCTTGAAGCGACGCGTCGGCAGACAGGATTGTTCCTTCCGGTTCTGATTGTGGTCATGGCGGGGCTTGTCTTTCTGACCCCGCATCTGCCTGATTCCTACAGCACGCGACCGGTCAGCATGTCGCGATTGGCGGTTTATCTGGCGCTCGACACGAATGCCCTGTTTTCAAAGATTCTCTATATTGCTGCTGTTGTTGTCGCGCCCTTCATCCTCTTTGGCGCCCTGTTGAACGGGCTTGGGGGAAGCGCACTTTTCTCTCATCTGGCGGCAAGACTTGTCGGCCGCTTTCGCGGCGGCGCGGCAAAGATTTCGGTTGTCGGTTCAGCGGCCTTCGGGATGGTTTCGGGGAGTGCGGTGGCCAATGTCGCCGCCGTGGGCGCCGTGTCGATCCCGATGATGAGACGGGCAGGTTATCGGGCACCAACGGCCGCCGCCATCGAGGCCATCTCTTCAACCGGTGGGCAACTTATGCCACCGATCATGGGTGCGTCCGCATTCCTGATGTCCGAACTTCTCGAAATCGCCTATGTCGATATTGCCAAAGCCGCGATCCTGCCGGCGCTGCTGTTCTATTTTGCCCTGTTTCTCGCTGTGGATCTCGAGGCGCGCAAATTCGCCCCTGCCGGTGGGGAGGCGGTTGATGAGGCGCCCTCGGAAGGCAGGCAAGCGACTGTCGAGACACAGATCAGCGCCTGGGATTTTCGGTTCATGATTCCAGTGGGCGTGCTGATCTACTACCTGTTTGTGGAACGGCGTACGCCGGAATTTTCCGGTCTTGCCGCCCTGTTGAGCCTGTTCCTGGTGAGTTTCATTGCGCCCGGTGCGCGCCCGATGAAAACTGCCCTGATGCTTGGCAGACAATTGCTGGCCGCGATGCGGGGGCTGGCCGACATCATCGTTCTTGCCGCGGCCGCGGGGTTTGTCATTGGCGTGCTGAACGTCTCCGGTCTTTCCTTTGTGTTGACATTGCAGATACTTGCGGCAAGCGGCGGAATGATTTTCGTCATGCTGCTACTGACCGCGCTGTTGAGCATCCTGCTTGGTATGGGGATGCCAACCGTCGGCGTCTATATCCTGCTGGCAACGCTGATCGCGCCATCGCTTGTGGAATTGGGCGTAACACCTCTCGCCGCGCATATGTTCGTGCTGTATTTCGGTATTCTGTCGATGATCACGCCACCGGTGGCGATTGCCAGCTTTGCTGCCGCGAACATCGCGAACACATCTCCGTGGCAGACGGCGTTTTCCTCGCTGCGGATCGGTATTGGCATATATGTGATCCCGTTTGTCTTTGTGCTCTACCCGGAAATGCTGACCTTTCAAGGGGACGCAAATCTGTGGATGGTGGTGCCGTCGATCATGGTGGTTATCATTCTTCTCACCGGATCTTCGATAGGCGCGTTGGCGGTGCCAATCAGCATGTCGGCTCGTGTTGTTTTGCTTGCTCTTGGAATGTTGCTGCTTTTCAATCTCTTTGCGGGAAATAATGGATTTGTCTCTGTTGCGTTCATTGCCCTGGCGGTGATCCTGCTGGCATTTCTGATAGTGACAGGTCGGCAGGTGGACAGGATTGGTGGCGATGACTGAACCGATACAACTCTACAGCGCGGAGATCGACGCCGATCCGTTTCCGGCCTACCGGCGTCTTCGCGACGAATTCCCCTGTTACTGGAGCGAGGATGCCGGAATCTGGTTTCTGTCGCGCTATGACGATGTGGCGAATGCGGCGGTTGACTGGCAAACCTATTCCTCGCTCAGTGGCAATCTGATCGACGAGATACCCGGGCGGTCAGGTGGCACACTTGGCACCACCGACCCGCCGCGGCATGACCGGTTGCGGCGTCTGGCGAATCACGCCTTTGCCCGAAAGAACCTTGGTGAGGTGATTGACCACGCCGAGGCGGTCGCCGACCGGGCAGCGGCGGACTGTGCCGACCGGACAGAGTTTGATTTTGTCAGTTCATTTTCAAGCAGGGTGACTGTTGATACGATCCTGTACATGCTTGGCCTGCCGCCGCGGGATCCGGCGGAAATCAGGTCCAAGGTGGTGCTGGCCATTTCGACCGACAAGGCTTCCAAGGGACGAAGCCGGCAGATGAATGACGCGTTCTCCGAAATCTCCGACTATCTGAAGGAAGCGGTAGCAACGCGGCGGCGCGAACCTGCCGACGACCTCATCACCAAGCTTGCCGAGGCGGAAATCGACGGCGATGCGCTGAGTGAGCGAGAGATCGTACTGACCACCGCCATGTTCGTGGTGGCGGGAGTTGAATCGCTCTCGAGCTTCATGAGTATTTTTGCGCTGAACCTGGCACAGATGCCGGATGTGCAGGATGCGTTGCGGCGGAATCCTGATCTCATCAAACCGGCCATCGAGGAATCGCTGCGCTACAATACGTCGGCGCAACGCTTCAAACGGGTTCTGACGCGGGATGTTGACCTGCATGGACAGCGCATGCGAAAGGGTGATTTTGTCGTGCTGGCCTATGGATCCGCGAACCGGGATGAGCGGAAATTTCCCGACGCCGATATCTATGACCTTCAGCGCAATCCAAGCGGTCATCTCGGATTTGGCACCGGCAAGCATTTCTGCATCGGGAATGATTTTGCCCGCATGGTGATGGAACGGTCGATGGGTGTGTTTCTTCAAAAGATGCCTGAATTCAGCCTTTCCGAGGATCGGTTCGACTGGGTGCCATCGTCGAATTTCAGGAGCCCGGTGACGCTTCCACTTGGCAGGTGAGCGAGGCCTGCCCTTTTGGGCAAGGGGTTTGGAATTCGGGGTTCACCTCTCCCAATCCAGATTTCATGGGGAGATGAAGAAAGCAGGGTGTGAAAAATAATCCCTGCCCGAGTGCTTGTCCGACAGCGGACAATCCTCGACCCTCCGCCATTTTCATCATAGACATCATCATGCGGGTGCCATCATGCCGGTGCCATCATGCCGGTGCCGTGATGCGGGGGCCGGCCATTCACGCCAGCGCCAGCATCACGATTCCGGCGGCGACCATGGCGGCGGCGATCATACGTGGGCGCGCCGGCCCCTCGCCAAACCAGATCAGGCCGATCATCGCGGCGAAGATCACCGACGTCTCGCGCAGCGCCGATACCATGCCAAGCGGGGCCTTGCTCTTGGCGTACAGCGCCAGCGCATATGCCAGCGCCGAGAGAATGCCGCCGGTAAGCCCGACCATCACCTGCCGCCGGGTCTGGGCGCGCAGACGCTCCATGCGCGGCAGGAAGATATAGAGGATGACAAACCCCTCGGCGATGAACAGCCAGACAATATAGGTCAGCGCCTGTTCGGCAAGGCGCACGCCGACACCGTCAACAAGCGAATACAGCGCGATTGTTCCGCCGGTCAGTAGCGCCATCATCAATGCCGGCAGCGACGCGCCGCTGCCGTTGCGGCGGACACCAAGGATCAGGATCCCGGCCGAAATGCAGATCATCCCGGCCCAGGCCCCGGGGGGCAGCGCCTCGCCAAGCCAGATGAAGGCCGGGATCGCCACCAGCAGTGGCGCCATGCCGCGCGCCACCGGATAGACAAAGGACAGATCGCCGAACCGGTAGCCTGTATTCAGAAAATAGTAATACCCCCAATGAATGACGGTCGAGGCGGCGATATAGGGAAGAAGCGCCGGGTCGGGCAATGGCACGAAGGGCAGCATGAAAATCGCCGGAATGGTATGCCCCGTCGACACAAGGCCGAAAGTGATGGTGCGGTCCGTCGCGCCCTTGATCACGGCGTTCCACAGGGCGTGCATGATGGCGGCAAAGAGGACAATGAGGAAAATATCCGGTGTCATCGGGCCACTGTGACATGAAACGGCAATAGGACAAGCCCCGACTTGGCAGGACGGCACATTGATCAGTTCTGATGCGTGACGATATCCGGCGGGTAGCATGGCTTTTGGTCTTGCGGAGCGTGGATTGAAACAGGATGATCGCAGTCATGACAGAGTCGTCTGAAAGCTGTTGCCCCCCGCCCACCAACAAGGCAGATGGCGCAACGCCCGCCACACCGATGGATAATGGCCGGCGCCGGGTGCCGGACAATGCCGTGCGGATCCCGGGCGGGCGGGCCTTTGTCGGCACCGACCGGCGCGAACTTGCCGATGACGGGGAGGGACCGGTGCGGCGGGTGCGGGTCGCCTCGTTCGTGATCGGCGCCACCACCGTCACCAATGCCGAGTTTGCCGCCTTTGTCGATGCCACCGGCCATGTGAGCGAGGCCGAACGCTGGGGTTGGTCCTTCGTCTTCTGGGCCGATGTTCCTGATAGTGTCGGGCCGACCGAAGGCGTCATCGGCAGTGAATGGTGGCGGCGCGTTGACGGGGCGAACTGGCGCCAGATCCACGGCCCCGGCACGGCGGATGAGTTCCACCCCGATCACCCTGCGGTACATATGTCGTGGCATGATGCCGCCGCCTATGCGGCCTGGGTAGGCGGGCGGCTTCCCACCGAGGCGGAATGGGAACATGCGGCGCGCGGCGGGCTGGGCGATGTCCGGTTTCCCTGGGGCGATGACGAGCCGGATGACGAGACCTTTCTTCCCTGCAACATCTGGCAGGGCCGGTTTCCGCAGCACAATACGGCCCGTGACGGCCATGCCGGCACGGCGCCGGCGGCGGCCTTCGCGCCGAACGGATATGGGCTTTACAACATGGCCGGCAATGTCTGGGAATGGACGGCAGACGATTTCCGCATCCGGTCGCTGAAGAAACAGGTAAAGGAACGGCTGAGGAGCATGCAGGGGTTCAAACTTGCCAAGGGCGGGTCCTTCCTGTGCCACCGCAGCTATTGTTATCGCTATCGCATCGCCGCGCGGTCGGGCATATCGCCTGATTCAACCGCCGCGCACCAGGGGTTCCGTGTCGTCTGGGATATGTGATCAGCCGATTGACGCGCCGCGCCGGGCGTTGCTAGCGTCACGCCATGACTGCGTTTACGACTGACAGCATTGCCGCCACCCGTGCCGAACTGGACGGGAAGGTGATCCGGACCCCGATCCTGCCGCTACGGAGCAGCAAGATCGCCCCCTATATTCCCGATGGTGGTGAATTGTTCCTGAAGCTGGAGCTGTTCCAGCAGACCGGGTCCTTCAAGGCCCGTGGCGCCACCCTTGGTGTCAGCTGGCTGAATGAGGACCAGCGCCGCCGCGGTGTGACCACCTTCAGTGGCGGCAATCATGCGCTGGCGATCGCCTGGGCGGCGCGCAATGAAGGCGTTTCCGCCAAGGTGGTGATGACCGAGACAGCGGATCCCTTCCGGATCAACGGGTGCCGCGACCTTGGCGCGGAAATCGTGCTGGTCCCCGATATGATGGCCGCCATGCCGATGCTCAACGCGCTGTCCGAGGAGGAGGGTCGGCAGATCCTGCACCCGTTCAATGATGTGAATATGGCCTATGGCGCGGCAAGCTGCGGTGCCGAGATGGTCGAGGATTGCCCGCCGCTTGATTATGTCGTGCTGCCGGTTGGTGGTGGCGGGCTGATTTCCGGCATGGCAGCGGCGATCAAGCATCTGAGCCCGACAACCACCGTGATCGGAGTCGAGCCTGAGGGCGCCGACAGCCTTGGTCGCAGTTTCCGGTCGGGCCGCGCGGAATCACTTGATCGTGTCGCGACAATCGCCGACAGCCTCGGTGCGCCAATGGCGATGCCGGAATCGCTGGCGCTGGCACGCCGCCATGTCGACGAGTTGATCACCATTCCCGACAGGCTGATGGCCGATACAATGCTGCTGATGCGCGATACGCTTAATCTGTTTGCCGAGCCGGCCTGCACGGCCTCGCTGGCGGCAACGCTGGGACCGCTTCGTGACCGGATGGTTGGCCGACGTGTCGGCGTGCTGGCCTGTGGGTCCAATATCTCCATGGAACGCTATGCCGCCTATACCGAGACGGCGCGCTTGCCAGCGTCGCCGCTTGCCTGATCCGGCGCTTTCGATAAATGGTTAATTAAATTAATTTTCACTCATGTTTAGTTTTTCTTGCAAAGCCGTGGTTGGTGCGGTGATGGCCTCATATGCCCTGGTGGCGGTCGATACCGCGGCAGCCTCGGTGGCGCTTGTCTGTGACGGCGAGTTCCGGATGCAGCGCGCCAGCGTCGAGGGTGTGACCGAGATCAATTCTGCCGGCACGATGCATGTGGCGCTTGTGGCCGAGGCGGACAGCGTGGTCGAAATTCGCCTGCAGACCTTTGAGGATGGCAAGCGTACCCCGGTGCAGACCTTTGCCTTGCCGCCGATGGAAGCAGAGCCGGAAACCGGTGACATGGCGTTGCTGTTCCCGGAGCTTTTCATCGATGCAGCGGCCGAGGATGATGACGCACCTGATCTGTCGGAAGTCGTGGCTTCGCCGGGGACATTGACAATCGACACCAGCGAGCGTGAGGTGGTGCTTCGGCATGTGGTCGAGAGCGGGCCGGTCATCAAGGCACGGGTGAATGGCATGCCGCTGGTCCCGACACGCGAGAAAATCGAAACGGTCGAGATGCGCATCGACAGATCAAGCGGTGACATGAACCTCGTCTGGGGCGAGGACAGCGTGCGTGACCATCGGCGCCCCGGCGCGATCAGGACAAGCAAGATACAGCTTCGCGACGAGAAATCATACAATGCTGTCTGTCTGCCGGTGCGCCAGCGCGCCTTCTGAGCCCGCTTGGTGCCGACAGATCACACCTGGCCGCGCCGACCGGCGATTATCAGCCGTCTGACAAGCATCACAAGTTCGCCCTCTGTCTGGCGGTCGACAAGTCGGCCCTGTTCGGTAAAGGCAGATGCCGCCGCCGGCACCGTCACAAAGCCGGGCACGGCCACCATCCCCAACTCGGCGACAACATCGCGAAGCCGCGGCACCACCCGCACGCCGCCAAGGCGGCCCGGGCTCGACGCCATCAGGCCCACCGGCCGTCCCTGAAAGACCGCGCCGAAATCATCGCTTGGTGACGGACGCGAGGCCCAGCAAAGCATGTTCAACAGCAATGGCGTGACGAACCCGTTATATTCGGGCGTGGCGATCATCACCCCGTCATGCGAGGCGATAAGCCGCCGGAAATCAATGACCGGCTGCGGAATGCCCGATGTGGTCTCGATGTCGGCATTGTAGAGTGGAACCTCGAAATCGGCGAGGTCGATCAATGTCGGCTTTCCCCCTTCGCCCGCGACAAGGGTTGTGGCGGCGGCGGCAAGCTGCTTGGAAAACGCACCCTGGCGCGCCGAGCCGGCAAAGATCAGAAGGCTGGTCATGAATGCGATCCTGGCGAGGGGAGGGAATGCCAGAATAGGGCAGGTGGGTTAAGGCAGCGTTAACAGCAGCTGGAAAAACTGCTGTCAACCGGCGCGCCCGTCGGCGGTGGCGTAGATCAATGCCTCGATGAACATGTCACGCTCGCTGCTGATCGGAACCAGCTTGACGTCCTCGTCAAGCGTCACCTGAACGTCCCTGGCACCGGCATTCCTTGCCCGCATCCTGGCCAGCTTCTCCGCGGCGTCGCGGGCATGCGCCAGCGCCGCCTCCATCTCGCCAAGATCCTTCGGGCCATCGGGAAGATGGATCCGGAACCGGCCCTCGGCAGGCTGCGTTACCGAAATGACCACGCGCTGGCGAACCGTGCCCGCCGCCGCGCCGACGGCGCCGGCGACATCGGCATGGTCCGGCACGGTCAGATCGGCCCCCATCAGGTCGGCGACATGCGGGTAATGGGCCGCTGCCGAGGCGCCAAGGGCGACAAGCCCGGTCCCCAGGTCAAGTGAAAGCGCGACAAGACCGTCAGCTTCATTTGCGTCAGGCCGGTAAAGACCGGACAGAAGCGGGTTCGTGCTTGCCTGCGCCTCGCCGGCGCCGTCATGGGCCAGCGCCGCATCCATCAGTGCAAGTCCGGACCGGCGATAGAGTTCGGCAAGCGTCTGGCGTGCCAGCTCATCCTCGGTGTTGGCAAGCTTCTGACCGATGCCGTTTTTCTGGCGGGCCATCAGGCGCGCGCCCAGCATCGCGGCCTCGTGATCGAATCCGGTGAAACCGCCGGTGACATGCAGCGCATCGGTCGGTGTGAAGGTGGCAAGTGTCAGCAGGCCGCGCGCGATCAGCCTGTCGACCGCGCCAAGGGCCAGCTGCGTGCCGGCGATGTCGGCGATGCTGACCGGTCCTGTGTCCAGCACCTTTTCCGCAAGGCGCGCCTCGGAACGGGTCAGCCAGGCGGGAACGCCGTGTGGCATCAGCGGCATGACGAACCGCCCGTCAGTGGCCATTGGCACGGCGACCTCGAGCTGCGCGGAAAGATGATCCTTCACTTCCGGCCACCGGGTGGCAAGAAGCGACAGCGGCACGGCGCGCCGTGGTCCCAGTGTCAGGCCGCCGGCGGTGCCACGGCTGACCGGTCGAACCTCGCTGTCCCCACCAAGGCCACAGGTACGGATATCGGCGGCCTCGACCATCGTCTGCCAGCCGCCGACAAGCGCGCCATCAGCCTTCAGGCGCGGCGCGCCGTTCCGCAACAGCGCGATATCCGTGGTGGTGCCGCCGATATCGGCGACAAGCGCTGTTGTTGTGCCGGCAAGAAAGGCCGCGCCGGCAAGGCTGGCGGCAGGCCCTGACAGTACCGTTTCCACCGGCCGCGAACGTGCATAGTCGGCCTGCAGCAGTGAGCCGTCGCCCTTGACCACCATCAACGGGCATGTCAGCCCGCGTTCGGCCATGATCGACTCGGTGGCGGCGACAAGCCTGTCAAGAAGGTTGATCAGCCTGGCGTTCAATACCGCTGTCAGTGCCCGACGCGGGCCACCAAGCGAGGAGGACAGCTCATGGCTGCAGGTGACCGGCGCGTCGCCAAGCTCCCGCAGAAGGTCGCGCGCGCCTGTTTCATGGTCCGGATTGCGGGTGGCGAAATGGCCGGCAACGGCAAAGGCAGAAATATCGCCAACGGTATCGCTGACTGCCGTTCTGAGGGCGGATTCGTCAAGGCGGGCCTGCGGTGAGCCGTCGGCATTGTGGCCGCCGGCGATGAAGAAGACCGGGTCCTGGCCGAGCGCGCGCGCCAGATCGGCTCGTCCGAGCGCCGATTCATCGAACCCGATCATGATCAGGCAGACCCGGCCGCCAACCCCCTCGACGACGGCGTTTGTCGCCAGTGTGGTCGACAGCGAGACAAGGCCGATATCGCCGACATCGCCGTCAAACGCGTCAAGCACCCGGTCAATGGCCCCGCCGACGCCGATCGACAGATCCTCGCGCGTGGTCAGCGATTTGCCAGTGCCAATGACGGCACCTGTCGCGGTGTCAAGAAGCGCGGCATCGGTGAAGGTGCCGCCAGTATCAAGGCCGATCACCAATGTCATGGGCTTGTTCCTGAACCGACGGGGCGGGCCTTGCCGGTGCTGCAGCGTGCCGGCATCACTGGTCGGTCACGTCGTCAGGCCGCCGCCGCGCGCGAGGCGGCATGCCGGGTGAAGAAGTTGACGATCCAGTTGGCGATGGTCACGCCCTCATGGCCCGTTTCAAGGCTTTGTGTCGCGGCGGCGACATTATCGGCACCCATCGTTTCGGTTCGTGCCGCCATCAGCGCCGCCGTATAGTCGCGCTCGAACTCGGGATGGCCCTGCATGCAGAACACATTGTCGCCGATATAGAAGGCGGCGTTGGCGCAGAAATCTGTCGATCCGAGATGCGTGGCATCCCCGGGCAGGCGCACCACCTGATCCTGATGGATATGGATCAGTTTCACACTGTCACGCGACGGCATCCAGGCCGGCGTGTCGTGAAGCGCGACATCATAGACGCCGAGCCCCCATCCGCCATCCCATTTCTCGGCATGGCCACCAAGGGCATGGGCGATCACCTGATGGCCGAAGCAAATGCCGACGAGCGGCTTGTCGGCGGCATGCGCGGCGCGGATGAAATCCATCAGCGGCGGTATCCATGGCAGGGCATCATAAACTCCGGCCGCCGAGCCGGTGACAAGGTAGCCGTCATACTCATCAACCGAGGCTGGCATGTCGCCATCGATCACCGCCACTTCGACAAAGCTCAGGTCGGGTGCCGCGGTCTGCGCGAAAAGCTGCCGGAACATGTCGGGATAGCGGGGGAAGCGATCGGCGATCTCGGCATTGATACGACCGGTTTCCAGAATGGCGATTTGCATGGGGCGCTCTCCGACAGCGGCACTGTTCAATCTTCACCGCGACGCTATCAATCTAGTTTGGCCGCCTCTGTCCTGCAAGCGGCGGCCTTTTGTTTCAGATCTTC
>JAYQDX010000013.1:0-36965 GCA_038138545.1 Rhodobiaceae bacterium | reverse complement strand
TCTGCGTGCCGTCTTCCAGCGCATGGCCGACCTTCAGTGCCGTCGTTGCCGCGACCAGCTTGTCAACGAACGAGTCATGGACCGCGTCATGGACAATCAGCCGCGACGAGGCGGTGCATTTCTGGCCAGTGCCGCCAAAGGCGCCATTCGCGGCGCAGGCCACCGCCAGGTCCAGATCGGCGTCATCCATCACGACAAGCGCGTTCTTCGATCCCATCTCCATCTGCAGGCGCGGCATGTTGCCAATGGCGGAGGCGGCGATCCGGCGGCCGGTCTCGACCGATCCGGTAAAGGTGATGGCATTGACTGCCGGATGCGAGACAAGCGCATCACCGATGGTGCCGCCCGATCCCATGACAAGGTTGAACAGCCCGGCCGGCAGCCCGGCATCGGCGATGATCTCGGTCAGCGCGACGGCCGAAGCCGGCACCAGATTCGCCGGTTTCCAGATGACGGCATTGCCGAAAGCCAGCGCCGGCGCGATTTTCCAGACGGCGGTGGCGGTGGGGAAGTTCCACGGGCTGACCACCGCGACGATGCCGACCGGGTCGCGCCGCACATCGATCTCGATGCCGGGGCGGACCGAATCCGCATTGTCGCCAATCTGGCGCAGCACCTCGGCGGCGTAGTAGGTAAAGAACTGGCCGGCACGATAGACCTCGCCGCGTCCTTCGCCGCGCGGCTTGCCTTCCTCGCGGCTGAGAAGCTCGCCAAGTTCGTCGGCCCGTGCCATCAGCGCGTTGCCAATCTGCATCAGCGCGCTCTGCCGGGCCTCAAGGCCGGTCGCCTGCCACTGTTTCTGCGCTGAGCGCGCGCTGTCCAGGGCGCGCTCCAGCTGGCTCATGTCAGCCTGAGCATAGGTGCCGATCAGGTCGGTGATGTCCGACGGGTTGCGGTTCTCAATGGCATTGTCCGCGGCAAGCCATTCACCGGCGATATAGTTTCTGTGCATTCCTGATCTGTCCTGTTTGTTCGGCCCTGTTTGTTCGGCCCTTTTGGCGGGTGCTGTTTGGCGGGTGCTGTTTATCTGGCCCCGTTGATGCGGCCATTCCCGCCAAGATCATAGCGCACCAGCGCCTTGAAGACCGCCTTCATCGTGATTGTACCAACGCGCGCGCCATCCTCATGCACGGCAAAACTGCGCTCGATATCACCCTCGGCATGGGCGATCAGGCTTTCCAGCGACATGCCGGCATCAACCTCGCCATGGCTGGGTTTGGTGCGTTTGTTGTCACCCATGATCGACCGGACCTTCAACACGCGGGCGCGGTTGATATCGCTGACGAATTCCTCGATATAGGGGTCGCTCGGGTTCAACAGGATATGTTGCGGCTCGCCCTGCTGGACGATGAAACCGTCCTTCAGGATGACAAGATGATCGGCAAGCTTCAGCGCCTCGTCGAGATCGTGGGTGATAAAGACAATGGTCTTGTGAAGGTCCTGCTGAAGCTCGAGAAGAAGGTCCTGCATCGAGGTCCTGATCAGCGGGTCGAGCGCGGAGAACGCCTCGTCCATCAACATCACCTCGGCATTCGAGGTCAACGCTCTGGCAAGCCCGACACGCTGCTGCATGCCGCCCGAAAGCTGGTGCGGGAAGGCATCCTCATTGCCCTCCAGCCCGACGCGGCGAATCCATTTGACGGCCTCCTCGGTGGAGGCGCTGCCGTTTTCGCCGCGAATCTCCGGTGCCAGCATGGTGTTCTGCAACACCGTGCGGTGCGGCAGAAGGGCGAATTTCTGAAACACCATCGACATCCTGGTCTGTCGCAGGGCCCGCAGCCGGCCGCTGTCATAGGCCATGATGTCGTCGCCATCCATCTCGATCTCGCCTGCTGTCGGCTCGATCAGCCTGTTGAGATGGCGGATCAGCGTCGATTTGCCGGAACCGGACAGCCCCATGATCACGGTGATCAGCCCGGCCCTGATATCGACATTGATGTTGTTGAGCCCGATGACATGACCGGTGCGGCGCTGGATATCGGCCTTGTCGATGCCGTCCGACAGCATCGGCAGGATCGAGGCCGGGTCATCGCCAAAAATCTTGTAGAGATTGCGCACGGCAATCTTGACCTGCTTGTCTGCGGTGGACACGGCGTTGCTCCCGTTGGCTAGATCTTGCGTGACTCATCAACCCGGGCCAGCGCGGCTTTGGACACCCGGTCGAGAATGATGGCGAGAAGGACGATCCCGAAGCCGGCGACAAAGCCGACGCCAAGCCGCAGATTGTTGATCCCGTCAAGGACCAGCGTGCCAAGCCCCGGTGCCGATACCAGCGAGGCGATCACGACCATGGCCAGGCTCATCATGATGGTCTGGTTGATTCCGGCCATGATGTTCGGCAGCGCCAGCGGAATTTCCACCTGCACAAGCTTCTGCCGCGCCGTCATGCCATAGGCGTTCGCCGCCTCGATCACGTCGCGATCGACCAGCCTTATGCCGAGATTCGTCAACCTGATTACCGGCACGATGGAATAGAGGATAATGGCGAGGCCATAGAGTTTCGGTTCGGTGATCTTGAACAGAAAAATCAGCGGGATGAGATAGACAAAGGTCGGCAGTGTCTGAAGCATGTCCAGAACCGGCGTGATGACCCGCTGCGCCGTGTCGTTCTTCGACATGAGAATGCCGGTCGGCACGCCGAGAATCGCGCACAACACGGTGCAGACGAAAATGATCGACAGCGTCTGCACGGCATAGCCGTAATGATCGGTAAAAAGAAAAAAGGCGAAACACGCCGCGACAAAGGCGGTGATCCGCGAGGATTTCGATGACAACATCGTGCCGACGAGAATGATCGGCACGAGACACCACCAGGGCAATGTCGTGAACAGGGTCAGCGCCCCGTCAAGCGCCCATGACAGCGGCTGTGTCAGCGGGTCGAGAACGACGCGCAGAGCCGGGCGGATGGCCAGAAACCCGTTCTCCAGCCAGGCGGTGAAATCGCGGGTCTGCGGGATCGAACCGCAGGCTTTGTGAAGATTGTCCAGCGAGGGGAAGGGGATCTCCCACCATGCCGGATCCTCGCCTTTCAGCTGGCGAAGCGACATCAGGGATTTGGTCTTGCCGGCATCGCACCATTCGCGAAGCCCGAACAGATCGAAAAAACCTGTATAGGCAGCCATCATAAATCTCCGTGGTTCATATGACCAGTCCGTCACACGGCCCTGCTACCGTTCCCATCAACGCGCCGCGACAAAGGACGGAGAAGGACACGGCCGAGATGCCGTGCCCTCCCGATTTCCGGGCCCATATTCGGGCCCATAGCCAAGCCGGAGGCTAGAGACGCTCGGCCAGTTTTGCCTTTGCCTTGTCATTGACCCATGACATCACCATGTCGCCATGGTTGGTCAGGACCCAGGCCGCGGCTTCATCGGCGGAGGCGTTGTTCTCTTCCTTCCATGCCAGCATGCTGCTGATGACATCGTTCGGGAAGGACATCTGCTTGATGAAGTCGGCAACAGCCGGCTCGCGCGATGCGAAATCGGCGGTGATGGCGTTCAGCACCGGTGCCGACGGGAAGCCGGACACGCCGATGGCTGCCGGGTCGGCGTCAGCCTTCTGGTTGATCGCATGCTGCTCGGCATTGACGGCGCCGATATCGACCTTCGTCATCTTGTATTTACCGAGAACAGCGGTCGGACCCCAGTAATAGCCGAACCATGGCTCCTTGTCGGCGAAGGCCGATGCGATCGAGGCGCCGAGATTGGCACCCGAGCCGTGATCGAATACCTCGATGCCGTTGGCCTCAAGCTGATGAACAACCTTCAGATTGTCATTCACGACACGGCAGCCCCAGCCAACCGGGCAGTTGTGGAACCTCGCGCCAACCTTGTCCGGATTCGCCAGAATGCCGTCGAGGGTCGCCAGTTCGGGATGCTTCTCGACCAGCCAGGTCGGAACCCACCACCCCTCTTCACCGCCATTGGCGAAGACATCGGATGCGGTGATCACCTTGCCGGCAGATTCCAGCTCGCCATAGACCGGTGCCGAGTTGCGCCATACCTCTGGCACGATGTCGGGCTGGCCGTTCTCGGCAAGCGATGTCACGGCAGGCACGGTATCTGTCGGCACGACGGTCACATTGCAGCCATAACCGACCTCAAGGACAAATGTGGCAACAGCGGTGATTGATTCACCGGATGCCCACCCCATGGCGCCGATGCTGACATCACCGCAATGACCATCGGCGTTGGCCGCCGAGACATTCATCGAGACCGCCGCGGCGGCGACCCCGAATACAGACAGAACTTTATTCATTGTGGAATTCCTCCAAGTGTTTTTCTGGCCCGCTAGCGCGGACCAATTGCCATACCGTAGCGGGATTAATCATTACACTGGAAGTCAGCTTCGTCACTTTTTATCTCGGACAGGCCGAATCTGTTGGAAAAATCCCCTGTCTCGTTGCTGTGATCGACAGTTGTCAAAATCGGGCATGGCCCCCTAGACTTGCTCGGATACGAGAGGAAGGCACGATGAAACTCAACGACCGTGAACAGGCGATGCTGGCTGGTGAGATGGGCTCGGCCTGCCAATGGGCGATCGAGCATCAGTTGCAGGTGGGCCGCATGTTCGATGCCACCGACATGGTGGCGGTCAGTCAGGCGCATATGATGGCCGATCCGGAATCACTCGGCGCGGCCGGCGTTGAATTCGTCGAGCGGCTGGCTGCCGATGGCGGCACCGTTACGATCCCGATGATCACCGACCCGCGCGGTGTCGACCTGTCGCATTACCTGCCGCTTGGCCAGACCGAGGAGATGGCCGAGCTTGAGCGCCGGTTTGTTGCCGCCTGCCGGGCGATGGGTATCATGATGACCGATACCTGTATCAACTACCAGACCATCATGCCGCCGCTGTTTGGCGACCATGTCGCCTATGGTGATACCGGGGTTGTCATCTATTCGAATTCCGTCTGTGGTGCCCGCTCCAATTTCGAGGGCGGGCCGTCGGCGCTCGCCGCCGGCCTGACCGGCCGCACGCCGCGTTATGGTCTGCATCTCGACCGGAACCGCCGCGCCACGAAGCGGTTTGTCGTCGATGACCGGCCGCAAGACCTGATGCAATGGGGGCTGCTTGGCGCCACGATCGGCCGGATGGCGGGAAGCTATTGGGAGGTGCCGGTGATCGAGGGCATCGACGGGGCGCCAACCTCCGACGAGATCAAGCATTTCGGCGCCGCCATGGCGAGCTGGGGCTCGACCCCCTTGTTCCACATCGTCGGCGTGACGCCGGAATGCCGCGATCTTGGCGATGTTGGGGCAACGGGGCTGGCCGCGCGGCGCGTCACGGCGGCGGACCTCGATGATCTTGGCGCACCGTTCGGCGCCGCCGGCGAGCCTGTCGATGTTGTTGTGTTTGCCGCGCCGCAGCTCAGCCTTGTCGAAATGGCGCGGGTCGCCACGCTGTGCCGCGGCCGCCGCCGTGCTGCCAGCACCGACCTGATTGTCTGCACGCCGGCCCAGGTCTATGGCGATGCACGCCAGCTTGGCTATATCGAGGATATCGAGAGTTTTGGCGGCACCATTCTGACCGGCACCTGTTTCTATCAGCAATATGCCCGCGAGATCGCCGAAGCCAATGGCTGGTCACGGCTTCTCAGCAATTCGGCGAAGATTGTCAACATCCTCGGCGGCTATGGCTATCGCCCGGCGCTGGCCAGCATGGAGGATTGCGTCGCCTCGGCCGAGGCCGGAACAGTGATCGACAGGAGGCCGTCATGACGACCAGACTTGCCTGCCATGTTGGCATAGGGCCGTCGGTGCAGGGGGTGGCGCTTGTCGCCGATGACAATTTCTCGGCGCGTTATGATCTCGACCGGGTCAATGGCGTGTTCTCGCGCCCGCAACACCGGCTGTACGGTGAGAGTTACCGTGATGTCATTCTGGTCCTGAACACCGCCAAGGGCGGTGTGGCGACGGCCTGGATGCTGCATGAAATGGTATCGCGCGACATGGCGCCAAAGGCACTTCTGCTGAACGCCGCCAACACCATTCTGGCGCAGGGCGCGGCGTTGGCGAACATGGCGATGTGCGACCGGTTCGCCGATGGTGACGTGACCGGGCTGATTCGCACCGGTGACCGGCTGACGGTGGATCCGGCGGCAGGTCTGGTCACCATCACCGGCCATGCGGACGACCGGTGATGACCTTGCGGCGATAGGCTCATGGCGGCGGTAGCACCATGAAGATGGACCCGCAGGATTATCCTTTCCGGAGCGTGGCGCATCGGCCGGGGTTTCTAGCCGGCAATGATGCGGCGGCGGAATGGTGCGCGCTCGGATTCGGCTGGCTTTACGCCTTCAATCAAGAGGAGGCGGCCCATTGCTTCCGCGCGGCAACGGCCGAGGATGATGATCTGGCGCTTGCATGGTGGGGGCTCGCCATTGCCGGCGGACCCTTCATGAACATGCCCTGGGACTGGTTTACCCCTGCCGAGAAGGCGCATGCCCTGCCGGCCTGTCATGCCGCTGTCCAGCATGCCCTGCGGCGGTGCGAGGGTGCCGCGCCCGTCGTGCAACGGTTGATCGGCGCGCTGGCAGCGCGGTTCCCGTCACCGGATGTGCCGTCCGATGATCAGCTCGCCGCCTGGGAATGCGCCTATGCCGATGCCATGGTGCCGGTGCATGACAGTTTCGGGGACGATCCCGATGTGGCGGCTCTGTTTGTCGAATCGCAGATCATGCTGACCCCCTGGGCGATCTATGACATTGACGCGCGCGCGCCCAGTCCGGCCGGTCGCGCCGCCGTCATTCATGCGGCGCTTGATCGGGCGCTGGCCGATGGCGGGGCGGATCATGTCGGGCTTCTGCATTACGATATCCACGCCTGCGAGATGTCGCCACAGCCTGAACGGGCACTGGCGTCGGCGCGACGCCTTGAAAAGCTGGCAGCGCGTGACGCCGGCCACCTGCAGCATATGCCGGCGCATATCTACGCGCTTGTTGGCGATTTTGATGGTGCCGCGCGGTGCAGCCGCCGTGCTGTCGGAACTGACGAGGCGTTCCGCCCCTGCCTGTCACATGCGCCCTTCTACCGGACCTTGCTTTGCCATGATGCGCATATGCTGATGTTTGCCGGCATGCAGGTGGGTCATTTCGGCGATGCGGCGTGGGGCGCGGCGGTGATGACGGATCTCCTTGACGATGTGCTGGTCGCGCCGCCGACAACGCATATGATGATGACGCTGGAGGGATATCGGTCGACCATCGGGCATGTGGATATCCGGTTCGGTCGCTGGCAGGCGGTGCTGGACAGGGCGTTTGGCGGCGACCCGGTCTGCCTGCCGGTATCCTGGGCGATGCATCATTATGCGCGGGCGGTGGCCGGTGCCGCGCTTGGCCATGCCGAAGCGGCGCAGGAAGCCGCCGAGGCGTTCGCTGATGCGCTGGCGGTGGTGCCGGCGGAATATGCCTTTTTCAACAATCCGGCGGACGCCATTCTCGAAGTCGCCGATCTGATGATGCGGGGGGAAATGGCCTATCACGCTGGCGAGGTGGAAATGGGTTTCGAGCTGTTGCGCCGCGCCGCCGCCGCCGAGGACAGGCTTGGCTATAATGAGCCGCGTGCCTGGATGCATCCGCCGCGCCACGCGCTTGGCGCCCTGTTACTGGAGCAGGGGCGGTTGGCCGAGGCGGCGCGGGTATATGAGGTCGATCTTGGCCTTGATGACAGCCTGCCGATCAGCCGTCAGAATCGTGGCAATATATGGGCGCTTCACGGGCTTCATGAATGCTGGCACCGTCTTGGCGATGAGCGGGCCGGCAGGATCGCCGACGAGCTTGACGCGGTGCGCCCCCTTGCCGACCGGAACATCACCTCATCCTGCTTTTGCCGCGGGCGCTCCGGTGTGCAGGGGCCATGATCCGTCAATCCCGTGACAAGCGCGATTGTGAAAAATCCTGTTGATCTCACCGCCCCGGCTGGGCCAGCCTTGCCGGTGAAGACGCGACGGTCAGCCATGGCAGGCCGGTGCCCGGAGGAAGATTATGAGCAAGACAGCGGCGATGGGCGATCTGTTCGGGGGCGAGACGGCTGGCGGCTGGCTGAATCTGCCATGCGTCGGCCCCGATGCGCTGGCGGATGTGGATATCGGTGTCATCGGGATCGGGTCGGCGACACCCTATCCTGTCGGGTCATACTGCCACGACGCGCCGGATGCCATCCGCACCGAGCGCAGCTGGCCGGCAATCCTCGACCAGCATGATTTCGACCTGTTCGATGTCACCCCGTCATCCGGCGTGATCCCGGCAGGTGTGCGGGCCGCCGATCTCGGCAATCTCGATGTTGTCGCCGACGCCGCGCCCGAGGTCACCGCCGACAATCGCCGCCGCATCCGCGACGCCGTCACCGCCATGCTGGATGCCAATACGACGCCATTTGTTCTTGGCGGCGATGATTCGGTGCCGATCCCGGTGCTGGAATCCTATTGCGGGTTTGCCGACGGGCCGATCTCGATCCTGCAGATCGATGCGCATATCGACTGGCGTGACGAGGTTGGCGGCGAGACACAGGGCCTGTCCAGCAACATGCGGCGCGCCAGCGAGATGGCGCATGTCGGCACGATTGTGCAGCTGGCGGCGCGTGGCATCGGCTCGGCCCGCAAGCAGGATGTCGAGGCGGCGCTTGATTATGGCGTCGCCTTCCACACCATGCGCAGGCTTCGCGAGCCCGGTGGGATCGGGCGCGCCATCGCCGCTCTTCCCGAGGGTGTGCCTGTCTATGTCGCGCTTGATGTCGACAGCCTCGACCCGGCTGTGATGCCGGCTGTCATCGGGGCGGCGCAGGGTGGGCTCGATTACTGGCAGATGATGGAGATTTTCGAGGCGATCGCGGCCCGCGCGCCGATCTGCGGATTCAACATGGTCGAGCTGATGCCATCGCGTGACGTCAACGGGCAGGGGGCGTTGATGGCATCCCGACTCGGCCTGTCGATGCTGGGCCTGATGGCGCGCCAGAAGGCGCAGAACACCGGCTGAAATCAAGGAACATGACATGACACAGACCTGTGCGAACATGCCTGATGATGCGGCGGCGCGCCGTGCCGTCGAACCTGTCATCTGCTATCCGAATGACAGTCTGCCGCCACCCGACCTCGATCTGTACCGCGCCGCCCGCGCCGGCGCGCGCAAGACCGGCGAGGTAACGGTGGCACCGCGCGATGCGTCATGTTTCGAGGTGCCGGCAGGCGGGTTCTTCCGGATCACCTCGGTCGAGGGCCCCCAGGTCGGCGATCTCAATCTGTGGCATGCCGGTAACCTCGATGAGACGTTCTTTTCCGGAAAGACCCGCGCCATCCACGGCACGCATGTCACCACCGGCGAAAGACTGTGGTCCTGCCTGCCGTTCCTGCGGCCGATGGCGACGATCATCGCGGATACGCTGAACTGGTATGGCATCGATGAATATGGCGGGTCGGTCCATGATGTCATCGGCACGAGGTGCGATCCCTACACGCATCATCTTCTGTCAGGGGATGATTATCACTATTGCTGTCATTCCAACCTGTCACGGGCGCTGGCGCGCCATGCCGGCCGCCCCATCGAGGAGATCGAGATGCAGGTGCATGACGTGTTGAATGTGTTCATGTGCACCGGGTTCACCCGCGATACCGGACAGTATTTCATGAAGGCCAGCCCGGTTCGCCCCGGTGATCATATCGAGTTCTTTGCCGAGATCGATCTGGTCGGCGCGCTGTCCGCCTGTCCTGGGGGCGATTGTTCGACAACACATTCAAGCGATGCCGCAAGCTGTCATCCGCTTCTTGTCGAGATTTTCACGCCGCAGGAGGGCGCGCTTGGCAACTGGCAACCGGCATCGGTCAATGGCTATGACCGCGGCCATGGCCGCTAGCGGACTTGCTGTCAGGCTATGGCCGGGCGGCGCATCGCATGAAAGGCAAGCACGCCGCCGGCGGCAATCGCCGCGCCGATATAGACGAACTCGTGGCGTGTCATCAGCAGGATGGCGAGCCCCAGCCTGACGACGACCTCGCCAAAACCAAGCTGCCGCCGGTCAAAGCGGGCCAGCGCGCTGGAGACAAGATAGAGCGCCAGCACAAGCCGTCCCAGAACAAGCGCCAGCGCCGGTACATCGACCGTGCCGTCATAGCCGGCAAGATAGACGATGGCCCCCGAGGCCGAGGCGGCGGCGTCGATCACCGCGTCATCGATCAGCAGAATCTCCGGATAGAGTGCGAAGACAAACGGGATGACGAACATCACGATGCCCGACTTCACCGCCGAAAAGCCTGTCGCCATCGGTTCGGCCTTGGTGATGCTGGCGGCGGCGAAGGCGGCAAGCGCCACCGGCGGGGTGATGGCGCTGGCGACGGCGAAGTAGAAAATGAACATATGGGCGGTGAACAGCGAGATTCCGAGGCCGGCCAGAACCGGCCCGAGAAGCAGTGCGACATTGATATAGGCCGGCACCGCCGGCATGCCCATGCCAAGAAGAATGGCCATCAGCATGGTCAGCAGCAGGGCGATCAGCTGGAAGGCTGTCGATCCGCCCTGGCCAAGGTCGAGCGCCTGCAGCCAGCCGAGAACATCGAGCGAGATGAAGGTCGGCAGGCCAGTGAACTGCAGACAGAAATCAATGATCGAGACGGCAAGGAACATCAGATAGAGGGTCGAGATCAGAATGCCGGCATTCGACAGCGCGTCGACAACCTTCATCGGCCGCGCCCGCACCTCGGGGTCGACGAACAGCAGACCCAGAAGCAGGATGACCGCGTACCATCCGGCGCTGCCGGCATCACCGGCGGCGTTGCGGACCAGTTCCTGAATCCAGGAATAGCTGGTGACCTGGCAACCGGCCTCGGTGATGATCCTCTCGGCACCCATCATGGCGCCGAACATGCCGCATCCGACAGCTTCCTTCTTCGTCAGCAGCAGCAACAGGATCAGCAGGATGGGGCCAAAGATCATCACCAGATTCAGCATGTCCTGACGATCAAGGCGCATATCGTCGGTCAGTTTGCCGATGGCCCGGATGTCCTGCTTGCGTGACTGGAAGATGACCGACAGGAACAGGCAGAAGAAATAGGCGATTGCCGGGATCGCCGCCGCCACGATGACATCCGAATAGGGAACGCTTGTCAGCGAGGCGAGGACAAAGGCCGCCACCCCCATCACCGGCGGCATCACCGACCCGCCTGACGAGGCGGCAGCCTCGACGCCGCCGGCAAAGACCTTTGAGAAGCCGCGTTTCAACATCATCGGGATCGTCAGCACGCCGGTCGACAGGACATTAACGATCGGGCCGCCGGAAATGGTTCCGAACATGGCCGATGACACGACGGCGGCATGCGCCGGCCCGCCACGAAGATGACGCGTCCAGCGGAAGGCAAGCTTGATCAGCGAGCGTCCGCCGGCCGAGCTGCCGAACAGCGAGCCCAGGACAAGATACGGGAAGATGGTGTTCAGGATGATGTCCATGAACCGGCCAAGCAGACCGGAGGAATTGTTCACCAGAATGTCATGGACGCGTGGCCGCCCGTCGGCCAGCATGCGCGGCTCGCCGGCAAGCTTGGTCATCAGATATTTGTTGATGTCGTCCGGTCCGTGGAAATACCAGACAAGAACGGTGATGATGGTGTAGGCCGCGATCAGGATCGCCACCAGAACAAGCGGCAGGCCCCAGACCTTGATGTTGTAGGACAGGAACACGACAATCGCCAGGCCGACGATCAGCACCAGCCAGCCGCCGGTATTGTTGACGCATTTCGGGTCGTCGATGGTGGTTGGCGGCTCCATTCCCAGAAGCTCGGCAAGCTCGCGTTCGGCCTTCAGGCTTTCCTCGATCAGGCGCGCGCGGTCACCGGTGATCTGGTCGATCAGGCAAATGGCCTCGATCTCGACGAAATAGGTCACCGAGATGGTGGCCGCCATCAACACCAGCGCGATATCCATGAACAGCCCGAACCGCCGTCGCCAGCGCGACGACTCGGCCCAGCTCCGCCACATCGAATGTTTCAGCGCGACGATCAGCATCATCAGCGCGAAAAACGCGGGATAAAACCATTCAAAGGGAAATTTGCGGAATGTCGCGCCCTGAATTCCGGTCAGGGTTTCGGCAAGATCGTCATACCCCGGAATGCCGGGGGTCATGTTGATCAGGCCAATGATGACCATCGCCACTGTCAGCCAGTAAACAAGCTTCAGGCCGAAATCCTGTTCGGCTGGCGGTGTCGGGCTGTTCCCGGTCATGCGCTGGTATCCCGTTCACTAAAAAAAGGCGCCGGCAATTGCCGGCGCCGCAATGTTGTCCAGCTTTACTTGGCGCAGGCCGGGATGGTGTGACCAGCTTCCTCCCAGGCCGCCACCGCGCCGGGGTGGTATTTCAGCGGGTTCAGGCCGCACATATCGGTCAGTGCGACATCGGTCTCGCCATGCCAGGAATTCAGCATGAACGGCGCCTTGGCGTGATAGACCTCCTTGAGCCCGTCGAGGAACGCCTTGGTCAGCGCCTTGGCGGTGTCGAAATCCATCGATGCGTTGACGATCTCGCCACCAACCGTGCCGGGGCAGCGGAAATTGTCATCCTCGGACTTCACGGTGACGCCGCTCTTCCACCCCATCTCGGCGATCGGCAGTGTCACGGCGACGGTGCCCGGGCGCTTGGTGAATTTGCCAAACGACTCGCCATTGAAGGCCTCCATCGGCATCGACCACATGGTCATGTCACCCGACGCCATGGCGGCCGTCATCCGGCCGTCCGGGAAGCTGACCGGCAGCACGAAGGCGTTTGCCGAGCCGTCCTGGATTGTCTTCACGGCCTGGCCCCAGTTCACCTGGATGCCGGTATAGTCCTTCTTGTCCTCGAGGCCGGTGACAAGACGCACGAGGTCCCGCGCGTTGGTCAGCGCCGCGCCGCGCGGCGGGCCGTTGAAGATGCGTGCGCCCTTGATGCCGTCATAGCCCGGGAAATTGCTGCTGTCATAGGCGTAGAGCGACTGGCAGGCGATCCGGTAGGTGTAGAGCACCCGCAGATTGCCGGTCAGCTCGGCACCCTTTTCCTTGCCAACCTTGGCATAGGGGCCGACCGCACGTGACATCAAGAAGGGCAGCACGAACGGCGCTGCCGCGATGTCGGACTTGCCCTCGGCGACATTCTGCACCGAATTGGTCAGCGTCTGACCGGTGGTGACCTGGATGTCGGCGACATTGTATTTCGCGGCAACTTCGGAAAGCGAGATCACCGATACGCCCGGCGCGCTCCCCGGCGAGGCGGTCTCGGCGGTCAGGTTGACCTGGGCCTGTGCCGTGACGGCAAGACCAAGGATGGCGGCGGCTCCCGCCACTGCAAAAATCTTCGACATGGGTTCCTCCCTTGATTGTCCGGATCGTGCCGGACAGTCTGTTTTGGCGCGCCTGTTCACCGCAGACATCGCCGTCATAGCATGTTGGCCGGGGATTCGGCGTTGTGCAAGTCTGCTGTTACAGATCAGCCAAGCGGGACGAGCCGCAGATCGAATTCCGCCAAAAGGAATGATTCGCTGACGGTGCCGCTCAGCGCATATCCCTCGGGGAAGGCTTGCGGTGGCTGCGGTTCGTATTTCATGACAAGGTCACCGCGTACGCCAAACACCGTATCCTCATCCAGATAGGGGTCGTCATCGGGGAAAATCTCTGTCACCAGCGGCCGGAACCCCGGCGCCTTGACGATGTAATGAAGATGCGACGGCCGCCAGGGATGGCGTCCTGTGGCGCGCAGAATATCGCCAACCGGCCCGTCGGTCGGCACGGTGTAGCTGACCGGCTTCACGGTGGTGAAGCCGTAACGTCCGTCAGGGCCGGTGGTCTGGATGCCATGGAAGGAAAAGGTGTCCTGCTCTTCATCCTGGCTGGAATAGAGCCCGTTTGGGGCGGTCTGCCAGATATCGATCTCGGCCCCCTCGATCGGGTTGCCGGCGGTGTCGGTCACGGTGCCGCAGGCCAGCAGCACCTCGCCGTCATAATGGCGTTTCATATCGCCGCCGAACGGCAGCGGAGGTGAACCGGAAATATGGAATGGCCCCAGCACGCTGGAGGATGTTCCCGCGGCATCGGAATGCAGCATGTCGACAAGCGAGGACAGGCCGAGAACATCTGACAGCAGGACGAATTCATGGCGCGTCTCATCGGAAATGCGGCCGGCCGCCTCGAGGAATTCGATGCCCTGCCGCCATTCGGCATGGGTCAGATTCACATCCCTGGCGAAATCATGGAGATGCGTGGCAAGGCTCTGCATGATCTCGCGCATGCGCGGGTCGGTATCCGGCCCGAAATATCGCATGAACACATCGGTGATGTTGTCGGCGGTGACGTTGCGCATGTAAAATCTCCCTGGCGCGCGCAGCCGGGTTGCTCCGGCTCCAAAATGCCAGAGTAAGTCAGC
This sequence comes from Rhodobiaceae bacterium, assembly GCA_038138545.1. Lineage (GTDB taxonomy): Bacteria > Pseudomonadota > Alphaproteobacteria > Puniceispirillales > Puniceispirillaceae > UBA8309. The sequence continues at coordinate 22,590 of JAYQDX010000013.1, read as the reverse complement.
CATGTCGGACGTGGCCAGAATAAAGTCACCTTCTGTTGCCGCTGTCCGGCGGCAGGGCTAGACTCGGGCTTTTCCGGCACGGGGTTGTCACATGCTTGTTCTCTATCACGGGGCGAATTCCGTCTGTTCCATCAAGGTGCGGATCGTGCTCGCGGAAAAGGCGCTGGAATGGGAGGGGCGGCATATCGACCTGCCGAAGGGCGAGCAGTTCCACCCCGATTTCCTGAAGGTCAATCCGCGTGCCATCGTGCCGGTGCTGGATCATGACGGGACGCTGATTCGCGAATCAAGCGTGATCAGCGAATATCTCGACGGGCTGTCGGCGCATAACAGGCTCATGCCGGCCGATCCGGCGGGGCAGGCCCGGACCCGCATCTGGGGGCTGAACACGCTGGAATATCATGACAGTGTCAACACGCTGACCTTTTCCAGCTATCAGCGGCAGATGCTGCTGGCGAAATCTCCGGAGGAGCTGCAGGCGCGCTGGGATGCGATGCCGGACAAGATCAGGGTGCGCAAGACGCTCGATTTGATGGAGCATGGCGCCGGGTCCGAATATGTGCCGGTGGCGCTGTCACGGCTGCAGCGCATGTGCGCCGAGATGGAGGAATCGCTCAGCGATCATGACTGGCTGATGGGGTCGGACTACGGCCTCGCCGATGCGCTTGTCACCGCCTATTTCTTCCGCCTCGACTGCATCGGGCTGGACCGGTTGTGGGAATCGCGCTTCCCGCATGTGACCGGCTGGTACCGGCGGGTCTGCGAGCGCCCCTCTCTGGCGACGGCGACGGCCCCCTGGCTTGACCGCGACGCCATCGACAGGATCCGCGCGGTCGGAAGGCAGACCTTTATCGAGGATGCCGATTTCCCGGATTTTCTGTAGACGCTGTTACCGCCATTTGATCGAGCATCCCATCGACGGGGTCTGGTCGGCCGGGCCGGCCCCGGTCCGCGCGACCATGCGCATCGCTGTCAGCAGTTCCGGCGTCCGGTTGCCGGCATCACCGCGCGCCGCGTCATCCAGCCGGCCGCGATATTGCAGCTCGCCTTTCGCGTTCAGGCCAAAGAAATCGGGCGTGCAGATGGCGCCCCAGGCGCGCGCGACCTCCTGTGTCTCGTCGACAAGATAGGGAAAGCCGAACCCGTGCCGGACCGCGAAGTCGCGCATCCGCGTCGGGCTGTCATCGGGATGGCTGGTGTAATCATTGGGCATGATGGCAACGGTGTTGATGCCGTCGGCGCACAGCGCCGCCGCGTCGGCGACCAGCCGGTCGATCACGGCTTTCACATAGGGGCAGTGATTGCAGATGAAGGCGACCAGCACCCCGTTCTCGCCCATCAGACCGTCAAGGCTGTGGCTCGTGCCGTCCGCGTCGGACAGGGTGAAGGCTGGCGCTTTCCAGCCGAAATCGCAGATCGGGGTGTCGAGCAGCATGTCATCCTCCATGGCTTCCGGTCTGACATAGGCATTCACGCGACAGCCCTCAAGCCGGATGCCGGGTTTGTGACCGGCCTACAGCATCACCGCCAAGCCGGTGCGGGCTGATTCCTGCGCTGCCTGGCCCATCCGCACCGCCCAGATCCCGTCGTCAAGCCCGACCTCGACCTGTCCTGTGCCCCGCACCACATCAAGGAATCTCATATGCTGATGATAGGTCGACCCGTTATGGTCGCCCGCCGCGAGAATGGTGTCGTCAACCGGCACCTCGGTCGTCACCGGGGCGCAGGGGTGACGTGGGCTCTCGACAATCCGCGGGACCGGGCGCCGGTCCTCGGGGCCGGACCAGAACCTTGCCGGGCCGGGGATCCGGACCTCGATCTTGCCGTCAGGGCCGACAGCATGGACCATTTCCTGGTACTCCGACCCCTCGGCGAACATCGACAATTCCAGCATCGCCCGCGCGCCATTCGCGAAATCGACGATGACATAGCCACAATCCCAGATATCCGGCGCCGCGCCATCATAGCGCTCGTCGCGATGGTTGACCTCCTGCCCGCCGGTGGCCATGACCCGCACCGGGTCGGACCCGATGATCAGCCGCATGAGATCGAAGAAATGGCAGCATTTCTCGACGAAGGTGCCACCGGAATTGGCGTTGAACCTGTTCCAGTTGCCGACCTTCTCAAGAAAGGGATAGCGATGCTCGACAATGCTCAGCATCCGGATGCCGCCTGTCGCCGCCTCGACCCTGTCGAGAAAGCGCTGCATTGGCGGCATGTAGCGATATTCCATCGCCACCCAGACAGGGGCCCGGTAACCGTCACGAAAACGCGTCAGGGCGGCAAGGTCATCAGGGTCGGTGAAGAGCGGTTTTTCGACCAGGATCGGCAGGCTGACCCGGTTGGCGATCATCCGCAACTGGTCGGTGTGGCAGTGGTTCGGGCTGGCGATCAGGATGCAGTCCAGCCGGTCATGCGCCAGCAGCGAATCAATAGTCTCGGCAAGGCTGGCCTGCGGTGCGGCGGCGGCGGCGGCGGCCGCCATGTCGGGGTCGGGTTCGTAAATGACGCTGGCAACGGCATCCTCCATCAGCGCGATATTGGCCAGATGCTCGCGCCCCATCATGCCGCACCCGATCACCCCATAATGAATTGTCATGATACCCGGTCCTGTTCCTGTGTTGTCCTGTCCATCACGTTCTGTCGATTATGCTCCGGCCTCTGTCCGGCCCCTGTCCGGCCCTGCCGCGCGATGAAGCGGGCGGTGGCCGGATCGAACCAGTTTCGCGAGAATTCAACCCGCCGGTCATGCTGCGACCAGCCATATCTTTCCACATATCCGACGGTCGATCCCGCCGGCAATGGAAATTGATCCACTGTCCAGTCGGGAAGCCGTGCCAATGTCACGCGGTCCTCGGTGCGGGTGATCCACAGGCCGAGCTCCTCGCGGTAGAACTGGTACAGCGATTGCGACACCCGTGCCGGGTTGATATTGCCGGCGGCGGCCCCGTCGAGCCAGATCTCCTCGATCGCCACCGGAATGTTGTCAAGAAAGCGCAGGCGGCGAAAGCGATAGCCGTTTTCATCCGTGCCGAAGGCCGGCAGGTCGGCCGGCTTGCGCATCCTGTCGAATGACAGCAGCCGGGCCGATGGCAGCCCACCGCCATCCGGCCGTTCAAGCCTGAACAGTGAATAGAGCGACGCCGCGCCATCGGCCCGGCGGATATAGTTGCCGGATCCCTGACGCCGTTCAAGATGGCCCATCGCCGTCAGACGCGCCAGCGATTTGCGAAGCGTGCCGACCGCGACGCCATGCTGCCGCGCCATTTCGCGTTCGGGGGGCAGGCGCTGTCCCTCGACCAGCAGTCCGGCCTCGATCTGCCGCGCCACAAGCTCGGCAATCTGGATATAGACCGGCAGCGCGCCCTGATCGACGGAGATGGATTGATCGGCTGTCATGTTAAATTGATACACCATTGATTAATCTTTCAATAGATGGTTCCATGGGCCGTGACAAGAGGTAAGCCATGACTGTTGTTCCCATCACAAGCCCTGACCTCGACGCGGCGGAGGTCAGTTTCTTTTCCGCGCTCTGTTCGGATGATTTCCAGCATCTCGGTGTGCCGAACGGCGATCTGCGGTCGAGCTGGGCGCATTGCTCGGAAATCGTGAAACGTTCCGAGGCGAACGGATTCCGCAACATCCTGTGTCCGTCCTCCTATCAGGTCGGTCAGGACACGCTGTCATTCGTTGCCGGCTGCGCGCCGATCACCAACCGGATGAATTTGCTGGCGGCGGTCCGGTGTGGCGAGATGCAACCGATCATGCTGGCGCGGACCATCGCGACGCTGGACCATATGCTGGAAGGGCGGCTGACAATCAACATCATCAGTTCCGATTTCCCGGGCCAGACCGAGGACAGCGCCTATCGCTACCAACGCTCGCGCGAGGTGGTGGAAATCCTGAAACAGGCATGGACGCGGGACGAGATCAATTATGAGGGCGAGATCTACCGGTTCGCCGGGCTGACAACCGACCCGGCAAGGCCGTATCAGCAGAATGGCGGCCCGCTGCTGTATTTCGGCGGATATTCGCCGGCCGCGGTCGAGCTGTGCGCGCAGCATTGCGATGTCTATCTGATGTGGCCGGAAACGCGTGAGGAGCTGGCCGCCAGGATGACAACGGTGAATGAACGGGCGGCGGCGCATGGCCGGACGCTGGATTACGGGCTTCGTGTCCATATGATCGTCCGCGAGACCGAGGCCGAGGCGCGTGAATATGCCGAGGAGCTTGTCTCGAAGCTGGATGACGAGGCTGGCCGCGCGATCCGCGACCGGGCCCTTGACAGCACCTCACTTGGCGTGGCGCGGCAGGCCCGCAACCGCGAACTTGCCGATATGGAGGGCTTTATCGAGCCGCATCTGTGGACCGGTGTCGGCCGGGCACGGTCGGGATGCGGGGCGGCGCTTGTCGGGTCCGCGGATCAGATCCTGTCCGAGATCGAGGCCTATCGGAAGATGGGCATGCGAAGCTTCATCTTTTCCGGCTATCCGCATCTGGACGAATGCGATTACATCGGCAAGCTTGTCTTGCCGGAACTGAAAACCTGTTCACTGCCGCATGAATATGGGCGTGTGCCCGACACGACACCGGCGACGCCGCTTGGTGTGGGAGAAAGAGCCTGATGGAACGAGTGACCCTGAGCGATGATGTATCCCTGTCCCGCATTGTCTATGGCATGTGGCGTCTTGGGGATGATGCCGACACCTCGCCGGCGCATGTCGAGGCGAAGATCGAGGCCTGTCTTGCACAGGGTATCACCACGATGGACCAGGCCGATATCTATGGCGGCTACATGGCCGAGGAAATTCTCGGCACCGCGCTTCGCGGCGCACCGGGCCTGAAGGACAGGATCGAGATTGTCACCAAATGCGACATCGTCGCGCCGGTTGGCAGGCATGAAGCGGCGCGGGTCAAATATTACGATACCGGCCGCGCGCATATCACGCGGTCGGTCGAGGACAGCCTGCGCCTGATGGGAATAGAGGCGATCGACCTGTTGTTGATCCACCGACCCGATCCGCTGATGAACCATCACGAGACCGGCGCGACGCTTGACGATCTGGTGGCCTCTGGCAAGGTGCGGAGTGTCGGTGTCTCGAATTTCCGCCCGTGGGACTGGGATCTTCTGCAGTCGGCGATGACGACGCGGCTTGTGACAAACCAGATCGAGATCAGTGTTCTGGCGCATCATCCCTTCACCAATGGCGATATTGCCTTCCTGCAGCGTCACGGCATTCCGCCGATGGCATGGTCACCGCTTGCCGGCGGGGCGCTGTTCACGCCGGAAAACAAGTCCATCCATGACAGGCTGGCGGCGATCGCGGCGCGGCATGACAGCGATGTGACCTCGCTTGTCGTTGCGTGGCTGATGGCGCATCCGGTGCGGATCATGCCGGTGATGGGCACCAACAGCCTCGACCGGATCGCCCGTTTCGGGGATGCGGCCAGCCTCGGCATCGACCGCGAAACCTGGTACGAAATCTACACCATCGTCCTTGGTGACGAAGTGGCCTAGGCGATTCAGGGGAGGTCGCTATGCAGTATGTCCGCAAAATATTGTCGTTCCCTCGTCAAGGGGGGCGCCGCGATTGATGGGCGCGCTGCTGACCATCCTGCGGCCACTGCAGTGGCTGAATGACCTGACCGGTCGCGTTGGCCGCTGGCTGTCAATCGGTGCCATCGCCATCATGGTCGCGGTGATCCTGCTTCAGGTGTTCTGCCGTTATGTTCTGAACAACGCGCTCCCTTGGCCCGATGAGGCGGCCCGCTTCATGATGCTGTGGCTGACCGGCCTGATGGCCCCGGTGGCGTTCCGACATGGCGGCATGGTGGCGATCACCGGCGTTCTTGAATTGCTGCCGCGTCAGCTTGTGTCGGCATTTTCACTGTTGCTGCTGGTGACTTCGCTGGCGGTGCTGGTGGTTGGCGCGCAGATGGGCCTGAAACATGTCGACTCCGGGTGGCTGTTCGCCAGCTCCTCGCTGAAACTGCCATTGTTCCTGATCGGCATGAAGTCGGTGAAGATCAAGCTTGCCTGGATGTATATGTCGCTCCTTGTCGGCGTCTGGCTGATGATTCTCGTCAATATCGAATTGATCCTGCGAAGCATCGTGGTGGCGCTTGGCGGCGCGAACAGATTGCGGGCGGTGCAGATGCCCGGCCAGAACGTGGCGGAGACCGGGTGATGCTGATCTGGTTCCTGCCGCTGTTTCTGGCGTTCCTCCTTCTTGGCCTGCCGGTGTTTTTCGCCCTGTTGGCGGCACCGGGACTGTTGCTGTGGCTGAGCGGTCAGGAGCGCGACATCACGCTTCTCTACCGCAATGTCTATAATGGTATGGACAGCTTTCCGCTGATGGCCATTCCGTTCTTCATGCTGGCTGGCGAATTGATGAATCGCGGCGGTATCACCGCCCGGCTTGTCGAGTTCGCGCAGGCGATGATGGGACATTTCCGCGGCGGGCTGGCGCATGTGAATGTACTGTCATCGATGCTGTTTGCCGGTCTGTCCGGCTCGGCTGTCGCCGACACCTCAGCGATCGGGTCAATGCTGATCCCGGCCATGGAAAAGCAGGGCTATTCGAGGCGCTTCTCGGCCGCGATCACCGCCGCCAGCTCGGTCATCGGCCCGATTATCCCGCCGTCGGGGATCATGATCATCTACGCTTATGTAATGGGCGAGAGCGTCGCCGCGCTGTTCCTGGCCGGCATTGTGCCCGGCATCATGGTCGGTGTCGGCCTGATGCTGGTGATTTCCTGGATGGCCGACCGTTATGACTTTCCGGTCGCCACCCGCCGCTACAGCTGGCCGGAGCGTGGTCAGGCCAGCCTGAAGGCGTTTTTCCCGCTAATGACGCCGGTGATCATTCTTGGTGGCATTCTCGGCGGGGTGTTCACCCCGACCGAGGCGGCGGCCGTGGCTGTCGGCTACGCCATCTTCATCGGCCTGTTCGTGATGAAGTCGCTTCGCCTTGCCGACCTGCCCGACGTCCTGGCGCGCGCCGCCACCACATCGGCGGTGGTGCTGCTGCTGGTTGGCGCGGCGATGGCCTTCAAGACCGTGGTCAGCCTCAGCCACGCGCCGGAAACGCTGGCGGCGATCATCCTGTCGATCTCGGACAATCCGCTGATCCTGCTCTTTCTGATCAATCTGCTGCTGTTCATTGTCGGGATGTTCCTCGATGCCGGACCGGCGATCATCATTCTCGGGCCGATCCTCGGGCCGATCTTTATCAGCATGGGGATCGACCCCGTGCATTTCGCCATCATCATGAGCGTGAATCTGACGGTGGGGCTTGCCACACCGCCAATGGGCTTGGTGCTTTTTGTGGCATCATCCGTGTCGGGAGAACGTGTGGAAAGTATCGCGCGCGCCATCATACCATTCCTTCTGGTTGAGATTGCGACGATCTTCCTTGTGACCTACATCCCGGCAATTTCAATGACAATACCCAGACTGACCGGGTTTGTTGACTGACCTTAACGCAAAGCAATCAGGGAGGACCCACATGCTTAAAAGGTTATTTTCCACGCTGCTCGTTGCAGCCATGATGGCCGGAGCTTCGCTCACGGCCTATGCGGCGGATTACACAATCCGGGCAACCGCGAATTCGAACGAGAATGACGAGGACTATGACGGTCTGATCGTTTTCAAGAACTATGTCGAGAGCGCGTCGAACGGCGCCATCGCGGTCGAGCTTTTCATCGGCACGCAGCTCTGCTCGAAGGGGGCCGAATGCCTGCAGGGTGTCGCTGATGGTTCGATTGATGTCTATATCTCGACCTCGGGCGGCGCCGCCGGCATTTTCCCCTATGTGCAGGTTCTTGATCTGCCCTATCTGATGGCCGATGACCGGGTGGCGGAACATGTCCTGTCCGGTGACTTCACCCGCACCATGCGGTCCATGGCGCTGGATGATTCGGGTGGCAAGATCCGCCTGATGACCATTGGCAACACCGGTGGCTGGCGCAACTTCGCCAATACGCGGCGCCGCATCCAGAACCCGTCCGACATGGAAGGGCTGAAGATCAGGACCGTTGTCGCCGACCTGCCGCAGGAACTGGTCCGGGCACTTGGCGCCTCGCCGACCCCGATTCCGTGGCCGGAGCTGTTCACCAGCTTCCAGACAGGCGTTGTCGAGGGATCCAAGAACGGCATCACCGACATCATGGGCATGAAGTTCCCGGATGCCGGCCTGAAATATGTCACGCTTGACGGTCACGCCTATATGGGCGCGCTGTGGTGGATGAACAATGACAAGTTCACCGGCATGCCGGAAGGCCTTCGCCGTGTTGTTGTTGACGGCTTCGCGCAGCTGCAGCAGGCCACCTTTGCCTCGCCAAAGCGCAAGTCGATCCAGGCCTATGCCGATTTCGTTGCTGGTGGTGGTGACCTCTATGTGCCGACTCCGGCCGAAAAGGCAGCTTTCAAGGATGCAGCGGCACCGGTCTATGACTGGTTCAAGGCCAATGTCGATGGCGGGGACAAGATCTTCAACGCCCTGACATCCGCGGTTGCCGACGCCGAGGCCGACATCAATGCCGGCCGTGACAAGGACCTGATGTAAACAGGATGTCTGAAACAGCAACCGGGCGGGCCATGCTCGCCCGGTCTACCTGAATGGGTACATCCATACCCGGTAGTCATCAATCAACTCATGCGCTTTATCAATCTGCTCCGGCGTCATTTTCTTGATCACTTCTTCCTGGCTGATCGCGGCATCGGGATCGCCACCGATTGCCGACAGCACATACCACATATACGCCCGCACCAGATCAGGCTCCGGCATGCCAAGCCCGACCTCATAGTACCAGCCGACACCGGACTGTGCCCCGGGGTGGCCCTTCATCGCCGAGCGCAGATACCATTCAAAGGCGCGAGTATAATCCTGCTCGACGCCAAGGCCCATGGCATACATCACGCCGATCAGTTCCTCGGCGTCGGCGTTGCCGGATCTGGCCGCCGGCCACAATTCGGTCATGGCCTCCTGAAAGCGGTTGGCCTCCATCAGATCGCGGGCATGCTCGATCTCGGCATGCGCCGCCGCGCCGCCAAGGCACAGTCTGGCGATGATCATGAGCGTGAAAAAAGGGGCAGCGTACTGTGTCATCTGTCTTTTCTTTTGTGTCTTGTCCTGACCTCGCCTGCCTCGGCCTCGCCATATCCCGAACCGCTGACAGATGCCGACTATCATAGCTTCTCGCCGGCCCGCGCCAAGATCGGACAGCTGTTATTCTATGACAAGATCCTTTCCGGCAATCGCAATATTTCTTGCGGCACCTGTCACCATCACAGATTCGGTGGCGCGGACGGCCTGTCGCTTGGTATTGGCGAGGGGGGTGTCGGTGTTGGTCCGGCGCGTCATGCCGGCACCGGTGATTCGCGGATCAAGAAGCGGGTGCCACGGAATGCCAGCGCGCTGTGGAACCTCGGGGCGAAGGCGTTCACCGTGCTGTTCCATGACGGGCGGCTGGCGATTGCCGATGATTTCGACAACGGCTTCAACACGCCGGCCGAGGAATGGCTGCCGCACGGTCTGGAAACGGTGCTTGGCACGCAGGCCATTTTCCCGATGACCGCACAGTTCGAGATGGCCGGAAATCCGAAGGAGAACGAGGTTGCCGGCGCCCTTCATGACCGGATTGATGCCGTCTGGCCGATCCTTGCCAAGCGTGTGCGGGTGATCCCCGAATATGGCGAGATGTTCGTCGAGACGTTCGACAGTGTGGACAGCCCGGAGGATGTCACCATCAGCCATATAGGTGAGGCGCTGGCAGCCTTCATCGCGCTTGAGTTCAGATCCAATGATTCGCCCTTTGATGATTTTCTGGCTGGCAGCGAGGCGGCGATGACACCGCGCCAGCGTGACGGGGCGGCGCTGTTCTACGGCAAGGCGGGGTGCGCCGAATGCCATAGCGGCCCGTTGCTGACCGATCAGAAATTCCACGCGCTGGCGGTGCCGCCCTTCGGGCCTGGCCGGACACGCCGGTTCGATCCCTACACGCGTGATGTCGGGCGGATGGGCGAGACCGACGATCTGGCCGATGCCTACCGGTTCCGCACACCGTCACTTCGCAATGTGGCGCTGACGGCGCCCTATGGCCATAACGGTGCCTATCCGACGCTGGAGGGGATCATCAGGCACCATCTTGACCCGCTTGCCGCGCTTGATCGCTGGCGCCCGGACATGGCAAACCTTCCCGCGGCGCCCTGGCTTGAGGCAATCGATTTTGTTGTCTGGGATGACCGGCTGGAAATGGAGAGGTTCCGCCGCCGGGTTGATATCACGCCGCGCAGACTGACCGATGACGAGGTCTCGGCCCTCGTCGATTTCATGGACGCGCTCAGCGGCCGCTCGGCGCAATCGCTGCCGCTGGGGATTCCCGACCGGGTGCCTTCCGGACTGCCGGTTGACCGGTAGCCCGCCCCGGTCAGTCTTGCAACTGCCGATAGATCTGCCGCCAGCGCTCATGCGCCGCGCCAAGGCCAGCTGCGAGTGCCGGATCGGGCTCGAAGGTCAATCGGGTTGCCGGTTTGTGGCAGACATCCGCTACGCTTGCACCACCCGCCATCATGGCGAGTCGCGCCGCGCCAAGCGCCGCGCCGAAATCGCCATCGGCCGGCAGATCGATCGGAATGCCGGTGGCCGCGGCGATATAGGACAGCCAGGTCTCGTTCCTCGCCCCGCCGCCGGTCGCCAGCAAGCGTGTGGGCGCGCCGCCGGCCCCGGACAGGACGTCCGTTGCGTCGGCGATGGCGAAGGCGACGCCCTGCAGCACGGCCCGGGTCATCTCGCCCCGACCGTGATCGCGCCGTAGACCGAAGAAACCGCCCCGCGCATCGGCATCATTATGCGGGGTCCGCTCGCCTGACAGATAGGGATGGAACATCAGGTCGGTGGCGGCAAGGTCGGTGGCGGCAAGATCCTGCATCAGCGTCGCGACATCGGCACCGGTGATCTCGCACAGCCAGGACACACAATCGCTTGCCGCCAGGATCACCCCCATCTGGTGCCAGCTATCGGGAAGCGCGTGGCAGAAGGCATGGGCACCGGACCCGGCCGCCGGCGCAAACCTGTCAGTAACGGTGAACACCACCCCCGAGGTGCCAAGCGACAGGAAGCTGTCCCCGGGCGTGACCGTGCCAAGCCCGACCGCCGCCGCCGCATTGTCACCGCCGCCGCCGGCAACCACCGGCCTGCCATCGATTCCCCAGTCGCGGGCGATCTCGTCACGAAGCTGCCCCGACACGGCGTTGCCCTCGACAAGGCGTGGCATGTTGGTGCGATCAAGGTCGCACAGGTCAAGAAGCGTGTCCGACCAGTCGCGCGCCGCCACATCAAGCCACAATGTGCCAGCCGCATCCGACATCTCTGACACGGTCTCGCCGGTCATGCGAAGGCGCAGATAATCCTTGGGAAGCAGGATCATGCTTGTGGCGGCGAACAGCCTGCTTTCATTCTCGGCCATCCAGACGGATTTCGGGGCGGTGAATCCGGGCATCACGGCATTGCCGCCGATGGACCGGAATTCGGCATGTGATCGGTCAAGGCGGCATGCCTGCGCGGCCGACCGTGTGTCATTCCACAGGATGGCCGGCCGTAGTGGCCGCATCGCCTGATCAAGCGCCGTCAGCCCGTGCATCTGCCCTGACAGGCCGATGGCCGCCACCGCGGCAAGGTCTCGCGGATGCGTCCGTTTGAGCTGGCGAACCGCAAGGTTGGCGGCCTGCCACCAGCTCTCGGGATCCTGTTCCGACCAGCCCTGATGCGGCCGGCTGACAGACAGCGGCGCTGACTGGCTGGCGACAGCCAGACCAGCCGCATCGACAAGAAGTGCCTTTACCGCCGAGGTGCCAAGATCAAGGCCAAGAAACATGACGCTCTCCTGTCTGGTGGCGTGTAGCCTATCACTGGATGATGGTCATGGGCAGACGCCAGATGGTCCGGGTGCGGGCGCTCGCAGACCGAAGGCGCGGCCCCGGTCCAGGCTGGTGGCCCTGTCAGGGCAGCAGACTCTGGTTGATATAGCGACGGACTGTGGCCTCTACGCCATCCCGGTAAATGCCTGTCAGCCACTCCTCGAAGGCTGTGGCAAAGCGGGTGCTGCTTGCCAACTCACCATAGATCTGGGTCATCTGCAGCCATATCAGCGGGTCCTGTCTGGCCTTGCTGGCCATGGTGGTCAGCATACCCCACATGGGGTCGTTCGCCTCGATTCGGCTGCCATCCTCACGCGTTCCGGTGCACATGCGAGCCCACAGCGCCTCGACAAGGGCCAGCCCGCTGACCGGGGTGCTGGCGGCAAGCCCGTCCCGCACCGAGGGCAGAAGGAACCCGACATGCCGCGCCGAGCCGTCAAAGGCGACACGCCGAACGGTATCGACAATGGCCGGGTTGGCGAAGCGCCGGTTGATGGTTTTCAGATAGTCCAGTGCTGTCACGCCCGGCATATGCGGCACATGAGGGGCAATTTCCTCCTGCTGAACCTTGCGGAACAGCGCGTTGATCAGAGGCGTGTCCATAGTCTGGGAAATGGTGTCGAGCCCCATCAACTCGCCGATATTGGCCAGTATCTGATGGCCGCCATTCAGGATGCGGATTTTGCGGGTTTCATATTGATGCACCTGCCCCGAGAATTCGGCGCCGACAAGATCCCAGTCAGGGCGTCCAGCGCAGAAATCATCCTCAATGACCCATTGCCGGAAATTCTCGTGCGTGACCGGTGCCGCGTCATCCACGCCGATTGTCCTCGCAAGCTGTCTCTCACGCGGTCCGGTCGCCGGCACGATGCAGTCGACCATCGAGTTGGGGAACGAACAATGGCTGTCGATCCAGTCGGCAAGGTCCGGATCGGACAGGCGTGCCAGACCGACCACGGTCTGGCGCAGGATCGCGCCGTTGCCCTGAAGATTGTCGCAGCACAGACCGGTGAACGGGCCGGTTCCGGAGTCGCGACGAAGGCGAAGGGCGGCCACCATGGCGCCAAAGGCGGTGCGTGGCGTCGCCGGGTTTTCGGCGTCATGGCGGATATCCGGATGGGTCGTGTCCAGCCCGCCTGTTTCCGGATCGATAAAATAGCCACCTTCCGTGATTGTCATCGAGACAATCCGGATTTGCGGGTCGGACATGGTCCGGATCAGCGCCGCGTTGTCGGCCTCGACCGGCAGGTAATCCAGCATCGGACCGATGATCTCTGTCGCCTGACCGCCATCGGGGTCAAGCTCGATCAATGTCGTCAGACAGTCTTGCGTCAACAGAAGCTGTCGCATGGCGTGGTCATTCTTCATGACTCCGGCGCCGATAATGGCCCAGTCGGTAGCGTCGCCACGCTGCATCAACCGGTGGACATACCAGGCGAGATGGGCGCGGTGGAAATTGCCAACACCGATATGAACGATACCGGGGGTCATCCTGTCGCGATCATAGACCGGCACCGCCACCTGTCCCGACAGGTCGCCAAGCGCAGCGTTGCAGAGCGCCGTAGCACTGATGTCCTTGCCGGCAGGTTCCATCAGCTCATCCATTGTCCGCCATCCACATTATAGGTCTGGGCGACGATGTAGTCAGCCTCGTCACTCGCCAGAAAAACAGCCATGCCGGCAAGGTCGTCGGGTCGGCCCATCCGTCCGAATGGCACATTGGCGCCGACCTCGCGCTTTTTCTGGCCCGGTGCCTTGTTTTCATATTTTGCAAAGAAGGCGTCGACCCCGTCCCAATGTTCGCCATCGACGACCCCGGGGGCGATGGCGTTCACGTTGATGCCATGGCCGATCAGGTTCAGCCCGGCGGACTGTGTCAGGCTGATGACAGCCGCCTTGGTCGCGCAATAGACCGCCACAAGCGGCTCACCGCGGCGGCCGGCCTGGCTTGCCATATTGATGATCTTGCCGCCTTTGCCGCGGTCGATCATGTGTCTTGCCACCGCCTGCATGGTGAACAGCGTGCCGGCGACATTGATCTCGAACAGCTGCTGATAGTCGGCGCGGGTGATGTCGGCAATCGGTGCCGCGGTGAAGACCGCCGCGTTGTTGATCAGGATATCAATTCCGTCAAACGCATTGACGGTTGCGGCCACCGCCGCATCGATGCTGTCCTGGCTTGTCACATCCATCTCGATCGCGATGGCGGCGTCGCCGATGTCGGTTGCCACCCTGCGGGCGCGTTCGATATCGATATCGGCGATGGCGACGCGCGCGCCCTCGCTGGCATAGGTCTGCGCGAAATGACAGCCGATGCCCCTGGCCGCGCCGGTGATCAGCGCCGTTTTGCCAGCAAGCCGCCTCATGTCAGGCGCAGTCCGTTGTCATCAAAGCGATGAAGATGCGCAAGGTCGGGTGTCAGGAAGACCGTGCTGCCATAGGACAGGTCGAGTTCGCCATCGGCCCGCACCGTCAGCGGCGCGGCGAAATCCGGACAATTGATATGGAAAAAGGTATCGGACCCCAGATGTTCGGACACGCCGACAACGCCCTGCCAGTCACCCTTGCGTGTTGAGATGGCGATATGCTCCGGCCGGATGCCGATGGTATGCGCCTTGTGTCTGGCGGCCTCGGCGCCCTGCAGAAGGTTCATCCGCGGTGAGCCGATAAATCCGGCGACAAAGGTGTTCCGCGGCGCACGGTAGAGTTCCAGCGGGCTGCCGACCTGTTCGATGACGCCATGCTGCAGGACCACAATCTTGTCGGCCATCGTCATGGCCTCCACCTGGTCATGGGTGACATAGATCATCGTCGTCGACAGACGTTTGTGAAGCTCGCTGATCTCAAGCCGCATGCCGACACGAAGCGCCGCATCAAGATTGGACAGCGGTTCATCGAACAGAAAGGCCGTCGGTTCGCGCACAATGGCCCGGCCGATGGCGACACGCTGGCGCTGGCCGCCCGACAGCTGGCCGGGGCGACGGTCCAGATATTCGGTCAGGTTCAATACCTTTGCCGCCTCGTCAACGCGACGTTCCTGCTCGGCCCGGTCGAGACCGGCCATGCGCAGCGGGAAGGCGATATTCCGGCGAACCGACATGTGTGGGTAGAGGGCGTAGGACTGGAACACCATAGCAAGGCCGCGCCGTGCCGGCGGAATGGCGGTGGCGTCCGCACCGTCGATCAGAACCTGTCCCGAGGTCACGTCCTCAAGGCCGGCAATCAGGCGCAGCAGGGTGGACTTGCCACATCCCGACGGCCCGACAAAGACCACGAACTCGCCATCCTCGATCTCCAGATCCAGCGGTGGAATGACTTCCACATCACCAAAGCTTTTCGAGACCTGCCTGAGCTGTATCTGTTTCATCAGCCTCTCCCCTATTTCACCGCGCCGAAGGTCAGGCCGCGAACAAGTTGTTTCTGGCTGAACCAGCCCATGACGAGGATCGGTGCGATTGCCATCACCGACGCCGCGCTGAGTTTTGCGTAGAACAGCCCCTCGGGGCTGGAATAGCTGGCGATGAAGGCGGTCAGCGGGGCCGCCTTGGCGGCGGTCAGGTTCAGCGTCCAGAACGCCTCGTTCCAGGCCAGAATGATGTTCAGCAGCATTGTCGAGGCGATCCCCGGAATGGCCATCGGCGTCAGGACATAGAGCAGTTCGGCCCGCATGCCGGCCCCGTCCATCCGCGCCGCTTCCAGAATTTCGGCCGGGATTTCGCGGAAATAGGTGTAGAGCATCCACACGATGATCGGCAGATTGATCAGCATCAGCACAATCACCAGGCCGGTGCGGCTGTCGAGAAGGCCAAGCTCGATGAACAGCAGATAGATCGGATACAGGACCCCGACCGCCGGCAGCATTTTTGTCGACAGCATCCACATCAGGATGCCGCGCGTCCGCTGTGACGGCACGAAGGCCATCGACCAGGCGGCCGGAACGGCGACAAGAATGCCAAGCAATGTCGAGCCGACAGCAACGATCACCGAATTGAAGAAATGCTTGAAATAGTCCGAACGGTCCTGAACCACGGCGTAGCTGTCGAACGTCCAGGCCGAGGTCAGAACCCTCATGGGCGTGCTGATGGCGTCCCCCTCGGATTTGAAGGACAGCACGACGATCCACAGAATCGGGAAGAAAATCACCATGGCCACGGTCCAGGCGATAATGGTGGTGATTGTCTTCTGACGGATTGTTGTCGCGCGGGCCATGATCCTGCCTTCCTATGCGTCCAGGTTCTTGCCAACGACACGCAGCAGGAACACCGCCACGATGTTGGCCAGAATGATGGCATAGACCCCGCCGGCCGACCCAAGCCCGACATTCTGACTTTCCAGAACGCGCTGGAAGATCAGATAGGTCAGCGTCTTGGTGCCGAACGCGCCCGCGGTGGTGACGAAGATCTCGGCAAAGATCGACAGCAGGAAGATCGTCTGGATCAGGATGACGACGGTGATGGCACGCGCCAGATGCGGCAGGATGATGAACCAGAACCGGCCAAGCGGCCTTGCGCCGTCCATCTCGGCGGCCTCCAGCTGTTCGGTGTCGAGCGACTGGATGGCCGTCAGCAGGATCAGCGTCGCGAACGGCAGCCATTGCCAGCTGACGATCATGACAAGTGACGGCATCGATGCGTGACTGAGCCATTGTATGGGTTCGGCACCGAAGAACCGCCACAGATGGGCGAAGAACCCGTTCACCGGATCCATGAACATGTTCTTCCAGACAAGACCCGACACGGTCGGCATCACGAAAAAGGGCGCGATGACAAGAATGCGGACAACGCCCTGGCCCCACATCGGCTGATCAAGCAGCAACGCCAGCGCAATGCCAAGCAGAACCGTGATGACGAGAACGCCGCCGACGATGATCAATGTGGTGGCGACGGCGGGCCAGAAAGAACTGGAGGAGACGAACCGGACATAATTGTCGAATCCGACCCATCCAAGGTCGCCGCCGCGAAGCGGCAGATATTTCTTGAAGGAAAAGAACAGGGTCATCGTCAGCGGCACGAGCATCCAGCCGAGAAGAAGAATGACAGCCGGAGCCATCATCATTCTGGCGACAGATTGGGAATGCTGGGTGGCCACGGGGACGACTCCTTATCGCCGGCTCAGGCGCGAATGGGCAAAGGGATCAATGTAGCAGAAAAGGCTGTGAAAATCCCGGGGGCGCCACGCGACGCCCCCGGAAAAATTGTGCCTAGCGGTAGCCTGCGGCTTCCATCGCATCGTTGGTCAGGGCCTGGGCCTTGGCAAGCGCCTCTTCCACCGACTGCTGGCCGGCATAGGCAGCCGAGAATTCCTGGCTGACCTCGGTCGCGATACCGGCAAATTCCGGAATGGCGGCAAACTGGATGCCGACATACGGGCTCGGATCGACCGTCGAGTTGTTCGGGTCGGCCGACAGGATCGATTCCAGCGTCATCTTGGCGAACGGGATGTCCTTGTAGTTCGCATTCTCATAGAGCGAGGTGCGCGCGCCTGGAGGCACGTTAGCCCAGCCCTCTTTCGAGGCGACAAGCTCGATATAGCCGTTCGAGGTGGCCCACTCGATGAACTGCTTGGCAGCGGCTTCCTTCTGGGTGCCTGCCGGAATGGCAAGAGCCCATGCCCAGAGCCAGTTCGAGCGGACGCCCATGCCATTGTCAGGCGCCAGCGCGAAGCCGACCTTGTCGGCCACGGTCGAGTCCTTCGGGTTGGTCACGAAGGATGCCGCCACTGTGGCGTCGATCCACATGCCGCACTTGCCCTGCTGGAACAGTGACAGGTTTTCGTTGAAGCCGTTGGTGGCAAAGCCTGCCGGACCAGCGTCATTCATCATGTTGAGGTAGAAGTTCAGCGTGTCGGACCACTCGCGGGTGTCGAACTGGGCATTCCAATTCTCGTCGAACCAACGGGCGCCGAACGAATTCGACATGGCGGTGATGAAGGCACCGCCTTCGCCCCAGCCGGCCTTGCCACGAAGGCAGATGCCGTTGATGTCATTGTCGCGATCGGTCATCTCGCGCGCCGCCTTCGCAATGAAGGACCAGGACGGCGCGGCCGGCATTTCCAGCCCGGCCTTCGCCATCAGATCGGTGCGATACATGATCATCGAGCTTTCACCATAGAACGGCGCCGCATACAGCGTGCCGTCATGGCTCAGGCCACCGGCCATCGCCGGCAGGATGTCGCCGACATTGTAATCGGCGCTGAGATCATCAAGCGGTACCAGCCAGCCATTCTTGCCCCAGATCGGGGTCTCGTACATGCCGATGGTCATGATGTCGAAGGCACCACCCTTGGTGGTGATGTCGGTTGTCACGCGCTGACGGAGCACGTTTTCTTCCAGGGTTACCCACTCGACCTTGTGGCCGGTCTTGGCGGTGAAATCGTCGGTGAGACCCTGCATGCGGATCATGTCACCATTATTGACTGTCGCGATGGTCAGGGTTTCTGCATAGGCAACGCCAGACGCCATCAGCGTCGCCGCGGCTGCCGTGCAGACCAGTTTTCTGAAGTGCATTGTATTCCTCCTCCTGAATGTCATGCAGGAAAATAGAACACAGAAATGTTTTCTCGCGTCAATATATTTTTGACGCGCGTAAATAAATGGCCGTGATCTGGGCTTTCCCGGCGGCTTGCTAGGCCGAGGCGCGCATGATCAGGCGCGCCGCGAACAGCGTTTCCTCGCGCGTCTCAAGCCTGCCGCCAGCCTCGATCAACCGGAACAATGTCTCGACCGCATGATCCGATACCGCTTCATAATCATGCGCCGCGGTGGTCAGTGACGGGCAGGTGAACCGGGAATAGGGATGGTCGTCATGCGATGCGATGCGAATCGTGCATCCCTCCTCACGGCCGACCCGGATCCCCAGCTCATGGCAGGCTGACAGCACCCCGATCGCCAGCCTGTCATTGCTGCACAGCACGGTGTCGGTCGGCAGAAGATCCTGTTTCAGCACTTTCAGCGCGCCAGTGCGGCCAATCTCCTCGAACCCCCAGCCGGTGCCGTCTATCTTGATGAGATGGGGTTCCAGATTGAGCCGCCGCATCATCTCGAGATAGGCGTGGCGACGCTTGTTGGCGTTGGGATTGGCCGGATCACGCATCTCGAAAAAACAGGGCGCGCTTCCGGTTCTGCTCAGATATTCAACAGTTTGTGATACAAAACTGAAATTGTCCGAGCCGACAAAGGCGGCGCCGACACCCTCGATATTGCTGTCGAACAATATGGTCGGCACGTCGCGGCAGAACTCCTCGATATGTTTTCGGTCGGAGGCGCGTCCGAGCGGGGCCAGCAGCACGCCAGCCGGTCTGAGCGAGCGAAGCGTGTCGAGAATCGCGGTTTCCTGGCCCGGCTCGCCATGTGAAGAGAACAGGGTGGGGGTGAACCCGGCATCGATGCAACGGCGCTCGATGACGCGGGCGATTTCCGCAAAGAACGGATCGGCAAGATAGGGCACGACAATGCCGATATTCTTGGTCAACCGCCGGTTCTGGTTCATCGCATAGATGTTCGGGCGGTAGTCATATTCCTTCAGCGCGGCCTCGATCCGGTCGCGGGTAGAGGGCCTGACACTGTTCGGGTCATTGAAATATTTTGAGATTGTGGGACGAGAAATGCCGCAAAGTGCGGCGAACTCATCCATGTTCCTGATCTTCTCTTGGCTCATTGTTGTTCCGGAAACGGCCTTCGATGACATGGTGTATCTTGGTTAACACTTGACACAATATTAACGCGTGTAAAGTTTTGGGCAAGTCAGCTTTTATGAGTTATCGTGGCGCAGCGGCAAATATCACAGAGGATCACCAGCGGCACAATGTCATCAACGACTGGATCACGGATCATGAATATCAACAGGATTGTGTCGGAAATTACGGCTTTGGCGGACCGGGGCGGGATGGCCGCCGTGGCGATTGCCGGCCCGCCAGGCAGTGGCAAATCGACCATCGCTGCCGACTTGCGGGCGCGGGTTGGCGGGTCCTGCTGCGTTGTGCCGATGGACGGGTTCCATCTCGACAATGACACGCTGACGGCGCGCGGCCTGCTGGCGGTCAAGGGGGCGCCGGAAACCTTTGATCTTGTCGGGTTCACCAGGCTTGTTGACGACCTTAAAAGCGGTGCGGTCAGACATTTCCCGACCTTCGACCGGGATGCTGACAGCGTTGTCGAGCGCGGCGGCGTCGTTCCCGACGGGGTGTCGGTGCTGTTGTTCGAGGGTAATTATCTGCTGTTTGACGAGGAGGGCTGGCGTGATCTGGCGGGCATGTGGGACGCCGCACTCTGGCTTGATGTGGCGGAGGGCGTCCTGCAGGACCGCTTGACGAAGCGCTGGCTCGACCAGGGTATGTCGAGGCAGGATGCGCTGGCGCGGGCGCAGATGAATGATCTGGTGAATGCGCGCCGCGTCATCGAGCAGGCATTGCCGGCCACCTGGATCCTGCCGCACTGATCTTCCGCCAGCCGATGCTCAGCCAGCTGATCCCCAGCCAGCACATTACTAGAACGGAAAGCGGCTTCCGCTCTTCGGTTGCCGCGACACGTTGAACTCATGCCCCGGTTTCAGTGGCACGCAGGTGAATTGCGGCGCGCTCAAGCCAACGAACCGCATGTCGCTGGCGATATTCTGCGCCTGTGCGAAACAGCCGCCGGCCGCGTCGAAACGGAATCCGCTATCGACATAATCACCGCCGGCGATCACCCACAGCAGCAGATAATCCACCGGCTCCTCGGCGCTGGCGGTGATGCTGGCCGGGCCGGCCATGCCCCCAAATAGAAAACAGATTGCCAACCAACGTATCATCAACGCGCCTCACCTCGTCCCGGCCGCCTCAGTCCTTGCTGT
Source organism: Rhodobiaceae bacterium (assembly GCA_038138545.1). Taxonomy (GTDB): domain Bacteria; phylum Pseudomonadota; class Alphaproteobacteria; order Puniceispirillales; family Puniceispirillaceae; genus UBA8309. The sequence goes on along the minus strand of JAYQDX010000013.1, from coordinate 1,842 downwards.
TGGCAAGTGCCTGTTCCATCACCGCGGCAAGGCGGTTGGTGAAATCGCGCGGGTCGGCGATGGTCTCGCCCTCGGCGACAATGGCGCTGTCATAAAGCAGCCGCGCAAAGCTGTCCGAACCGTCAAACTCGCCTGATTCCACGCGGCTGTTCAGCGCCTTGATCAGCGGATGCTTGGCATTGACCTCGAGGATTTTCGGGCCACCCTGGAAGTCGGGATTGTGCATCCGCATCATCCGCTCCATCTGCGGGTCCATGCCGCTCTGGTCGGCGACCAGACGGGCGAGACTCGTCTCCAGATTGGCCGAACTGCGCACATCGGCGACATCGCCGCCAAGAACATGTTTCATCTTCGCCATGAAGCTGTCGGACAGCACCGCCTCGGCCTTGTCCTCATCCTTGTCGGTCTCGCCGACATTCGAGATATCGACCTCGCCCCTGGTGATCGACTGGAAGGTCCTGCCGTCGAATTCGGGCGTGTTGGCAAGCCAGAAATCATCAATCGGGTCGGTCAGCAGCAGCACATCGATTCCCTTCGCGCGAAAGGATTCCAGATGCGGGCTTGTCATTGCCAGATCGGCATTCTCGGCCGACAGGTAATAGATCATCTCCTGGCCGGCGGCGAATCCCTCGACATATTCCTTCAGCGTGACCATGCCGTCATTACGAGTCGAGCGGAACAGGCTGATATCAAGGATTTTGGCACGGTTGGCGTCATCCTCATACAGCCCTTCCTTGATCACCCGGCCCATGGCGTTCCACAGGCCTTCATACTCCTCACGGCGTTTTTCCAGCGCCTTGCCGAACTCGCCAAGGACGCGCTTGACGATCGCCTTGTTGATCTTCGTCACAACCGGATTCTGCTGCAGCATCTCGCGGCTGACATTCAGATCGACATCGGGCGTGTCGATGACGCCGCGAAGAAAGCGCAGCCATTTCGGGACCAGCCCCTCGCAATTGTCGGTGATGAACACGCGATTGACATAGAGCTGCAGCCGTGAGCGCCGCTCCGGGTCGAACAGATCAAACGGCGCCATCGACGGGATGAAGACCAGATTGGTGAACTCGACCGCCCCTTCGGTCCGGTTGTGGAGCGTGGCGAAGGGCGTGTCATAGGCGGCGGCCACCGAGGCGTAGAAATTCTGATACTCCTCCTCGGAGATGTCTTTCGCCGGCCGGGTCCACAATGCCACGGCGCTGTTCAGCCGTTCCGGATCGGCCTTGTCCTGAAGCCACATGATCGGCTGTGCGATATGGTCCGAATATTTCTTCACCAGAAATTCGATCCGCTCGCGCTCGACATATTCCTTGGCATCCTTGCGAAGATGCAGCGTGATGTCGGTGCCGACAGTATCGCGGCTGGCGCTGTCGATGGAAAATCCGGATGCGCCGTCACTGTGCCAGTGGCTGGCCTCGGCCGCGCCATGCGCGCGCGAGACAACATCGATCCGTTCCGCCACCATGAAGGCGGAATAGAAACCGACGCCGAACTGGCCGATCAGCTGGTCGGTCAGATCGCCCCCCTCCTTGCTGTCGCTCGCCGCTGCGGCGAACGCCTTGGTGCCGGAGCTGGCGATGGTGCCGAGCGTGTCCTTCATCTCGTCGGCGGTGAGGCCGATGCCATTGTCGCTGATGGTCAGGCTGCGCGCCTTCTTGTCGGTGCTGACGGTGATCTCGCCGTCCAACATCTCGGCCGCGTCGCCGGCGCTCAGCACGGCGAATTTACGCTTATTGATGGCGTCGGACGCGTTGGAGATCAATTCACGAAGGAAGATTTCCTTCTGTGAGTAGAGTGAATTGATGACGATATCGAGAATTCTGCCGGTATCGGCCTCGAAATCGA
>JAYQDX010000012.1:32501-36968 GCA_038138545.1 Rhodobiaceae bacterium | reverse complement strand
TTCTATCTGATCCTGCGCGCCATCGCGAATGTCTCTTCGGGCATTTTCTGGCGTCTGACGATCGGTACTCTGATCATGCTGGTTGGCGGTTATGCAGGTGAAGCAGGCTACATGAATGTGTGGCTCGGTTTCGTCATCGGCATGGTCGGTTGGTTCTACATCCTGTACGAAATCTTTGCTGGTGAAGCCGGCAAGCTTTCGGCAGAGCAGGCACCGGAATCGGTCAAGTCGGCTTTCTCCACCATGCGTTGGATCGTAACCATCGGCTGGGCCATCTATCCGCTCGGCTACTTCTACGGTTACCTTGCAACCGGTGATCCTGCCGGCTCGGCAGATTCGCTCAACGTGATCTACAACCTTGCAGACGTGCTGAACAAAATTGCGTTCGGTGTGATCATCTGGAACGTTGCTGTCACCGAGTCCGAAGCAAAAGCCTAACAAACCCAATTGTTAGGGGCAGCGCCCGGCGCTGCCCCTTCCAACAACAGATTTGACGAATTTGCGCTCTCCTTTCGTGGAACTATGTGAAGACGATCATGATGACTGACCTGTCCACTCCAGCGAACGAGATTTTCTCCGACACCGGCACGGGCATTCCGGTTTCCCAGTCCATATCGGAAATCATCCACGGATTTATCATCGAGCGCATGCCGGAGCCCGGACAGCCGCTGGCCGACGCGGCCCTCCATCACTTCGCCGCTCCCGGCAAGATGCTGCGCGCCAAGATGGCGCTTCGCGCCGCCGACTCACTGAAGGTTGACCGGCCGGCAGCGCTTCACTGGGCGGCGGCCATCGAGGTTCTGCACAACGCCTCGCTGATTCATGATGATATTTGCGATGGTGACAGGCTGCGGCGCGGCAGGCCGGCTGTCTGGTCGGTCTATGGGCGCGATGTCGCGCTGACCCTTGGAGACTGGCTTGTGGCGCTGTCATTCGAGCTTGCCGCCGAGGCGGCGCAGCGCTCGCAGACACCGATGCTGGTGAAAATCCTGGCAACGCATATGAAGACCACCACGATTGGCGAGGCGCGCGAATTCGACGTTCGGCCGGTCAGGGACTGGGCGCATTACCTGCAGGGCGCCGGCGACAAGACGGCACCGCTGCTGACAGCCCCGCTGGAAGGCGTTGCCGCCATGGCGCTTCATGGCCGGGCGGCGGCGACCATCGGCGATTGTTTCCGCGCGCTGGGAAACGCCTATCAGATCGCCAATGACATTTTGAATTTCTCTGGCGCCGATGGCGCCAATACCTGTGGCTCCGACCTGGGACGGCGGGCGCCAAACGGCGTTGTCGTGCTGTTCCGCCAGTCACTCGATGTCGCCGGCAAGGCTGATTTCGACAGCTGGTACGCAAGCGGGTCCGCCGATGGTCTCGACCGCTGGGTTGACGCGGTGCGGCGCTCGCCAGCCCTTGGCGAGGCGGCCCGCCGGATGGATTCCCTTCTCGAGGATGCCACCTTTTATGCCGAACGGCTCCCGGCCGAGCTTGTTGCCGTGATCGCGCCTATACAACAGCTTCTCCAGCAGGTATGTCTGAAGTCGGTAGCCTCGCTGAACAAAGGCTGAAACGGCAACTATGACACCGGCCCCCAAGGCGCAATCCTCCTCTGAAACGACATCCGTACCCAAAACCGACATGCTGGTGATCGGTGCCGGTTTCGGCGGTATCGCGGCGGCGTTGCGCATGCGCGCGCGTGGCTACAGCGTGACGCTTGTCGACAGGCTGCAGGCCATCGGGGGGCGGGCGCAGGTGTTCGAGCGTGGCGGATTTCGCCATGATGCGGGCCCGACGGTGATCACCGCGCCATTTCTGTTCGACGAGCTGTTCGAGCTGTTTGGCGAAGCCCGCGAGGATCATCTCGATTTCCGGCCCCTCGATCCCTGGTACAGGTTCCACTTCCATGATGGCCAGCAATTCGACTATCGCGCCACTGTCGAGGACACGAACCGCGAAATCGAAAGATTCTCGCCGGCCGATGTGAAGGGCTATGCCGGGCTTCTCGAAACCTCGCGGCGGATTTTCACGATCGGGTTTGAAAAGCTCGCCGATCGCCCCTTCACCCGGTTCACCGCGATGATGGCACAGGTGCCTGCGCTGCTGCGGCTTCGCAGCTACCGTACGGTGGCCGGGCTTGTGAACAGCCATATCAAGCATCCGCTGTTGCGGCAGGCCTTTTCCATCCATCCGCTGCTGGTCGGCGGCAACCCGTTCACGACAACCTCGATCTATGCGCTGATCCACTATCTTGAGCGGCGCTGGGGCGTTTTCTTCTGCATGGGCGGGACCGGCCGGCTTGTCGAGCAGCTTCACCGGCTGCTTGAGCGTGCCGGGGTCAAGGTCGAGCTGGGTGTCGATATCGAACGGATCACCATGGCGGGCGGGCTGGCCACCGGTGCGACCGCGACCGACGGGCGGCGCTTCCTCGCCGACCGGGTGATCTGCAATGGTGATCCGCCCACCGTCTATCAGCAGATGCTGCCAGGCGAGACGCGCTCGAAGCGCGCTCTGCCGGAACGCGTCACGCAATATTCGATGGGACTCTATGTATTGTTCTTCGGAACAGGGCGGACCTATGAGGATGTGGCGCATCACACCATCTGGATGGGGCCGCGCTATCGCGAATTGCTTGCCGATATCTTCGACCGCAAGATTCTGGCGGACGATTTTTCGCTCTATCTTCACCGGCCGACCGCCACCGATCCCAGCTTCGCGCCGGAGGGGTGCGACAGTTTCTATGTCCTCTGTCCGGTGCCGAACCTTCTTGGCGATGTTGACTGGTCGCGCGAGGGGCAGGCGCTTCGCGACCGTATTGTCGGCGCGCTGGAGCGCACCATCATGCCCGGATTGTCGGAGGTGATCTCGGATGATTTCTGGATGACACCCGAGGATTTCAAAAATGATTACAGGTCGATGCATGGGGCCGGATTTTCCATCGCGCCGATCTTCATCCAGTCGGCCTGGTTCCGCTATCACAATCGCGATCCGCATATTCCGAACCTTTATTTCGCCGCCGCCGGCGCGCATCCGGGCGCGGGGATGCCAGGCGTGCTGTGTTCTGCTAAGGTTGTCGAACGACTGATTGAGGAAGAGGAGCAGGCGGCGGCCAGCCAGCAACTGGCATAGTCGGCCTGACGGCGGGAGCCGACACCGATGTCGAATGAAAGCCTGACATCCGAAGAATCGCTTGCCGTCAATGGCAAGAGCTTTCACTGGGCGCGCCGCTTTCTTGGCGCGCGGATGGGACGCGACGCCGCCCGTCTCTATGCCTTCTGCCGACTGCTTGATGACATGGCCGATGGTGATATCGAGAATGGTCCGGTGCGCCTGCGGGTGATCCGTGACGATCTGGCGGCCGGCCGGGCGGGCGATGATCCGGCGTTGCGGGACTTCCTGCCGCTGATGGCGGAAAAGCGTTTTCCGGCGGAAGTTCTGGTCGCCCTGATCGACGGGTTGTTGGAGGATCAGGCGGAAATTGTAGCGCTCGCCGACGAGGCAGCGCTGCTGCGCTACGCCTACCGCGTGGCCGGTACGGTAGGACTGTTGATGTGTGATGTTCTGGACTGCCATACCCCGGCGGCCCGCGCACACGCTATCGATCTCGGGATCGCCATGCAGCTGACGAATATCGCGCGCGATGTGCTGGAGGATGCGGCGATGGACCGTCGTTATATCCCCGGCGACTGGGTCGGTGGTGCCGCGCCGGCCGATATCAGGGACGCCGCAGGGCAGCCCGGGTCAGGCCTCCATGCTGATGTCACGGCCGCCGTGGCACGGCTTCTAGACATGGCCGAGACATTCTATGCCAGCGGGGCGCAGGGCTATCGCTATCTGCCCTGGCGGGCGCATCTCTCGATCGCCATCGCCGCCAGAGTCTATCGCCAGATCGGCGTGCAGCTTCGCGCTGCCGGATGCGCCTGGCATAAGGGCCGGCAGGTGACCGGCAAATTGACGAAATTGCGCTGTTCGCTGCTGACGCTTGCCAGTCTTGGGTCCCGCTTTGGCACGCCAGCGCGGCGGCATGACGAACAGCTTCATCTGGCGCTGCGGGGGTTGCCCTATGTCGCCTGACGGCACAAGTCGTCCGCAAGGACGACAGGTCCAGATCCTTGGTGACGGCTGTGCGGCGCTGTCGCTGGCGGCGCGGGCCGCCGAGCTTCCGGATCATGAGATCACGCTTGTCCGGCCGGCCGGCGCACCGGCCGCGGCTGAACATATCTGGGGGTTCTGGGGCGGTGCCGGCCTCGAGGCGGCGACAAGGCTGGCCCGCGCCTCCTGGGCCAGCTGGGTCATTGCGACGGAGACAGACAAGGTTGTCATGACCTCGGCGGCGCGGCCTTATTTCGCGCTGCGACGCAGCGACTGGACATCCTATTGCCGGGGCAGGGCGGCGGCGGCAGGGGTTGCCATGCTTGACGAGACCCCGGCCATTGGGGCCGCCATACAGCCCGGCATCGAGCCCGGCATCGA
>JAYQDX010000012.1:0-32401 GCA_038138545.1 Rhodobiaceae bacterium | reverse complement strand
AGCCCGGCATCGAGCCCGGCATCGATAAATTTGACAGCCGTCCCCCGCCGGTGCCGCGCGGCATGATGCTGCAGCATTTCGTCGGCCTTGAGGTGCGGGCGCCGACCCCGGTTTTCGATCCGCAGACAGCCATTCTGATGGATTTCCGGGTGGATCAGTCGCACGGTATGCATTTCATCTATCTGCTGCCCTTCTCGCCGACTGTGGCGCTGGTTGAATCAACGCTGTTCTCGCCAGAGACGCTTGCCGAGGAAGATTATCTGGCGGCAATCCGGGGCTATCTGGCCCGCCATTACGGTGTTTTGGAATTCGAGACGCTTCACCGCGAGCGTGGCGTCATCCCGCTTGGCCGGCTGGACCGCCGCGATCCGGCCATTGAGGGGATCGGCGGCAATGGCGGTGCCATCAGGCCTTCAAGCGGCTATGCCTTCATCTTCATCCAGCGGCAGATCGAGCGGGCGATCGCGGCGGCGCAGTCCACTGGCCAGCTGACGATCACCTCACCGCACAAGGGTATCGACCTTGCGATGGATGCGGTTCTGCTGACGGTGCTTCGCCATTGGCCGGAGCGGGCGCCCGAGCTGTTCCTTCGCATGGGCAAGGCGCTGACCGGCGATGAGTTCGCGCGCTTTCTCAATGGCGAGGCGGATTGGGGCCTGCGTCTGAAGGTGGTCATGGCGATGCCGAAACTCCCCTTTCTTCGCGGCGCGCTGCGGCTTGCTACAAAGGGTGGCCTGGCGAAACATGCGAGGGCTGCCTGATGGACCTCATGGCCGGGATCATGGCGATGGCGCCGCTCGACCTTGCAGCACTCGGCGCGGTGGCGCTGATCGGTCTGCCGCACGGGGCGCTTGACGGCGCGATCGCGATCCATCTCGGTTTTTCGCGCAAGGCGCTGCTGTTCATCCGGTTCCTGATTCTCTATGTCGGCATGGCCGGGCTGGTGGTCGCCGCCTGGATCATGGCGCCGGCGCTGTGTCTTCTCGGCTTTCTTGTCATCAGCATGATCCATTTCGGCGCTGGTGACGCGCGCCATGGCACCGGTTGGGTGCGCGGTGCCGAGGTGCTGGCGCATGGCGGGCTTGTCGTCGCCGGCATCAGCCAGATGCACCGGGATGATACAGATGTGATCTTTGCCTATCTGACCGGTGGTGACACGACGCTTGTCTGGCAGGGGCTTGATATCCTGACGGTGATTGTCGCGGCGTCGCTTGTGGTCTGTCTTGCACAGGCGCTGTGGTATCGACGCTGGCGCGGTACGGCACTGGAACTCGGCGTGCTGGCTTTGCTGTTCGCCCTGACGCCGCCGCTGGTCGGTTTCGCGGTCTATTTCTGCTGTGTGCATTCAGTGCGGCACGTCGCCAACATCATGTCCAGCCTTCGCCAGCATTTAACCGCCAACGCGATAATCCTGCAGGCGCTGATCTTCACGGTTGCAAGCTGGCTTGCCGGCGCGGCGGCGATCTGGTGGTTTGCCGATTTCACCGATCCGCAGCCGGTCATCCTGCGGGTGGTATTCATCGGTCTGGCGGCGCTGACGGTCCCGCATATGATCCTTGTCGACGGGTTCTATCGCCGCGCGACACACACCCTGAAGCGCCAGTTTGTCAGCCGGTGACAGAGCAGGGTGATACGCAATGACGGATAATGCGAAAGAGCACGATGTGAAGGCAAGTGAACGCAAGGACGCGCATCTGGCGCTTGCCGCCAGTGATCTTGCCCGCTCCGGCGTTGATGCCGGCTTTGATAGGGTCAGGCTGGATCATTGCGCGCTTCCAGAATGCGACCTTGCCACCATTGATATCACCACAACCTGCCTTGGCCGGCCGGTCAGCGCGCCATTGTTCATCGGGGCCATGACCGGTGGCACCGCGCATGCGGACGCCATCAACCTGGCGCTTGCGACCATTGCCGAGGCGGCGGGGATCGCGCTGGCTGTCGGCTCGCAGCGCGCCAGTCTCGAGGCAGGCCGCTCGCAGGCCGCGATGCGCGACAAGGCGCCTTCGGTGCCATTGATCGGTAATCTTGGCGGCGTGCAGCTGGCGATGCCCGGCGGCATCGATCTGGCCAAACGCGCTGTTGCCGATCTGCAGGCCGACGCCATTTTCATCCATCTGAACCCGCTGCAGGAAGCCGTGCAGCCCGAGGGGCAGACGGACTGGCGGCAGGTTCTGGGAGCCATCGCCGCGACGGTGCGTGAGCTTGAGGTCCCGGTCATGGTCAAGGAAGTCGGCGCTGGCATCGGGCCCGATGTGGCGCGGCGGCTGTTCGATGTCGGCGTTCATGCTGTCGATATTGCCGGCCTTGGCGGTACCAACTGGACCCGCATTGAGGCGGCGCGGCGAAGCGATGCATCTCTGTTTGACCCGTTTCTTGACTGGGGACTGCCAACTGTCGAGGCGTTGCAGGCCGTTCGCACTGCCTGCCCGAACGGGCGGCTGATCGCCTCCGGCGGCATTCGCCACGGTCTTGATGTGGCCAGATCACTGTGGCTTGGCGCGGCGCTGGCCTCGATGGCCGGGCCGGTACTTCGCGCGCTGACGGGTGACGGGGTACAGGCACCCGACCCCGCCGCCGCCATGGACGTCATCGAACGATGCAAGGATCAGCTCAGCCTGGCGCTGTTCCTGACCGGTGCGCCCGATCTTGCAGGCCTTGCCGGGGTGGCTGGACAGGTCACGCCGCGCCAGTCCGGCTGAAACCGGACGTCAGAAACTGTCCTTGCGGCGTCTGATTTCGGCAAAAACGGCGGCATCCGATGCCGATTCCATTCCCAGTCCCTTGCGAATGGCGGCATCACCGGCGCGAAGGAACGGGTTGGTTTCCTTTTCCAGTCCGATGATTGTCGGCACTGTCGGCAGGCCGGCCGCGCGTAGTTCCGCCACCGCCTCGGCGCGGCGTTGCAGGGCATGATTGTCCGGGTCGACGCTCAGCGCGAAGGCGGCGTTCGCGGCGGTATATTCATGACTGCAATAGATAACGGTGTCGTCATCGAGCGCCATCAGCTTGCCAAGACTGGCCCACATCATCGCGGCGTCGCCTTCGAAAAGCCGTCCGCATCCCATGGCGAACAGCGTGTCGCCGGTGAAGGCAAGCTTTTCCGGTGCCAGATGGAAATTCAGCATGTCCAGCGTATGTCCCGGCGTGGCGAGAACCTCGACCTGCCGGCCGGCAAAGGCAAAGCTGTCACCGTCGGCAAGGGTGGTGGCGATACCGGAAACACCCGCCGGCCCGTAGGTGGCCGCGCCGGTTTCAGCGGCGATGTCCATCAGGCCGGCAGTATGGTCGCCATGATGATGCGTGATCCAGATCTGCGTCAGCTGCCAGCCTGTTTCGGCCATCGCGGTCCGTGCCGCCGCGGCGTCGCCGGCATCGATCATCGCCGTCTCGCCGCTGTCGCCGTCATGCAGCAGGACGCCGTAATTGTCCTGACCATAGGCGAACTGATGAATCTCCAGCGCCATCACGCGCCTACCAGGAGCCGGTATTTTCCATCGACGCCCAGGGCTCGGCCGGTTCCCGTGCCTCGCCTTCCTGGAGCAGTTCGATGGAGATGTTGTCAGGCGAGCGGACAAAGGCCATGCGGCCGTCGCGCGGTGGCCTGTTGATCGTCACGCCGGCATCCATGAGTGTCTGGCAGGTCGCATAGATATCATCGACATAATAGGCGAGGTGACCGAAATTCCGGCCGCCATCATAATCTTCCGGATCCCAGTTATAGGTCAGCTCCACCTCCGGCGCGCGGGTCTCCTTCGCGCTGTCGACATCATTTGGCGCGGCGAGAAAAACAAGTGTGTAGCGGCCCGCCTCGACATCCTTACGGCTGGTTTCGACAAGCCCGAGCTTGTTGCAGTAGAAATCGAGCGAGTCCTCGAGATTGGTGACCCTGACCATGGTGTGAAGATAGCGCATGACGGCTCCGCTTTGCGGTCTGTGTGACATTATGGGGTCAAGCATACGGCACGGTCGGCCGCCGCGTCCAGCCACCGCCGCGAACAGCTTCATAGGCGCCCCGGCTGATGATGAATACGGCTGATGATGAATACGGCCTGATGATGAATATCGTCAGGCGATCACACCGCTCAGGATGTTCGCCGCGCTCAGCAACAGGAAAAACCCGAAGGCCCGCCGTAGCCCCTTTGGATTGAGCGCATGGGCGATGCGACTGCCAAGCGGCACCGTGAACAGGCTTGTCGAGAAAATGATGATGGCGGCCGGCAGATTGACAAAGCCAAGTGAGAAGGGAAGGCGCCCCTCGACGCCAAGGCCGGCCCAGATGAAGCCAAGCGCGCCGGGAACCGCGATCAGGAACCCGAAAGCCGCCGCCGTGCCGACAGCGCGGTGGACCGGCAGGGCAAGCGCGCTGAGCACCGGCACCGCGATGCTGCCGCCGCCGATACCCATGAGCGAGGACGCCGCGCCGATCAGCGCGGAAATGATGCCGCCGCGCACCCCGCGACCAGCGGCGGCGATCCGTGATGTCTCGGGTGCCGCGTCGGCGGCCGAAATCTTGCCGCGGATCATGGTCAGCGCGACATAGATCGCGATCCCGCCGAAGAGCAGCTGCAGATAGCGCGAATCAAGCTGGCCGGAACCCGCTGCCGCGAGGCCGGCGGCGACAAGCATGAAGGGCGACCAGTGCCGGAACACCGCGATATCCACCGCATCGCGGCGATAATGTTCGCGCGCCGAGGACAGCGAGATCGGGATGATCGTTGCCAGCGAGGTGGCGACAGCCATATGCATGATGATGCTGTCCGGCACGTCCAGATAGCCGAACAGCAGGAACAGCACTGGCACGATCACAATGCCGCCACCAACGCCCAGAAGCCCGGCCAGAAGGCCGGCGACAATGCCGGTGACAAGCAAACCCGCTGTCATGATCAGCAGAATGTCATTGCCGGGGATCGAGGTGAAGGACAACTCCGGGCCTTCCTTGACGGTGAAAATCGGGCCCTTGGCCGCAAGGGACGGCTTCGGTTCTAGCGCGTTGGCCGGTCATCGTCCAGCGTGCGCGGCCTGCCCGACCCCTGCCCGACCCCTGCCCGACCCCTGCCCGACCCGGGCGCAAGCAGGGGGCTGGCCGCTCACGGTCTTGTCATTTTCGGTCCGCCCTTAATCCGGTGACACTGTTGGCATGATGCCGTTTCCGCCACGCCGGGGACATGGTGCCGGAAATATTCATCGTGAAGACGTGCATGGCGGAGCGAAACAGCCCATCCCGTTTGCCGATGAATTCGCAGGTTTGTTCATATGGGCCACCAACGGGATCAATCCGTGAGGACCAGTCCGTGGGGATCAATCCGTGACCGACCTGAGCATTGAAAAGCCGTTCCCGTTGCCGCCTGACAGGGTCTTTGACCTTGTCACCGCGCCGGCGCATCTGCCGTCCTGGTGGGGTCCCGAGGGCATTACACTTGGCGAGTATGACCTTGATTTCACGCGGCCGGGACCATGGTTCTCGGTGATGATCGAACCGGAAAGCGGGGGGCACCGTGTATCCGGCGCGGTGTTGCATGTCACGCCGGGCGAGGCGGTCGAACTCAGCTGGGCGTGGCATGACCGCGAAAGCGGCCTGCGCGGACATGAAAGCATGGTCCGCCTGTCTGTCCGCACGGACGGCTATGGCGGCACCATTCTCAGCATGCACCAGACCGGCCTTGCGGATGCTGAATCGGCGCGGCTCCACCATGAAGGCTGGGCATCGTCACTCAACCGGATCGGGGCGCTGTGCCCGCCCCGTTGATCCTCTCAATCACAACCGAATGGAGCAAGACATGCCACATTTCATCTTTGCCTATCACGGCGGCAAGACACCCGGGACCCCCGAGGAAACCGAAGCCGAGATCGGCCGCTGGCAAAACTGGTTCGACAGCATCGGCGACGCCATCATCGACCCGGGAAACCCTGTCGGCATGGCAAGGACGGTGTCCGCCGCCGGGGTGAGTGATGATGGGGGGGCGAATCCCCTGTCCGGCTACACGATCATCCAGGCTGACAGCATCGACCGCGCGGTGGAGCTTGCCAGGGCCTGCCCGATCATCGGCGAGGGCAGTATCGAGGTGGCGGAAATCCACGAGGTAACGATGTAGCGAGCGAAGTCACCGGCCAACCGCCGCTTTCGGCTTGCCCCTGCCAAACCGTTGCGGAACAATGCCGTTCTGAAGGAGATCGGCATGAAAATCATGGTTGTTGGCGTCGGGGCGCTGGGATCCTATTTCGGCGGCGCGCTCGCCGCGCGGGGGCATGATGTGACTTTTCTGATCCGCAACCGGGCGCATCGCGACGCCATGCGGGAGTCCGGCTTGCTGCTTCGTCTCGATGATGGCGAGATGCGCCTTTTCCCGCAGGTCGTTGATTCCGAGAACGCCGGTGACGCGGGCATCGCCGACCTTGTCCTTGTCTTTACCAAGACCGGTGCGACCGGCGCGGCGCTGAGCGCGGCGGCGGCGGTGATTGGACCCGACACGCGGCTTGTCAGCCTGCAGAACGGCCTTGGCAATGCCGACCGGCTTGCCGAGTTCGTGCCCATGTCGCATGTGATCTATGGCACGACCATGGCACCGGCAGATATCGTCGCGCCCGGAATCGTCGAATCGCACGGCTCGCACCTGTCGCAATTCCGCGCCGCCGGTGATGATGCGGTGACCGGTGACATGGCTTTGCGTCTTGCCACCATGCTCAGTGAGGCGGGGATCGAGGCGCGGGTGAATCCGGATGTCGATCGCGTCATTTGGGCAAAGGTGTCTTTCAACTGCGCGATGAACAGCTTGTGCGCGCTGCTCGGGAAGACGCCGGGGCCGGTTCTGGATTCCGACGAGTTGCGCGAAATTGCCGTGGCGACGGCGATGGAAAGCTGCGATGTGGCGGCGGCTGTCGGGGTCGAGGTTGATCGTGACGGGTTGATGACAACGCTTGCGCTTGTACAGCGGGAACATCGCCATCACAAACCGTCCATGCTTGTCGATTTTCAGGCCTTGCGCCGGACCGAGATCGACGCGCTGAATGGGGCGGTCGTCGCGCTTGGCGCGGCGCATGGCGTGGCAACCCCGCGGAATCAGACATTGCTTGCGCTCGTCCATGCCCGCGAGGCAGAGTATAGCCAGCATTGAGGAGGTTTCTGTGATGAATGGTGCAACGCCGATCCCGCTGGACATAACCTATCCGGATACGCCAAAGGGTATGAGTGACGCCGAATGGCATGCCCGTGTCGATCTTGCCGCGGCCTACAGGCTGACGCATCTCTATGGCTGGACCAGCGTTGTCTATAACCATATCACGCTGCGGGTGCCGGGAACGGATACGTTCCTGATCAACCCGTTCGGGCTGACCTATGATGAAATCACCGCCTCGAACCTGACCTGTGTCGATCTCGAGGGCAACAAGGTGTCGGACGACAACTGGCCGGTGAACCGCGCGGGCTATGTAATTCATGCCGCGATCCATAAGGCGCGTCCCGATGATCTGCATTGCGTCATGCACACGCATGAGCCGTTCAGCCAGTCACTGGCGGCGCTGAATGTCGAAGTTGTCCCGATGATGCAGGAGGGCTGCCAGCTGTTCGAGCGTATCGGTTATCATGACTTCAGCGGCATCGTGCTGGACGAGGCGGAGCAGGCGGGTCTGACCACCGCCATGGGAGACAAAAACCACACACTCGTGCTGAAGAATCATGGTCTTCTGACAGCCGGGCCGAATGTCGCCTGGGCGTTCGTTCGCCATCAGCTGTTCATTCGCAACGCCGAGATCATGCTGCGCACAATGTCCTCAGGGGCGCAGATCAGCTATATTCCGGATGAGATCATGCGCCATACCCGCCAGCAATTCGAGGGCGGCGATGCGCAGGGCGGTGCCGCGGTGCGCCATCCCGAATGGCCGGCCTTCTGGCGCATGCTCGATAGGGTCGACCCTGGCTGGAAACACTGACTGGCGGCGTGGCTCGCCTCAGAACCCGGCGAGACGGTCCGGCAGGTCGGCAATGACGTCGCGTCCGGCATTGGCAAAGGCAAAACGCAGGAAAGAATCCTGACCATCTCCGAAAAAAGTTCCGGGGATGGTCAGCACGCCAACCTCGCGCGCCAGACGCCTGGCGACATCCAACGAGACCTCGTCGCCGGCATACGGGTGCCGCACATAGCCGAAATAGGCGCCGGTGCTCAGCAGGTCCCATCCGTCAAGCGAGCTGATCACCTCTTCAAAAAGGGTGGCGCGCGCCGCGATTCTTTCACGATTGGCCTGCCGCCAGTCGGTCAGCGCCGCCAACATGGGCGTTACCGCCATCTGGGCCACGCGCGGCGCGCAGATCTGGATATTGTCGATGATCTTGGCCAGTTCCAGAACGAAATCGGCGCCGGCCGCTACCGCGCCAAGGCGGTGCCCCGGCATGCAGTAGGATTTTGAAAAGCTGTAGAGCTGGACCAGCGTGTCTTGCCACCCGTCATGGCGGAAAAGATCATGCGGGCGCGAGGTGTCGAGCGGCATGAAATCCCGATAGGTCTCATCCAGGATCAGCCATATGCCCTTTGCCCGGCACAGCTTGAACATACCGTCGAGCAGTTCAGGCGGATAGACAGCCCCGCAAGGGTTGTTTGGCGATACGATGGCCAGCGCGCGGGTATTTGCCGAAATGGCGGACTCGATGTCGTCAAGGCGCGGCAACATGCCGTTCTTCGCATGACAGTCGACATAACCGATACCGACCCCCAGCATGCCAAGCGCCGATTCATGGTTGAAATAGCAGGGACGCGTCATCAGGATGTCATCGCCATGCCCGGCGACGGCAAGCACCGCCGCGACAAATGCCTGGTTGCATCCCGATGTGATATGGATTTCGGCAGGTGCGATCTGCCGGCCATAGACGGCGCCAAGATGCGCCGCATAGGCAAGGCGCAGATTCCAGTCGCCCTCGACCCGCCCATAACGGGCGGACTCAGGTTCGGCGGCGGCCTGTTCAAGAGCGGCTGTCATGTCGGGATGCGCTGCGTAGCCGGGAACGGCCTGGCTCATGTCGATCAGATCACCGCGCTCACCATCATAGGCGGCGCGCCAGTCCTGGACAACGGATACAGGCGGGGCGGTCAGTTTCGCAACGGCAGGATTGAACATCAATTTACCCAGGACATGTGCTTTCGAATGACTAGCATCTGGTGAGTGACGATGAAAGGCACAAGACCGGTCCGGCGGATGCTACCGGTTATAGGGATCGCTGACCCGCACGATATCATCCTCGCCAAAATAGCTTCCCATCTGCACCTCGATCACGATCACCGGTTCCGTGGTATCATTGCCGAGCGCGTGATGCGCGCCAAGCGGGATATCGATGGAATGGCCGGGCTCAAGGGTCATGGTCGCATCGTCAAGCCGGACCGTGGCGGTGCCGCTGACAACCACCCAATGTTCCGAGCGCTTGTGGTGATATTGCAGTGACAGGTGCTGCCCCGGATCGACGGTCAGGCGTTTTACCTTGCAGACCCCGCTGTCGAGAAGATTCTCGAACATGCCCCAGGGCCGATATTCAAAGCTGTGCTCGGTGCCGGCCCGGTTGCCGGTTCCTTTCAGCTGGTCAATGACCGCCTTGACCTTTTCAGTGTGACCCTTGCGGACGATCAGGGTGGCGTCATCATCATCAATGATGATCAGGTCATCGACTCCCACCGCGGCGATCGTGCGGCCGCTGGAATGTATGAATGTGCCGCTTGTGTCGACCATGATCGTGCGGTCGGGTTCGCCGGGGGTCGGATTCTGTTTTTCGATCAGCGATGACAGGCTGTCCCAGCTGCCGACATCACTCCAGGCGCCGGTGAATGGCAGCAGAGCGATGTTGTTCTGTTGTTCCATGATCGCATAATCGACCGAAATGGATGGAACGGCTTCGAGAGCCTGGCGCGGCAGGATGGTTTCGTCATTCTGCACAATTCGCGCCTGCCAGCAGGCATCGGCATGCTGGCACAAATCCGCCTGCAGCGCGTGGAAGCTCTCAAGGCAGGTTCTGGCCGTCACCATGAAGATGCCGGAATTCCAGAAAAACCGACCTTGTTCAAGGTAGGATTGCGCCGTGGCGATGTCCGGTTTTTCGGTGAAGGAGGCCACATCCATCACATCAGCCTTCAGCTCACCTGCCTCGATATAGCCATAGCCTGTTGCCGGCATGTCGGGCGTGATGCCGAAGGTCACCCAACGTCCGTCCGCGCAGGGGGCGGCGGCGTGCGCCACCAGAGCGGAAAAAGCCCCAATATCATCGATCCAGTGATCCGAAGGCATGATCAGCAGGCAATCGTCCGGCTCGCTTGCCAGGGCGGCAAAGTAAATGGCCGGCGCGGTGTTTCGTCCGCCCTCTTCAAGAATGTATTCGGCGTCAATCCGGACGGAGCCGGCCTCTCGGCGACAGAGGAAGCCATGCTGCCGGCTGGAAACAATAAGAGGTGTCGCCGCATCATCCAGTCGCGCGACCCGCTCAAGCGTATGGGCAAAGAGGCTGCCAATCCCGGGAAAATCAATGAATTGCTTGGGGAGCGATCGCCTGCTGCTCGGCCAGAGGCGTGTACCGGAGCCGCCAGAGAGAATGACGGGCCTGATTTTCATGGTGGCACTCCTTCTTTTTCTGTGCCGGCTTTTTCTGTGCCGGACTTTTTCCGGATCGAGGCAGAAAAACAACCCCTACCTTCATTTGTAAACAGATGCCGCCCAACCGCTACCATATTTCGAATAATTTGAAGACCTATTCAGTCTGGCCACATCACCTCGTTACCTCCGCCGGTTGAGGGCTGCAAACTCCTTTCAGGAAATCAATGAAGACGCGGGTTTTCAGAGGCAAAAGGCGGTGCCCGGGGAACAGCAGGGACAGGCTTGATTCCCGCCTGATATGGCAGTCAGGATACAGGTGCACCAGAGACCCGTCAGCAAGCCCGGCCTCGCAGTAGATCATCGGGGCGAAGGACAGACCGCAGCCGGTGGCAACCATGTCCCGCACAATCAGCGGGTCATTGACCTGCACGAGACGCGACGGATCAATCATCACCTGTTCCACCCCGCCTTCCGGTGTTGTCACATTGATCGCATCTCCGGCATAGCGGGTTTCGGCCACGGCAATCATCTCGCCGGTCCTGCCGGCATGGAATGAAGAGGGGAGAGTCGCGGCAATCCGCGGGCTTGCGATCCAGATCAGGGGGGTATCGATCAGGCGTTGCTGCATCAGGTCGGAGTCCGGTGCAGCCCCGACGATCACCGCCAGGTCGATCTGGTCACGCAACAGGTCGGGCCGGGAGCTGCCGATCCGGATATCCAGCCTGATATCCGGATAGCGGGCCCTGAAGCCGGCAAGATGCGGGGCGACAATCTCGCGGCTGAAGGCCATCGGTAACGAGACGCTCAGCTCGCCGCGCGGTGTCTCGCGCAACCCGGCCAGTTCGGCAGTGGCGGTTTCCACCTGTTCCAGAATGCGCCGTGCATGGCGATATAATTGCGTGCCGTCAGGCGTCAGACGCAAAGCCCTTGTATCGCGCAGGAACAAGTGCAATCCAACATCGTCCTCGAGGCGGGTGATCACGCGGCTGACGCTTGATTTCGGCATCCCCAGATGGCGGGCCGCCGCCGATATGCCGCCCAGATCGGCGACCGCGACAAAGGCTGGCAGGTCATCAATGTTCCATTTCATGAACGAACCGTTCATAACTTTTATGTTTGTACCGAAAACGATAACAGCTACTATTGTCGACAACAAGAGAATGACACCAGTGACCATCAGGAGGGACGCGATGATCAACCGCGATTATGATGATGTTCCGGGAACCTATGTCCTCGACAGCCGGAGCTACCGCAAGGGCTACCATCTGAACATGTTCTGCATGTCGCTGAACAAGGCCGAATGCCGTGAGGAATTCGCCCGTGACGAGATGGCCTATCTGCAGAAATTTCCGATGACGGACGAACAGCGCCAGGCGGTTCTGGACCGCGACTATATCCGTCTGCTGCAGCTTGGTGCGAATGTGTATTACACCTTCAAGATCGTCAGTCATGACAGGCAGCCGCCGCAGGTGATGTATGGCAAGATGTCCTCGCCGCCGATGAGTTTTGAGGAATTCCAGGAAATGATGATCAATGGTGGCCGCCCGATTGACGGCAACCGTTCGAAGGGGGAATCGCAAAATGGCTAGACTTGTTGCCGGCATGGGAACCTCGCATGTGCCCGGTGTCGGGGCCGCGATGGATAACGGGAAGACGGACGAGCCTTACTGGGCCGAATTGTTCGGCGGTTTCGCGCCGCTCCGCGCCTGGCACGCCGAGAATGTGCCGGATGTGACGATCATCGTCTTCAATGATCACGCCACCTCGATGTCGCTGAACCATTATTCGACCTTCATGATGGGGGTTGCCGAGAGCTTCCAGCCCGCCGATGAAGGGTGGGGCCCACGCAAGGTGCCGGCCGTCGAAGGCCATCCGGAACTTGCCTGGCATCTTGTCGAGAGCCTGATTCTGGAGGAATTCGACATGGCGGTGACAGCCGATTTCGATGTCGATCACGGGCTGACGGTGCCGATGTCGATTGCCTATGACCAGCCTGATGTCTGGCCGACCAAGGTGATCCCGCTGTGCGTGAACGTCATCCAGTACCCGCAGCCGACAGCGCTTCGCTGCTACAAGCTTGGCCAGGCGATCCGCCGCGCGGTTGACAGCTTCCCCGATGACATCACGGTTGGCATCTGGGGCACTGGCGGCCTGTCGCACCAGCTTGGCGGTGAGCGTGCCGGTGTCGTCAATCCTGAATTCGACAGGATGTTCCTCGATAATCTGGTGAGTGATCCGATGGCGAACACGCGCCTGACACATACCGATTTCATCCGTGATGCGGGGGCCGAAGGGATCGAGATGATCATGTGGAACGTGATGCGGGGCGCGCTTGACGAGAAGGTCCGCGAGGTTTACCGGCTCTATCACATTCCGGTCTCGGCGACCGCCTATGGCGCCATCATTCTGGAGAATGACTGACCGGTTTCAGTTGGTTGGAAGACACGCCGCAGGAGGACAGGATCGATGAAACATGTTGCGGTCAGGAATATAGAACGCACTGATGCCGCGCTGGCGGCGCGTCTTGGTGCGGCCGGTGCCTCGACGGTTCACGAGGCGCAGGGGCGCACGGGACTTCTTGACCCGGCCTTGCGGCCGATCTATCCGGGGGCGCGCATCGGTGGCACGGCAATCACCATCCTCGCCGCGCCGGGAGATAACTGGATGGTGCATGTGGCCATCGAGTTGTGCCAACCGGGCGACATTCTGGTGCTGGCGACCACCTCACCCAGCACCGACGGCTATTTCGGTGACCTTCTTGCCACCTCGGCGCAGGCGCGTGGCGTGAGGGGGCTGATCAGCGATGCCGGTGTGCGCGATATTGGCGATCTGCAGGAGATGGACTTTCCGGTCTGGTCGCGCGCTGTCTCCTCGATGGGGACGGTAAAGAACACGCTTGGCGCGGTGAATGTGCCGGTGATCTGCGCTGGCCAACTGATCTTTCCGGGTGATGTCATCGCCGCCGATGATGACGGTGTTGCGGTGGTCGCGCGCGCGCAGGCCGAGGCGGTCATGGAAAAGGCGCAGGCGCGTCTTGATGGCGAGGAGGCGAAACGCCAGAAGCTCGCCGCCGGCGAGCTTGGCCTCGATATCTACAATATGCGAGGACGCCTGGCCGATGCCGGGCTTGTCTATGTCGAGGACCTTGAGACGCTTGGCGATTTCAACGGCATTGATTGCCGACGCAAATGATGTTGCCTACTTCTCGCGTTTGCACTGATATTCCGCCTGGCACCTGACTTTCGAGCCATCCACGCGGATCACCGCATCCTTGCCGCCACTCTGGCGCGCATAGATGCAGTTGGTGCCGCCATCGGCATATTCACGGCGCCGCAAGCGACACAGTTCGCGTTGAACAGCTGTATCCTCGTTCTGCGGTTTATAGGTGCGCCCGGCGGCAAGCGCGGGCGGTGCCAAGATGCAGCTGGTAGCCGCAGCCACGCCAAGGATGAAACGGCGCCTGTCAGTTCTGTTGCGTGTCGATATCATCTTCCGATCCGGGTAGATAGGCCTTTCCCTGAACAGCGCGTGCGCCAAGAATTTCCACGAATTCCGGGTTCTTCCCGACAATGTCGCGGAGAACGTCGTCGACCTTCTTTTCCGCCTCTTCCATCGTCTCGACGTCGAGTTCAGCGACCCCGTCGATGATCCAGTGAACCTTTACATCCATTTTCAGCCTCCTTGGCCATCTGCCAAAACCTGGCGCGCACTAATCAAGCTTGATGTCCAGCGTTTCATAAATCGTGCCAGCCTCACGCTGGAGCACGACAATTTTTTCTTCTTCGACATTCTCGCGGGCGTCGTCGCGGGCCACCATCGTGCCTTCCAGACCGAGGGCAGCCCCGATCGAGAACCAGATATAGGCCATATCATAGTCCGGCTCCTCGAGCATCAGCAGATGATATGTGGCAAATTGCGGGATGGCCGCCGGGTCACCATCATCAATACGCGCCTTGAGACGCTTTCTCACCAAACCGCGAACCTCTTCAATGATATCCTCGGGAAGATAGCCTGTCAGCTCGTCCGACAGCTCCTCGGCCGCCTCGATCCCGCCAAGCTGCGCTGCCCATGACCAGTTGAGCGCGGCCGCGAAATCCTGCGGCGTACCCTTGCCGGCATGCATCAGCAGCGCCAGATTGTACTGCGCGTCATGCTGGTTGTTGTCGGCCTGAAGGGAAAAAAGTTTCACCGCGTGGCGGAAATTCTTGGCCTTCACCGCCTGAATGGCTTCGTTGAAGGTGGCGTCGCTGCTGTCGATCTGCGCCGTCGCCGGCCCGCTCGGAATGGCGATAAAAAAGGAAATCAGGCTGAAAACCAGAAGGTGCCATAATCTTGGCATTCCCGACGTCACCTCACCGGCCCGCCATCATCACAAGCTGCAGATACAGGATACGAAGCTTGAAATTGGAATTTGGCCGTTTTTCATAGACGACGATTCGCGGCCGGTCGGTGCCGGGTTTCTGGAATTCAATGGCCGTGTTTTCCGGCAGGAAAATACCCTCGGATTCGAGAACGGCCTGTGGGTCCCGTGCGAACATGTCGGCGAATTTCTTGTCCAGCCAGATCAGCGCCAGCGCCTTGCCGAGGATATCGGGTAACCGCGCGCGTACATCTTCACGAGTGGTGAATGTCACATTTTCAGACACCAGATTATATCGCGGCGATGACCGCCTTATTGCTGGCGGACGCGTCGGATCTACCGGAACTAACGCATTACCCGACATTCAAGAACACTCCACAGGCCGCGATTTGCAATCTGTGCCTTATCGAACAAAAACAACTCACCGGCCAACATGATGCCATTTCTGGCTGAAATCGCAACCTGTAACCGTGGCAGATGGCTGTAAGGCGTCGTGAAAGCGGAAAAAATGCCCGATCTGGCCGGGTTGGTATGAAATTTGAATAATGGGGCAGGTCAGGAGCCGACGAGGGACATCATGATTTCAACGATTCGCAACGCGCTAAAAATGGCCACCACCGATATCGCCATCATTTCCAACAATATTGCAAACTCCGGCTCGAATGGCTTCAAACGCAGCGACGGCAATTTTCTTGATTCCTATGCCGAGGATGTTCCGATACCGGGGCTCAATGTGGGCTATGGTGTCATTCATGAGGAGCCGCGCCGACTGGATGGCAAGCAGGGGGCGCTGCGGGTGACCAGCAACTCGCTGGACCTCGCGGTCAGCGGCGGCGGCATGTTCATCGCCAGGCATCCTGAGGATGACGAGATTACCTTCACGCGTGACGGCTCGTTCCTGCTCGATATCAAGGGCAATCTGACCACAGTGGACAAGAAGCTGGTGGTTGACACGCAGGGCAATCCGATTGTGATTCCGCCGATGCTGACGGATGAGCAGGGACGTAACACACTTCTCGATGTCATCAACATTGCGAATGACGGTACGATCAAGCTGACCTATGGCGATGGTCGGATTTTTGATAGCGGCAAGGTCGGGTTGGCGCGTTTCGCCAACATCTCGGGTCTGCAGGCGATTGGCGGAGGCCATTTCAAGGATACCCAGAAATCCGGACCGGCCATCATTGGTGGCGCCATGGAACAGGGTTTCGGCCAGGTGATCCAGGGGCATCTCGAGGCCTCCAACACGAACATCACCGACGAGCTGACAAAGCTGATGAAATCACAGCAGGCCTTCAGCGCCTCCAGCCGCCTGATGCAGGCCGCCACGGACGTATCGAAGCGTCTGATTGACTGAATCTCTGGCCATCAGTTCAACTTCACCAAAATAGAAAAGACTGCAGCGTTTTACTTCAGCGGCAAGGTAACGGCCATGTCCCGGATGCCGATCGTCTTTTCAGCATCGATCCGCAGATCACCTTCAATATTGACTGCGAGTTGCGTGTCAAGCCGCAATGTCAGTGACACTGGGCGCGGCGGTGTGGCCGCCAGACGTTCATGGATCGACGCGAATAGCACATCGGGTATTTGCACCGCGCCGCGCATCATCGGGCGGTTGACCTCGATCAGCAGGCTGCCGATGCGCACGCCAGTCTGATTGTTGCGATTGGTATCGCTGTCGGCGCCGCTCACGACCAGCTGGCATTGCCCGCGCGCAATGGAAACAAGGCTGCAGGACAAATGAAGTTCCGGTGCGTCGGCGACCCCGGCCTGACGGAGCTCGGCCGTCTGGACCGCCATCACGATCTGTTCGGTTTGATGCCAGTCGCCGCTCATCGTCACCCGGCAATCAGCAGGCTTTCGCGATCGCGCAGGAATTCGCGCAGGCGCGTGACGGCGGCCTTCTTGATCTGTGATACGCGGCCGGTGGTGACCTCGAGAACCTCGGCGATCTCGTAGACATTCAGCTCTTCGACGTAATAGAGCTGGATTACCAGCGCCTCGCGTTCGGGAAGGGTCCGCAGCGCCTCTTTCAACTGCGCGTGCAGTTCCTCTTCATTGACATTATCCTCCGGGGTGTTTTCCGGTGACTCGAACCAGATTGAGAATTCATCATACACGCTGTCGAGTGATTGGTGGACGTTGGCCTGGAAGGCCTGCTCCCATTCCGCCATCTCGCTCTCTGGGATATTCATTTGGGCAGCCATCTCGGCGGTTGTCGGCTTGCGCCCATGTCGTGACTGCAGCGCGCGCTCGGCCTTGTTGGCCTTCTTCTGCATCTCGATGGTGGTGCGGCAGAGATTGGAATTCTTGCGAAGAAAATCGACGATGGCCCCGCGAATGCGGATGCCGGCATAGCTGGCGAATGTCGCGCCCTCGCGCAGGGTGTAGTTCTGTGCCGCTGTCACCAGGCCATAATAGCCGATCTGGATCAGATCCTCGATTTCGGTCGAGGCATGAACCGACCCGCGCATGTGCCAGGCGATCTGGCGCACCAGTTCCATATGGCTGGTGATCAGCTCTTCTATATCGGGTTTCTGTTCCAGATACTGGTTGCGCATGATCAGGTTCCAGCCGCGGTGGCCTCCTCATCAGCGAAGAAACGAATGCCGCCATGAAGGTTGCGTGGCGATCCAAGAACCGCTTTGGAAATCTTCTGGAAGGCGATGTTTTCCGGCAGGTCGGTGGCGTCGAGTCCGACAGGTCGGCGCGCAACAACCGCGCGCCGCATCCGCTCGGATAACGGCAGCCATCCCGAGAACGTCAGATTCACGTCAAGGAAACGCGTTGCCGTGGCATTGAATTTCTCGAAATGCTGACGAGCTTCCTCGGCGCTGCGGGCCATATTCACCACAATGCAGAAGTTTTTTACGTTTGATTCAAGGGTGGCGGCCTTGATCATGGAATAGGCGTCGAGAAAGCTTGTCGGCTCTCCAACCAGGACGATGATGACATGATCGGCGGCGGCGACAAAGGATACCGAGCTGTCAGAAGCGCCGGCGGGCGCATCGGCGATCAGGATTTCCGTCTGGTCGCGCAACTCGTCAACCATACGAATGGCCTGATATCGTTTTGTTTTTTCGAGATTCAGCATCTCAAGCAAACCTGTCCCACCCGAAATGAACTTCATGCCATGTGGCGCGTCACAGAGCGCCTCCGGCATTGATATGCTGCCATCCAGCGCGTCCATGATGAACTTCTGCGGATTGGCGCCAATCAGGATATGTGCATTTGCCATGCCAAAATCGGCATCGAGCAATACGGTGCGCCGTCCCTGGCGCGCCATGGCGAGACCAAGATTCACCGCGATGCTTGTTTTGCCTACGCCGCCCTTGCCACTTGCGACCACGATCGACCTTGCCATTTCAGCCTAGTCTCCCTGTTTCCGATACGCCGGCATCCGGCTCAGTGGTCCGCGTTTTCACGCAGATATTGCGCCAAGATCGGCATGGTCGCAATTGCAATTCCCCCGACGATGGCTTTCGTGCCGGTCAGCAATCCGACGCCGGATCCCTCAAGTGCCAGCGCTGACAACTCGGCCGGCATGGCCTCGCATTCATCCAGTTTGGTCAGGGCGATCATCGGTTTGAGGGTGCCATACTGGTGACATTGATGCGAGATCATCGTGGCGCTGCTGCCGCCGGGGATGGCCTGGACCACCGTTACCTTGTGGATGCCAAGGACCCTGATGACGTCGCGGACGGCTTCCTGTGCGTCCTCGGCTGTCGCATTGATATCGACAATCATCCGGTTGCTTGTTTCCTGGATGGCCAGTTTCAGTTCGCCGATGCCGAACTGCGTCGACCGCATGTTGAGAAGCCTCGCATATGATTTGATATCCTCGTTCACACTGATGCCGGGGCCGGTGGCGGCGGCAAGGGTCATTCTTTCGGAAATGCCGTGTTCCTTGAAATAGGCGGCAATCTTCGTCGCCAGGGTCGTCTTGCCGGTTCCCGAACTGCCGACAACAAGGACAAGACGGGAGTCGAAGAGGGACTCGACATCTGTATGGACCACCTTTCTGGCAAGCGCGTCCATAAAGGCCATGACGGCGCTGTCATCATCAAGGCCGATCATATGGTGATGCAGCTGTTGAATGGCCTGTGGCGAAAAGCCGGCCTGATGCAGGCGTACCGGCGCCGCATGACCAAGCGTGACATCGAGCCCGTCCGGGCGGGTGATCATCATGCCGTTCAGCATCTTCCGGATGCTCTTCAGTTCGGTCAGCACCTCGAGGCTGTCCGAGGCCTCGATCGCGCGCCCCACCAGATTCTCGGCGGTGCTTGTCTGCCTGGCGTCACGGTCGCGGACACGGCTGATCATCTGCTGGTCGAACAGGTCGGTAAAGGCCGCCCCGGCGCCAATCTCGAGATCAAGCGGCGTGTGCGCCGCCGCTGTCGGTGTTTCGGCCGCCGGTGGGGCGGGCGCGTCCTCCGGATCGTCGGTGGCGATCATCTCGATCCGCCCGTTACGCTTCACGGTCTCGAGGATCAGCGCGTCCTCGCCAAGCCGTTCGACGATCTTGTCCATGGCCTGCGCCGTATCGCCGGCGGTGACTGTGATGGTGGTCATGACAAACTCCCTCTTTATCCTGTCGCGCCCGGGGATCAGCCGGCGTCGCCGGCATCACCACTGATTGTGGCAACGACTTCGATCTTCCGGCTGTCCGGAAGTTCGGTGAAGGCCAGTACGGCCATGTCTTCGATATGCTGGCGAACCAGCTGTGAGAATTGACGCCTGATGGCTGGTGAAACGACCATGACGGCCTGCCGTCCCTGGGCGCTGAGTGTCTCCGAGCTCTCGGAGATCTTGCGAAGCAGTTGTTCGGCAAGATTGTTGTCGAGGATCAGCCCTTCCTCGCCGCTCTGGCGGACCATCGTGATCAGCATATGCTCAAGGTCGGAATCCAGCGTGATGACCGGAAGCGCCTGGTTGAGCGGCGCGATCTGCTGGATCAACAGCGGGGCCAGGCCCGGGCGAAGCGCCTCGGCGGTTTCCATGGCGCTGAGATTGCGCGCCGCCAGCGGCGGCAGGTTCTCAAGGATGCTGCGCAGGTCGCTGATCGGCACCCGCTCATCGAGCAGCACCCGCAGGATGGCTGTCAGATTGTGCAGCGGCACCAGCTTCGGCACCACCGATTCAACAAGATGCGGGGCCGACTGGGACAGGTTGTCGAGCAGCCCCTGGACATCATCCTGACCGATCAGCTGGCTGGCATATTTCTGCAGCATCTGCGAGAGATGCGTCGCCATGACGGACTCTGCATGCACAACGACATAGCCGCGTGCCTCGGCTTCGGGCTGTGATTGCGCCGGAATCCAGGTGGCATCCATGCCGAAGGACGGGTCCTTGACCTCGATGCCGTCAAGCTTGACCTGCGCGTTGTCACCCGGAATGGCAAGCTTGCGTTCAGGATAGATTTTGTCCTCGCCAACAATGGTGGCACCGATGCGAATGCGATAACCGTTGGCGTCGAGGGTGAGATCATCGCGGATACGTACCGGCGGGATCACGAAACCGAGTTCGCGTGATACCTGCCGGCGGATGCCGGTGATGCGGCTTGTCAGTGCGCCGCTGCCATCCTCCTCGACAAGATCAATCAGCCCATAGCCAAGCTGGATCGAGATCGGTGCGTTGTCGGCAATCTCGTCAAGGCCGATCTGGTCGGGGCGTGCCTCGTCCTCCTCGGCCTCGGTGCCATCCGCGGCCGGTCCTTCGGGTTCTTCGCGTTCGCGAATGAAGGACCAGTATCCGGCCCCGGCGGCGATCAATGCCGCTGCAAGGAACATGATGTTGGGCATACCGGGAACGAACCCGATCAGCATCAGGACGCCGGCCACCGGAATCCAGGCGCGCGACAGGCTGACCTGCTTGCCGATATTCTCGGCCATGTCATGTGTTGCCGATACGCGCGTCACGATGATCGCGGTGGAGATCGCCAGAAGCAGCGACGGGATCTGCGCGACCAGACCATCGCCAACCGACAGCAGAACATAGTTCTCGGCAGCAACACCGACCGGCAGGTCATGCTGCGACAGGCCGATGATCAGGCCGCCAACAATATTGATGACAAGGATCAGGATCGACGCCACCGCGTCGCCCTTGACGAATTTCGAGGCACCGTCCATGGCGCCGTAGAAATCGGCCTCCTCGGCGATTTCCTCGCGCCGACGCTTGGCCTCTTCATTGCTCAGGATGCCAGCATTCAGGTCGGCGTCGATCGCCATCTGCTTGCCGGGCATCGCATCAAGGGTAAAGCGCGCCGACACTTCCGATACACGGCCCGCGCCGCGTGTCACGACCACCAGATTGATGATGATCAGAATGACAAACACAAATATACCGACAGCATAATTGCCGGAAATGACGAATTCGCCGAACGCCTCAATGACCTTGCCGGCCGCGTCCGGACCATTATGCCCCTCGCTGAGGACGATGCGGGTCGAGGCCACGTTCAGCCCGAGCCGCAAAACCGTGGCGATCAGCAGCAGGCTGGGGAAGGACGAGAAATCCAGCGGGCGCTGCGTATGCATCGCCACCATCAGGATCAACAGTGAAACAAGGATGTTCGATACAAAGAAGGTATCGAGCAGGAACACCGGCAGCGGCAGCACCATCATCGCGACAAGCGCCAGGATGCCGATCGGCAATACCGCACCGCTGACCAATTGTTTGGCGTTGACGAGCCCCAGTCGCTGAAGTGTCATTTCCATGACGCGTTACCCCTGCCTTGCCTTGTCGAACCGATGGCAGGTGTCAAAATTCCAGCGCCAGTCGCAAGCCGCGCCAAAAGTTTGGGACATCCGTGCCATATCAAGTTCAACCATCTGTTTTCATTCGCCTTAAATGCATTTCCAATGTCGTGACCCTGGTCTGACCGGGGCCCTGGCGCCGTCGCGCCTTTGTATTCGCGTAAGGGGAAAGGCAAGTTCCGTGCCAAGCGGAATAATTCGAGGAAAACCGCTATTTTTCAGACCAATGACGCCAGCAATGCCGAAGGTGGCGCCGCGATGGCATGGAATCTGCATCACCGGCGCCATAGTCATCTGCCCAGGCGATGCGCCGGGCAAAACAGGTCGAAAGGATGATACGGGCCATGTCACGAACAGTTTTTGCTTCAATGCCGAACCGCAAGCTGACCCTTGCCGCGCTCTGTGCTGCAGCTTTGGCGATTACGGGCTGCGAGACCATCGGCAGCACAAAGTCAGCCGACGCCGGAGCCACTGCCAATCTGACGGCAGCCGAACAGCTTGCCGCCGTTCAGGAGGTGTTCGACGCCAATGCCGAACAGGTTCCGACCTTGACAGCTGTCGGCTATGCTGTTGTGTCCTCGCAACCCGGCCGCACCGACGCGCAGAAGCGCCTGATGGCGATCCGCTCGGCCCGCATGGCGGCAATGCGCGATCTGGCCGAACAGATCCATGGTCTGCAGGTCGACTCGTCGACCACGGTCATCGACCTCATGGTGCAGAACGACACTTTCCGCGGTGTCGTGTCCGGCACCATTCGCGGGGCCCGCACCGTGCGGATCAACCCGACCGGGTCGGATACCTACGAAATTGTTCTCGAGATCGACCGCGAGATGATCGGTCATCTGATCAGCACCGCGCGCGGCATCGCCTGAGCGCGGCCCGGGAGCGATACAAGGCCTGACGGAGAGTTGTGGTGATTCTGGACCTCTACGCTAGACTTGAACAGCGGCACTGGCTTGACCTGGCCAGGGTGCCGCTGCTCGCCTTGCTGGCCTGCATCTTCTTTATTCTTGGCGCCTCGAGCGGTCAGGCCGCCGCATTCCGGTTTACCGAAACCACTGGCCGTGCCGTGATCATGGACACCGCGATGGAGCAGGAGGCCCGCATGCTGGCGCTGGAAGATGCGCTCTATCTGGCGGCCCTTGAAGGTGGCGCCAAGATCAACGGCTTTTCCGCAGTGATGTCGGACACCACGCTTGAAGACCATTTCGTGGTCCGTCCGGCCAGCCGGATTCTCGACTACACAATCACCAACGAGGTGATTGATGGCGAGCATTATGAAGTCAGCATCCGTGCTGCGATTGGTGATTTGCCACGTGGCTCATGCCTTCATCGGCGGGCTGTCAACATGACATTGTTCAAGCCGCGAATGACGCTCGCCGAGAATATTCCGGCGGCAGTGGCGCCAATGGCCGTCGAGGTTCTGAACAACGTCATCACGACAATCGAGCGTCATGGCGGCGTCAGCGCCAACCGCGCCACCGATATCGCGCTTGACCCGTCCCGCCTGTCGCGGATCAATGACAGCTATGACTATTCCGCCCTTACCAAGGGTGTTGTGCGCGTTCAGCGTGGCGATTTCGCCCTTGTGCCGGAAATCATCCTGACCGGGCAGCGGGCCGGCAATGCTGTCTTGCGGCGTGATGATGTGACGATGCTGATCAGGCTGCATGTGCTTGCGGGTGAGAGCTATGCGCTGATCGACAGGTTCGAGGTGACGCACACGGTCACGGCGCGGCAGCGTTCGGTCTCCAGAAGCTTCAATGTCATCGGCCAGCCACGCCGCCCGGCCATCCTTGCCACGCTGATCGAACCGGTGGCGGGTCTGGTTGACAATATGGTCGCCGACCTGCAATGCCGTCCGCTGACAGCGACGCTGGCACTCAGCGACGGCAAACTGACAGCCCCGGTTGGCAGTCATCACGGGATGCGCCAGAATGCTCTTGCCGTGGCCAGCGGTACCGACACGCCCTGGCAGATCATGCGGGTGACCGAGGTTGGCGCTATGTCGTCGACCCTGACGCCGTTGAATGATCGGCGCGACCCGGCGACACTGGCCGGCCGCACCGTCGAATTCATGGAGGATATGTAATGAAAACGCTTCTGAAGGGGCTTGTCGGCCTGACGCTGGTCATGATGCCCTTGTCGGCCGCCGCGCAGCAGCCGATCGTTGTCCTCGAATACCCGACCTATGGCGGCACCGCAGCCGCACCGGGACTGAACCCGGACAACATCTTTGTCAGTGACCCGAACCATACGGCCAGCCACCGCGTGATGCCGGACGAGACGCTGTCGCATATCATCACCGAACATTATGCCGGTAGCGGCCTTGACCTGTCGGTTGTCCAGATGGCGATTGTGAAGAAGAACCGCGCTGCCTTTGTTCGAGGAAATCCGAATTTTCTGTATGCTGACAAGGTGTTGCGCCTGCCTTCGCTGAACGAGATGAAGGATCTGGTGCTTGGAGACAAGACGCAGGATGGCACATCCGGAGCGGGGGGGTCGAGCCGTGACCAGATTTTCTTCATCGGTGGATAGGATGATCTCCCGGCGCATTGCATCTCGAATTGCCGTGGCAGGCGCTGCCGCCATCCTGGGTGGCCAGGCCGCGCTGGCGGATCAGCGCCTGACCGGTGCCGAGGTGGCGCAGCTGATCACCGACCGCCTGGCCGAGGTCTATCTGAAGGGGGAGCTGGCGCTGGCCCCGACACGGCAATTTCCCGCATGTGGCGGCAAGGTGGTGATCGACCCGCTTTTCGGTGGCTGGAACACCGTGTCCGTGCGCTGTGATGTTGATGGTGGCTGGCGTTTCGCCATCCGCACCAATCTGACGACAACCCCGGCGCCGGTGCCGATTGCCGAGTTCAGCTCGCGGCAGCCGGCGAAGGGGCCAATCTCGTCGCTTGCCGGCGCCGCTAGCGCTGTGCAGGCTGCGGTGCGACCGGCAACAGTCGATGAACTGGACGTTGTGATGCTGACGCGCAGTCTGGCGCGGGGTGAAGTGATCAAGCCGGATGATGTGATCCTTGTGCCGGTACCGGCACGCAATGTCAGCGGTGTGTTTTTCGCACCGGCAGATGTTGTTGGCAGGCGAATGAAAACGCGGCTTTCGGCACGTCGACCACTCCAGACACGCCACCTGATGCCCGCTTTCATGATTGAAGAGGACAGTAAGGTTCTGATCACCAGTCGTGCTGGCGGAATCAGCGTCGATATGGTAGGTTATGCCCTTGAAAATGGACAATTTGGCGACTGGATTGAAGTGCAGAACACCAGTAGTGGCAAGACTGTGATGGCCAAGGTCATCGATGAAAAAAAAGTCGTGGTAATCGCTAAAAACAGCTGACGCTACGTCGTTACCCTTCCTGAGGAGGCCAATACGATGGTTGACGCCATTAAAAACACAGTCAATAGGATGGAGCTGACCAAGGGTCGGGCTGCGGACGGACGCCCTGCGGGCGCCGGAGCATCACCGGCTTCGGTCGCGCCTGCTGGAGACACTGTCAAGGTTAGCAATGCCGCGTCCTCGAAGGCCGTGGCACAGCTCGCCGAAGCACCACCTGTGAACACCGAAGCCGTTCGGCGGATCAAGGATGCAATCTCGCGTGGAGAGTATCCGATCAATGTCGACCGCATCTCGGAAGCACTTATGGATGCTTACAGGGACATGAAAACCTGATCCAGCGGCGGCTGTCGCAATGACTGTGAACGAAAAGCTTGTTGAATTGGAAGGCACGCTCAATCAGTTGATTGAGTGTGCGTTGTCGTGTGTCGGCAATGCCGATGCCTTCCTTGCCGCCAACAGGCAGATCGAGCAGTTGATGTCAGCCAGCTGGCCCGATCTAGTCGCCGAATTGAGCACTGCCGGTCCGTCAGCCAAGGAGCTTGCCATCATCGAGGCGCTTTCGGCGGCGCTTGCGAGGCTGGAGACAGAAAGCCGGGCAAGGCTTGTTTGGGCGGACGATTTCGACGAATATATGCAACAGGCGCTGTCGCGAACGCCGAAATGACCCGGCGGCGGCATCCACGCCGCGTGAAAAACAGGTTGTATCGTGCGCGATCGACCGGTCTGAGATGCCAGATCATCTGAGATGCCGACAAGGAGACCATGATGGTCGAGGCCAACCAGCTGCTGACACCCGCGAACATCCTGATCATCCTGTTGCTGGTGATCACGCTCGGCATGTGGCTGCAACTGGTATTGCTCCGCAATCGCCTGTCATCACGCCTGACCCGTCTCGAGGAACGGTTTCATGAACATGACCAGCTCTTTGACCTGCAGGCAAAGGGCACCCGTGACATGACCAGTGTCAGCGAGCAGCTGGTCGTTGCGACCAATGAAAGCAAGACGGCGCTTGAGGCCTTGCGCCGCGACGTCGTCCGCCTTGCGGATGATGTTCGCGGAGAGGTGGGGATGAGCCGGGCCATCGAGTTGGCACGTGCCGGGGCGACGAAGGAAGCCGTCGCCGATGCCACCGGCCTGTCCCTTGAAGAAGCTGAGGCGATCGTGACATTTCACGGTCGTGGCGGTGGCTGATCGCAGTCAGTAGTCCGAACCTGCGCCGGCTGCCGGGCATACCCGTATGTGGCTACATCCGGAATTCCGATTTGTGGCAGCTGATGTTCAGATAGCGTGATCCGCGGGTCAGTCTCACCGTTCCGCTTGTCCGGTCGATCCTGAGGATCAACGGTGACCTTGTCAGGGTAAAGGTCTTGTCGGTACTTTGCGTCAGTACCATCATCCGCGTTCCATCGGTGAAGCTGACAGCCACCTCGTTGCCGATCTTCATCTCGCGGATGTCAATCTCGACAAGCCCGTGCCGGTTGCTGTTACACTCATAGCGTTCCTGCTTGAAGCGGGTGAAGTCCTCACACCCCGCCACCAGCAAGCCGGCGAGCGCAACTGCGATGAAGGTCAGCTTTGCTGGTTCAGGATTTTTCATCCGCCGGGCTTTCGTCTTCCTTGTCGCTTTCCGGCTCGTCTCCTGCCTCCGCCTTTGCGGCCTTTTCAGCGTTCTGCTGGGCCTCGAACCATCCGCTTGGCTTGGCGTCGTCATCAGACTCGCCGGCGTCTGGCGGTGATGATGGTGCCGCCATCGCAGTGGCGGCGGCCTCAAGCTCAGCCGCAACGGCTGCGGCCTCGTCATCATCGGCGGCAGCTATGTCGGCGGGTTCCGGAGGACTGGTCTCGGCAAGGGAGGCAGTCGGTTCGGCGGCCTCGTCGCCGTCTTCGCTCGCAGCCGCGGTCTCGTCCGACGCGCCGGGCCCGGCTCCCAGCGCTTCAAGCGCGGCCGTCACTTCGGCGGCACTTGGCGCCTCGATCACGGCGTCCTTCGATTCTTCAGCCGGCTTGGCTTCACCCTCTGGATTCTCCGTTATGTCATCAGCCGTGTCCGCAGCGGCTTCGTCGGTGGCATCCGGTGCGGCGGATGCCTCCTCGGCTGGCGACGCGGCTTCCGGCATGGCCTCGGAGCCGGTCTCATCCGTGGCGCCCGTCCCGCTTACATCCTCGGTGGCATCTACGCTGTCGGCCGCCGTGGCGGTGTCTGGGTCAGTGGCATCGGATGGCGCAGCGTCGATCTCGACCTGCATCGCCGAGGTGTCGCCCTCCGTTCCACCTTCAGGGTCGGCCGCGTCACTCGCGGTTTCGGGCGGTTCCTCGACAAGCTCGGCATTGCCACTGTCGATAAGGCGCTGCGCGTCTGACGACTTAACATCAATGATGACGGTTTTTGGAAACCGCACACCATTGACCTCGCAATCATCCAGGATCCGTAGCCGTGTCCATTCGCTGCTGGTATCGCCGCCAGCCTCGACATCGCTTTCGCTGTCGGTACCGGTATCAAGGGGTTTCGGCGACGCCGCCGAGACAACGCGCTCGGGAACGGGTTCGGCGAGCGTGGCGATCCGCTGGCGCAATATATATACGCGCGCCGCCAGAATGCCGAGCCGCTTCTGCTCATCCTGCTCATTGGACAGCAGCATCTTCAGTGACTCGTTCATCTCTTTGAGCGGCTGGTCCTGAAACTTCTCGATCACCTTGTCGCGTACCGCGATGGTGACAGGAGACAGTTCTGTTGGCGAGCCCGGTCCCCCGCTGTTGCTGATGGTCGATGCAGCCATTTTTTTGTCCTCTGCCGTTGAGTTGGCACCGTTATTGCAAAATACGGGCCAGCAAGCCGTCAAGCAGCGATTAAATTAAAGACAGAAACTGATCCTGCAAAATGACGAGTGAAATCGGGTTTTGGCTGAAAAAAACAACAAGTTTCAGCCAGTTGAAAAAGGAGTGTGAGATGAAGGGCATTGGTGATTACCTGAACCTGCATGCGACCGCACTCCAGGTACGTGCAAAGCGCAACAAGGTGCTTGCCTCCAATATCGCGAACGCCGCGACACCGAATTTCAAGGCGCGCGACATGGATTTCCAGGCCGAAATCAACAAGGCTGAAAAGGTGGGGCCGCTGCGTGCCACCGATGGACGGCACTTCCGGGTCGCGATGAATGCCAATGCGACAGGCATGCTGTATCGCGCCCCGGTGAATCCGTCGCGCGACGGCAACACCGTCGAGCTCAATGTCGAGCAGATGGAATTTTCCGAGAACGTCATGCGCTATCAGACGACGCTGACCTTTCTCAACAACAAGATCGGCGGGCTGATGTCTGCCATTAAGGGCGAGTGATGGCACGGATCGAGAACATCTTTGATGTTGCCGGGCGCGCCATGTCGGCACAGCTTGTGCGGATGAACACCATCGCCAGCAACCTTGCCAATGCCGGCAATATCAGCGGCGAGGAGGACACCGCCTACCGCGCGATGAAGCCGATCTTCGAGACCACCTATGCGGCGAATGTCAAGGAAACGGGTATTTCGACAACCGAGGTTGCCGGCATCACCCGAACCGACCGCCGCCCGGAGCGGACCTACATGCCGAACCACCCGCTGGCCGACGACGAGGGTTTTGTCTATGCGGCGGCGGTGAGTGTCGAGGAAGAGTTTGTCGAGATGCTGGAGGCGAAACGCCAGTATCAGAACAATGTCGAAGTGGTTACGACACTTCGCGCCCTGATGATGCGAACCATCAATATGGGCAAATAAGCCAACGGAGAGCGTGAATGAGCACCATTGATCCAACAAGCCAGGCACAGCTTGACAGCATTCTCAAGAAGATTGGTGTCAATAATGAGGGCGATACCAAGAAGGCCAGCAAGGATACGCTTGGCCAGAGCGACTTTCTGAAGCTGATGACCACCCAGCTCCAGAACCAGGATCCCTTTGCCCCCATGGAGAATGCCGAATTCATCGCCCAGATGGCGCAGTTCTCGACTGTGACCGGCATTACCGACATGAACACCACGCTGGCCAGCATGGCCGATCAGCTTGGCGAGTTCCGGATCGCGACAGCCGCCAACCTGCTTGGCAGCTCGGTGATGATCCCGGGCAATTATGCGCGCCCGGATGAGACCGGCGAGATCCACGGCATGTTGGACCTGCCTTCGGCATCCGGCATTACCAACCTGACCTTCAGCAATGCTGCCGGCGACGTACTCCATCAGATGCAACTTGGCGCACAGCCGGCCGGCCTTGTCGGCTTTTCCTGGACGGACCTGCCTGATTCGGTGATGGCCAGTGGCGAGGCTGTTCGCATCGAGGCTTTTGCCGATATGGGCAAGGGCATGGAAAGCCTGACACCGAGCGTGTTCGCGGAAATTCTCGCGGCCTCCACCGGTGATGCCGCCACCGGCGTGATGCTGGATGTTCGTGACTATGGCGAAGTCCGCGCCGCGGATGTGTCCAAGTTCCGCCGATAGAGACCAACAGATACTGAAGACCTAACGGGTTCAACTGAGAAGGGAAGCGAGCCTCGCGAGGCTCAGGGAGAGCAGAAAATGTCATTCTATACCGCACTTACAGGACTGAACGGCTCATCCGCCGATATTTCGGCAACGTCGAACAACATCGCCAACGTCGGCACCACGGGCTTCAAGCGAAGCCGGGTCGAATTTGGTGATATCTTCGCTACCTCTCCATTGCAGAACGCATCGTCATCGATTGGTTCGGGTACGATCCTGAAGGGCATCAAGCAGCAGTTCACGCAGGGTAACATCGCCGCCTCGCTGAACGCGCTTGACCTTGCGATTTCCGGTCAGGGTTTCTTTGCCCTGAAGCCGTCGCTGACTTCCGCTCAGACGGTCTACACGCGAAACGGTTCACTTAACGTCAATAACGACCGTTACGTTGTCGACTCGGCCGGTCAGTATCTTCTGACCTACCCGGTCAACACCGACGGATCGGTCACGGCAAAGGAT
The DNA here is from genome assembly GCA_038138545.1 of Rhodobiaceae bacterium. GTDB lineage: Bacteria > Pseudomonadota > Alphaproteobacteria > Puniceispirillales > Puniceispirillaceae > UBA8309. Next base: position 2,419 of record JAYQDX010000012.1, on the reverse strand, counting down.
CTGGACAGTGCGGTTCCGCTCCAGCTGCCGGTGACATCTGGTGATCCGCAGGCGACATCGAACATCAAGCTTGGCGTGAACGTCAACGCGGCCTCCGACGTGGTGCCGGACCGCCCGCAGTTCCAGGATGGATATGCATTCGATCCGAACGATCCCGAGACCTTCACCAACTCGACATCGATCACCATCTTTGATGATCTCGGTAACCCGACGATCGCTACCGTATATTTCATCAAGACCCAGGCTGCCTCCGCCGACGACCCGACGAACAAATACGACACCCGTCTTGTGATCAATGACACGATCATTACTCCTGATCTTGTCAGCGCGGTTGACGATGCCGGTAAGCAGATCTTTGTTGACCGGTTTGGCCAGCAGACAACATCCATCCCCGATGATAACTACTTCATCGAAGGCAAGGGGTCGCCGCTCTACAAGTTGGATGACCTGCAAACCCTGGTGCCGTCGCAGCCAGCATCGATCGGTGGTGAATCGACAAGCTTCGACTTCGGTGAGGAAGGCGACAAACTAGTCGAAATCGTCACCGATCCCATGCAGTTCAAGGCCACACGAGAGGCTGGCAATACCGGCTCTGACGTCTATTGGGGCAAGGATTTCCTGCTCGTGAATGTCGATGATTCGGACCAGCCGGTCAGCATCGATATCAATCCCGGCCTCTACAATGCCGACCAGCTGGCGGCCGAGGTGGAGCGGGCGATCAACGCCGCCTATGGCGATGACCGCAAGTTCCAGGTCGAGCAGAATGTCGACGATACCATCACGCTTGATTTCCAGCGGGTTGGCGCGGATGGCACTGTAACGCCTCTGACCAACAAAATCTCGGTCGAGCTTCTGGGCACGGACAGCTATGTCACTGAATTGATGGGTGATGATTTCGCCATCACTGGCACCTCGCCGGACTTCACCAAGGAAGAGTTTCTGGCACATTCCCAGGTTCGCATCAACGAGACACTGAATGAATATGGCCGCCAATATGCGGATGACCCGCTTGGTGTCGGCGGACTGCAATTCGTCAAGTCAACTGGCGAAAAAATCACTTCAGTCTATGAATATAACCAGGTGGTGCAACTAGAGCGTGTAGATGACCCGTCTGATACACACTATATGGTGCATTCCTATTACAACAAGCGCCCGGCGCTCAGCGTCCATACAGTTCTTGATGAAATCAACGGCAACGCATCCAACCTGATTGAGTATGCGGCGACCGAGAACCGTCTTCGTATTTATATCGGCGATGGAACGACCTCGCCGAACTCCGACTTGGCCAATTATGAACAGGGTCGTTCGGTCACGCTGGCGGGCGATGACCAGTTCCGCGGCGACCTCAATGGCCGCAGTTTTGTCATCTCATCGACCGGTACCGACGCGAATGGGTACAAATATATCGATGTCAGCACATCGGGACTGGCGGTTGCCGATGAAGATTTCAGCATTGCCGCCGGATCTGCTTCGATCTTCGCACTGACCAGCCCGTCTGACGATGAGCCGACTGTCGAGGCGTTTTTCGAAGGCTCTCACTCTGTCTACAAGGGTGCGGCAGAAGACTACAGCAGCCAGAGCATCGTCATTCGTGAAAAGCAGGGATCAACTGCCGCCACCGAAAAGGGTGCCTTTGTGGCCAGCGACTGGAAGATCCAAAACGGAACCGAGAGCGCTGCCACCACGCCGGCTACGCTGGCAACAAATCTGGCGTTTCTCGGTATTCAGAATCTTCACCGGCCGATGGAGATTACTGCCAGCACATCTAGCAGTGCCGGTGCAACCACTCTGACATGGTCTGATGGCACCAACAATCTGACCATCACCACTGCCGACTTCAGTTCCAGTGCTGGCGATGCTAATGCGCAGCTGGACGACATCCGGGACAAGCTCGATGCACTTACCGACTTGAAAGGCTTTTCTTTCACTTTTCTGGATGCTGATGGAAACGTTGTTGACTCTACTAGCGGGTCCAATTGGCGAGACACCGCCTCGATCACAACCAATACTGGGACAGCAACACTTGCCAAGCTGGTCGTCTCGAGGGACGACAACACTGACTTCACATTGGTGGCGGGTGCAGCAACGGGTCTCAGCTCTTCGATTGATGGTGGGGTGAACACTGCAACAGTCAACACGACTTCTGCCCAAACCGATGTACTGGCGAAATCGTCTGTAGACTGGGTGGACGAGAAGAATCCGCCAGTGCATGTCGGGTATGACTCCATCAACCAAAGGCTCAGCTTCGAGGTTGACCGGACGGTTCTTGGCTCGGGGACTGACAGTAACTTCAACTCCTTCTCGGTCTACGGATCGGCTGGACAGACTGGCACCAATAATCTGGGTCTGACCAATGCAGATAACGCGCAGCGGGTTCAGATCCGTGGTGGTGAGGTTCTCTATGGTGACGCCTTTGTGG
>JAYQDX010000011.1:0-38348 GCA_038138545.1 Rhodobiaceae bacterium | reverse complement strand
GTCGCGGCAACGACGGCACTGAAGGTCGGCCATGCGCTGGAAGACGGCACGCAGATCGGCCCGGTTGTCAGCGAGGGCCAGCTTGCCGAGAACCTGGATTATGTCGCGCTGGCACGGCGCGAGGGCGGCGAGATCCTGTGTGGCGGCGAGCGTCTGGAAATGGCCCATGACGGCTATTACATGGCGCCCTGCGTTGTTGCCGGTACCGGCAATGACTGGCGGATCAACCGCGAGGAAATGTTCGCCCCTATCGCCTGTGTCATCCGCGCCGGATCCTACGAGGAGGCGCTGTCACTGTCGAATGACACGCATTTCGGCCTGACAGCCGGGATCATGACGCAGTCGCTTGCCCGCGCGGCCGATTTCCGCCGCCGCGCCGAGACCGGTGTCGTGATGGTCAATCTGGCAACCGCCGGCACCGACTATCATGTACCGTTCGGCGGGCGCGGTGACAGCTCCTACGGTCCGCGCGAACAGGGCCAGTACGCCGTCGACTTCTTCACCAGCACCAAGACCGCCTATATCGCGGCCGGTGCGGTGTCATAACCCGGCAACGCAGGTTTTGTCATGCATGTGATTGACTGCCTTCAATATTGCAACTGGTCGGAAAAGATCTTCCGGCAGATGCGCGAGGGCGGCGTGGACGCGGTTCACGTCACCATCGCCTATCACGAGATGTTCCGTGAGACGGTGGCCAATATCGAGCAGTGGAACCGCTGGTTCGAGCGGTTTCCCGAGCTGATCTTCCAGGGCCGCACGGGGGACGATGTGCGCCGCGCCCGCAAAGAGGGGCGGACCGCGATCTTTTTCGGCTTCCAGAACCCGTCGCCGATCGAGGATGATATCGGGCTGGTGGAAATCTGCCACACGCTTGGCGCCCGCTTCATGCAGCTGACCTACAACAACCAGTCATTGCTGGCGACCGGGTGTTACGAGACCGAGGATACCGGCCTGACGCGCATGGGGCGCGCCGTCGTCGCCGAGATGAACCGCGTCGGGCTGGTCGTCGATATGAGCCATTCCGCCGAACGATCAACCCTCGATGCCATCGAGTTTTCCAGCCGCCCGATCGCCATCACCCATGCCAACCCGTCCTTCTGGCATCCGGCACGGCGCAACAAGTCGGACGATGTGCTGCGCAGCCTCGGCCAGAGTGGCGGCATGCTTGGCTTTTCGCTCTACCCGCATCATCTAAGGGGCGGGTCCGATTGCACATTGGACGATTTCTGCGAGATGGTGGCGAAGACCGCCGAGCTGATGGGGCCGGAGCGGATCGGCATCGGCACCGATCTGTGCCAGGACCAGCCGGACAGCATCGTCGAATGGATGCGGGTCGGCAGATGGACAAAGGACATCGATTATGGCGAGGGAAGCGCCGGCAATGCCGGGTTTCCGCCGATGCCAGACTGGTTCCGGGACAACAGACACTTCGTCGCACTTGCCGACGGTTTGCGCCGGCAGGGCTTTTCAGAGGCCGAGATGGCGGGCATCATGGGCGAGAATTGGTTGAATTTCTTCGACACAAGCTTTGGACCAGGCAATGTCTGACAGCCGCAAGACACCTGAAAGCCGCGAAAGACCCGGGACCGGCGCGTTCCGGCAGGCGCCATTGCGACCACCGCAGACGGTCATGCGGCTGGCACGTATGGGTGCCTTTCATCAGAGCCGTCTCAGCTTCATGCGGGTGCTGTTACGACGGCTGAAGTCCGAGGGATGGGTCATCGACCGACCGGTCTTCGACATTGATGATCGCGGTGTCGGCGTCGCCACCTACCGGGCGCGCGGGCCGCAGGCCACTTACACGCTTGTCGCCTTCGCGCATCAGCTTGACGATGACCAGCGTTCCGACCGGGTGATCGCCGAGGCGTGGGACGCCACCTTCACGCTGTGTGATGGCGAGGTCGACACGGCGCAGATCGACCGGCTGTCGGGCAATGTCCCGAAACAGGAGGCCGGGCGCATTTCGGAATCCGAGCTTGTGCTGTCGCGGGCCAACAAGTCGGTGCGGCTGTTCAGCCATGTGGTGGACCAGCTTGCCGCCGGTCGTCAACCCGACCCGGAGATGATCGAGTCCGTCGGCTATCTGTTCCGCACCACCGCCGTCTATGGCGCTGGCAAGTTCGGGGCCGCCGACCGCTCGCAATGGAGCGCCAGGCCCGAATTCACCGGATCCTTCCAGCCCGAGATGCTGGCCGTGTGGCTGATCCGCGCCTTTTCCATCGACATCGTCGAACATGCGGCGCGCATGAAATCACCGGCAACCGCCATCGCCATGGACCCGGATATTCGCCGCCGGCTGGGGATCGGCAATTCCACCGGCCTTGGCATGGCGCCGTTCCTGATCAACCATCCGCGGCTGATCAACAGCTGGATCGCCGCGCGCGAGACCGCGCTTGCCCGCGTGCGCGCACTTCCCGACGCGACAATGCCGCAGATCGAGATGTTCCGGCGCCTTGCCCGGCGCGCGGCCCGCAACGCCGATGACTGGCATGTCGCCGATGAACGGCAGATGGCGAGGATCGAGCGTCTGCGCGGCGATTTCGACTGGATCATCGCGCGGGCGGACAGGCTGTCACCAGACGATGAACTGCCATGGGACGCCCTTTATCGCGCCGCCGAGGCAGCGCTGTCGCTGGAAGGCCAGGAGGCGCTTGTCTCGCTGATGTTGGAGCCGCATGCCGCGCTGGTGGACGGCCTTGCCGACTGCATGCATGCCGAGGAGGATGTGGCGCACCGGATCGACGGTACGGTGCCGGCCGGTGAGGTGCTGGCGGCGCTGCAGTCGCAATATGACTGGACCGACAGCATTGATTACGACAGCCCGGCCGCGCAGGCCCGCGTCTGGTACGTGTCCGAGGAAAAGCTCGAGCCGCGGCTTGGTGAGCGCCATGAGGAACCGCTTGAGCCCTATGAGCAACCGCTGTGCCCGGGACGCGACGCGGTGCGCATGCGCCGCGACCTTGCCGACTTCGATCCCGCGGACAGCCTTGGCGCCTTTCTGCTGAAACATCCCGAACATCGGCACATGGCACGTCGGCTGCAGATTGTCGGCGGGCTTGAATTCGGCGAGATTCGTGACAACACCATCGGCGCCAGCATGGTCCCGATCGATCTTCTGCGCTGCAAGCTGTCCTTCTTCGGCGCGACGAAGTTCGATCCGCGTTCCGACAGGTGGCTGCGAATCACCATGTATCAGGGCGCCCCCTTCCCGGACGAGCTTGCCACACTTGATCCCGACGACCTTGTCTATCCGCCTCTGGACGAGGCCGCTCCCGCCTGATGAGCTGGTCGCTTGGCGAAACGGCGGCACTGGCGCTGAAAGCGACACGCGGAGCCGGCCTGTCCTGGGGACTGGCCGAAGAAGCGGCCGGCGCGGTGTTCTGGCTGCATCAGCGCGGCCTTCCCGGGATCTCCGCCCTGTGTGGCTATCTTGAGTCCTGTGGCGTGGCCACCACCGACGATGATGCCGCCTGCCCGCTTGTACTTGGCACCGCGCTCAGTGACGGAACGCATGCGGTCCCGGAACAGGTCGGCGGGAGAATCGATCTTGGCACCGTCAAGGCGCCGCTGCTGCTGTTGCCTTTCGTGGCGACAATCCCGCCCGGCACATTCTGGCTGATCGCACCGGGCAGTGATGACACCGCGCCCGACCAATGGCACAGCGGCTGGTTGCGGGGCAGCGCGCCCTGCCAGTTGCGCCGTGGCACAGCGGCGCAGATGGCCGGCACCCGTGTGGGTCAGACCCGCCTTCCCGATCAGTTTGCCTGCTGTGTTGACCGCCTGACCGGCTATGCGCACCGCACCTACGCGCCGGCAACCAGCCAGTCGCGCCTCGCCGGCGCCGGCGCCGGGCTGACCGACAATGACTGAAACCGGCTAGATTTCCGCACCGGCGCGCCATTCGCGCCAGCGCAGCACCAGCGTCGCGCCAAGCCTGGCAATCGGCGCAGGCGGCAGTTTCGCCGGTTCATCATAGGACAGCAAATCCTGAACAATCGGCGAATTCGACCTGGTGGCCAGTTCGACGGCACCGATACCGGCCAGTGTGCCCTTGGCGGTGCCAAGCCCGTTCTGGCAGCAGGCCGAGAACATGCCGGGTTCAACCTCGCCAAAGGCCGGCACAGAATTGCGCGACAGGCACAGCCGCCCGCCCCAGCTATATTCGAGATCGACATCGGCCAGCATCGGAAAACGGCGCCGGAAGGCACGATCATGGTCGCGTCGGAACCGCGCGATTCGTGTCTCGTCGACCTCCATCGACGGATCGAAGGTCCAGCGGTTGCGGATGACAATCCGGCTGCCACCAATGCCGGTATGGCGGCGCACCGTCGATCCCATCGGGTCGGCCGGGGTGATGCCCCAGGCCGGCAGCCCGCCAAGGCGGGCCTGCTGGTCACCGCTCAGCGCCGCTGTCATCGAGGCGTAGGTGAAGACATGCATCAGGCGCTGCCGGAAGAAGCCGAAACTCTCGGCATGGCCATTCACCGCCATCACGACCTTGCCGGCGGTAATGCTGGCCTTTGGCGTCGTCACCTTCCATGTATCGCCCTGGCGGCTGAAGGCGGTGGCCGGGCTTGCCTCATAGATCGAGATCGGCATGATCTCACGGCCGGTCAGCCCGGCGGCCATCTCGCGGACATAGAGCGCCGGCTGCAGCATCACCGCGCCGGGAAGGAACAACCCGGACCGATAGGTGCCGGTACCGGTCATTTCGGTCATTTCGGTTGCCGACAATTTGGTGGAGGCCTCGCCAAGCGTCTCAAGCTGCGCCGCATAGGCGTTGTTATACGCCTCACCGCGCGCGTTCACGGCACCGTTGATCCTGCCGATCGGGCTCACCGCCTCGGCCGGCATTTCATATTCGGCGGCACAACTCCTGGCGAATTTCTGCGCATGGCGATTGAGGCTGATCTGCAGCCTGTCACCGTCGATGTTGCCGGCATAGCCGTCCCCGGACAGCTCATGCGGCAGGTCGATCATGAATCCTGAATTACGGCCGGCAGGCCCCTCGCCAATCCGTCCTGCCTCGAGAAGCACGATCCGGTCACCGCCGCGAAGTTCACAAAGCCGTTTCGCGGCCGACAGCCCGGCAAAACCGCCACCGATGACCAGCCAATCGGCCTTGATGTCGCCCTCGGCCTCAGGCTGGGACGGTGCCGGACCGAGAACGGCGTTCCATCCGGCAACCGCGGTATCGCGCGGCAGTTTCGTGATCTGTCGTTTCAAGGTCAATTCCGGTCTCCCGCCCACTTGTGTGTGGGATGCATTCTCTGTTTTAGTGACCGGAGACCGACACAGAAAGCGAATTCATGAGCGAAGAGGTCCCCCGGGAACAGCGCCGCCGCGGTGGCAGACGCGAGAGACGCGATCTTCGCACGCGCCCGGACCATGACATGCTGCCAGGCCTGACCGGCAGGCTGCCGCTGACCGAGCCCATGGATGCCGAGCAGATCGAGCGGATCGACAGCGCGTCGCTGGATATTCTGGAGGAAGTCGGGGTCGTGTTTCGGGACGATATCGCGCTGGATGACTGGCGGCGCGCCGGCGCCGATGTGCGTGGCGAACGGGTGCATCTGGACCGGGCGCTGGTGAAATCGCTGATCAGCACAATCCCGCCTGCGATCACCCTTCATGCCCGCAATCCGGACAAGAGCGTCACGCTTGGCGGGCGCCAGTCGATCTTCGTGCCGATGACCGGCGCGCCCTATCTTCGCGACCTCGAGGATGTACGGCGCGCGCCGACCCTGGATGACCTTGCCACCTTCCACAAGCTGGCGCACATGCTGCCGGCAATGCATTCCTCGGCGCATCATATTGTCGAGCCGATGGACCATCCGATCTCGCACCGGCATCTGCGAATCACCCATTCCTCGATCCTGCATTCGGACAAGACCTTCATGGGCATGACGACCTCGGGCCGGAATGCCGAGGATGTGCTGGACATGGCCGCGATCCTGTTCGGCGCGGAATATCTGGAGACCCATGCCGTCGTGGTCGGCAACTGCAACGGCAATTCGCCGCTTGTCTGGGATGAAACGATGCTGTCGGCGATGCGCGCCTTCAATCGCCGGAACCAGCCGGTCCTCTGCTCGCCCTTCGTGCTTGGCGGGGCGAACACGCCGGCCTCGACCGTGCCGGCGGTGGCGCAGCTCAATGCCGAGGCGTTGTCGGCACTTGCCTACACGCAGCTGATCCGCCCCGGCTGCCCGGCCATTTACGGGCATTACCTGTCAACCGTGTCGATGCAGTCGGGGGCGCCAATGGCCGGCACGCCGGAAATCAGCCTGATGAATTTCATGATCGGCCAGATGGCGCGGCATTACGGCATTCCCTGGCGGACCTCGAACACGCTTGGCGGGGCGAAGACGCTGGACGCGCAGGCGGGATATGAATCGGCGACGACGCTGATGGCGGTGCTGATGTCGGGGGCGAATTACATCTGGCATTCGGCCGGCTGGAACGAGGCCGGCATGCATTGCTCGATGGCCAAATTCATCGTCGATGCCGAACAGTGCGCGATGGGATACCGCATGGCCGAGGGGCTGAACTGGGATGATTTCGACGAGGCGCTGGCGGCGGTGCGTGATATCGGACCCGGTGGGCATTATCTGGGACATCCGCACACGCAGGAGAGATTCCAGCAAGCCTTCTTCATGCCGAAACTGTTCGACAACAATTCCTATGAACAATGGATGGCCGAGGGCTCGCAGGACGTAACCGCACGGGCGCTACAGACGGCGAAATCGCTGTTGCGGTCATATGAGGCACCGCCACTCGACCCTGGCATTGACGAGGCGCTTTGCGATTATATCGCCCGCCGCGAGACCGAAATCCCGGCGATGGATGCGCTGAATCAGGAATTCTGACATCACGGCACCTTTCCCGTTGCGACATTTTCGTGGTTTCACATGGCCGGGTTTTGCGGTTTCATGGCAGCAACAGGTCGCCAACAGGGAACAGCGTGATGATCCGTACAGGGCAGCAATATCGGGACAGTATCCGCGGCACGCGGGAAATCTACATGAATGGCGAGCGGGTGAAGGATGTCACCACGCACCCGATGTTCAAACCGATTGTCGATATCCGCGCCCGAATCTATGACATGCAGCATGAGGCCGCGACGCACGATCTGATGACGGTGCGTGACGGCGATGAGGTGAATGCCGTCGGCAACGCCCTTCCCTTCACGCAGGAGGATTGGTGGGCGAAACGCCGGGCCAGCGACCTTGTGATGGAGGATGTTGGCGGAGTCGTCACCCGCGTTGGCGACGAGACGGTTGGCGAGATGTGGTCGCTCTATGACGGGCAGGATGTGCTGAACGAGGTCGACCCGCAATTCTCCGAGAACATCAGGACGCATATCCACAAGGTGCTTCGCGAGGACCCGTTCCATGTGTCGGCAAACACCGACCCGAAGGGCGACCGGTCAAAAGCCCCGCAGGACCAGGACCCGGACATGCTGTTGCATGTCGTGAAGGAGACAGATGAGGGTATCATCGTGCGCGGCGCCAAGTTCGAGACCGCCGCCGCCTATGCCAACCAGGCCTTCACCAAACCGACCATCGCCAACTGGGGTGACGCCGCGCTGTCCGACTATGCGGTCGGCTTTATCTGTGATCTGAACTCGCCGAACCTGAAATTCATCTGCCGCGGCGGTTTTGCCGGGGCCAGTGGCGGCTGTCCGCGAGCCGACCAGCAGGACTACCCGCTGGCCAACAAATTCGATGAGGTCGACACCATGGTGATCTTCGACAATGTGTTGATCCCGTGGGAGAATGTTCTGTTCTACCGGCATACCCGCGCCGCCGCCTTCATCCGCGCGACGCTGCATCGCTATTCCGCCTTCGCCTTTGTGCAGCGCACGCTGAAGCTTGCCGACATGATGATTGGCGCGGCGCTGTTCAACGCCCGCCAGACAGGTCTCGAACAACAGCCGGCGGTGCAGGAAAAACTGTCACGCCTCGCCATCTGGCGGGAAAATATCAACGCGCATCTGACAGCCGCCATCACCCTTGCCGAGCCGTCCCCGGCCGGGCTGCTGATGCCGAACCAGTCGCTGCTGTTCACCGGCCGCTGCGCAGCACTGAACCAGCTGAATGAAATGATGCATATCGCGCGCGAGCTGTGTGGCGGGCAGATCTGCGTCACGCCGAACATGGCAAGCTTCACCGCACCGGACACCAAGCCGTGGATGGACAAATACTACACCATCAATGACGAATGGCAGGCCGAGGACCGGCGCAAGCTTCTGGCCTATGCGCGCGATCTGCTGAATTCCGACTATGCCGGCCACCGGCTGACCTTCCAGCTGTTCGCGCAGTCCGCGCCCTTTGCCCAGATGGGCGCCGTCTATCGCAATTTCGACTGGGAGGCGACGCTGGATTTCGTTCAGAAATCGGCCGATCTGTCCGACCGTGTGCGGCCCCCGCGTGATTGCCCGGCCGGTGACCCGTCTGTCCGGCAGTGGTTCGACCGCGACCGCAAGGCCGCCGAGTGACCAGCCAGCACGGCGCGCGATGACCGGCCATTCCGCGATCCGACATTGGTATGAAATCATCGCCGAGATGGTGATGGCAGAAGGCGTGCGCGATATTTTCGCGCTTCTTGGCGATGCCAACATGCATATGGCAACGCATCTTGCCTCACGCGGCACCAGGCTGATCCATGTACGGCATGAACATTGCGCGGCGGCGGCGGCGATGGCATATGCCCGCAAGTCCGGCACGGTCGGCGTGGCGACGGTCACCTGCGGCCCCGGGCTGACCCAGCTGATGACGGCGCTGCCGGCAGCGGTGCGGGCGCATATCCCGCTGGTCATCCTTGCCGGCGAGGCGCCGCTTCGCAGCGGCTGGTACAATCAGGGGATCGAACAGGCACCTTTCGTGACCGCCACCGGCGCCGCCTATCACAGCCTGCATCATCCGGACCGCTTTGCCATCGGCATCCGCGATGCCTTTCTTCAGGCGCGAAGCGAATTGCGGCCTGTCGTGGTCGGCATTCCGTTCGATCTTGCCGAGAGCGCAGCCAACAAGAATGCTGCCCTGCCGCCAGCATCGGCTGAGACAATGCCGGCAGCGTCGCCGCTGCCGCCGGACCCGGCCGCGACCGGCGCCGCCAGGGACATGATCGTGGCGGCGGACCGGATCATCATCATGGCCGGGCTTGGCGCGGTGGCGGCAGGGGCCGGGCCGGCCTGCGCCATGCTTGCCGACAGGCTTGACGGGCTGCTTGCGACAACCCTGCCGGCACGCGGCCTGTTCCATGATCATCCCTTCAACCTGAATGTCGCCGGCGGGTTCTCATCCGAGATTGCCCGCGAATGTTTCGCCGAGGCCGACCTCGTGATCGCCGTTGGCGGATCGCTGGCGCGGCATAATGCCGACAACGGAAAATTGTGGCCATCGGCGAAGCTGCTGCAGATCGACATCGCCCCCGCCATGCATGTTCAGGGACGCCGCGCGGCCGATGCGGCGATTTGCGCCGATGCCAGGCTGGGGGTGGAGGCGCTTCTTGACATACTGGATCAACGGCCCGCGACGTGGCGGACCGACGCGCTGGCCACCGACATTGCCACGCGTCCATTCGACAGCACCGCATTCACCATTGATGATGGCACGCTGGACCCGCGTGAGGTGGTGGCGGCACTGGAGACGCATCTGCCGGCAGACTGCCAGCTTGTCAATTCATCCGGCCACTGTTCCTGTTTCTTTGCGCATATGCCGTCGCGCCCGCATACGCATTTCCTGACCATCCGCGAGTTCGGCGCCATCGGCAACGGCATCAGCTTTGCGATCGGCGTGGCGGCGGCGCATCCACAGGCGCCGGTCGTGCTGTTCGATGGCGATGGCAGCCTGATGATGCATGTGCAGGAGCTGGAGACGATCAGACGAAACGGGCTGCGGGTGATCATTTTCGCCATCAATGACGGTGCCTACGGATCGGAGATCCACAAGCTTCGCGCCGACGGGCTGCCCGATGCCGAGGCGGTGTTCGGACGACCGGATTTCGCCGCCATCGCCAGCGGATTCGGCATTGCCGGCCATCGTCTTGCCAATCTTGCCGACCTGCCGGCGCTTGTCGACGATGTCATGGCGTCGGGTGGGCCGGCGGTGATCGACGTTCCGGTGTCGGACAAGGTGATCTCGCCGGTGATCCAGCGCTCACATGGCTGAGCGGCGCACCTCGCCGGCATCCGCCAGCAGCGCGGCGAACCGATAGATGGCGTGAACGAATTTCGAGAAGGGCAGCACCAGGAAAAACGCGTAGACAACGCCGAGATGCACCGCCAGCGCCAGCCCCATATAGCCGGTCTCGCGCAGCGCCAGCAGCAGCAATCCGGTCGCGCTGACCCAGAACAGCAGCCAGATGAACGCATAATCCATCCCGAGGCGCGACAGCGACCGGACAGCCGGTTCCATGCGCCGCTTCTCGCGCCACAGCCCGGCCGTGCCAACACACAGCATCACGCCGCCAACCGTTCCCAGAACCACCGGAAGCTCAAAATAGCCATAGGGCGCCTCTCGGCCGAGGACGTAGTGATAGAGCGTGCCGGTGCTTGTCGAGGCAAAACAGAGCATGAAGCCATAGAAGGTCAGGTGATGGTAATGCCGCCGGGCAAGGCTGGTGCGGTCATCCGCGCCGGGGCAGCCGCCACCCTTGCCATTATTGTCGCCACCAAGATTGCGCAGCGTGGCCGTGGCGCGAAACGCGTCCGAAAGCGCCGGCATGCCACCCCACCGCGCACCGGTAACCCGCCAGTAGCGCCGCCAGCCAACAATGAAGGAGAGGATGACAAAGGCCGAAATGGCCAGGGGAATGCCAGCCATGACCGCATGCGGCATCAGGACATAGAACGCCCCCTCGCCAAGATGCACGCCCCAGAACAGATGCGGCGCGATCATCGCCAGCATCAGGCCGACGGCCAGCGCAAGCCCGGCCGTCGTCACCATCGCCACGACAAGACCATTGCGGTCGAACAGGCCGGCAAGCGGCCCCGGCCAGGCGAATTCCCGCCAGCTTGCGGCGCGGCGCTCGGCAAGGGTGAGCGGAACATTGACGGCGAATTCATGCGGCGGCGCATATTGACAGGCATGGTAGCAGGCACCGCAATGATGACAGAGATTGGCCAGAAAGGCGGTATCCCCGACATCGAACAGGCGGCGGCGTTCCATCGCCGGAAAGACCGCACAGAACCCCTCGCAATAGCGACAGGCATTACAGATCTGCATGATCCGCGCGGTCTCTTCATGCGATTTTGCGCTGGCAAGGCTGGCGAGATTCAGATCATCCATGGGTGACGGTCCTCTTTCATATGTATCAGCCGCGGTTAAGCTGGCGTGATGCCTCGGCACCGGCTATGCGCCCGAACACGGCGCCAATGGTCATGCCGATGCCGGCGAGGTAGCCCTGCCCGAGAACGTTGCCGGCCATGATCTCGCCAGCGGCGAACAGATTCGCCGACGGGCGGCCATCCTGCATCAGGATTTGCGCCGATTCATTTACCTCGACCCCCATATAGGTGAAGGTGATCCCGGGCCGCAGCGGAAAGCCGAAGAAAGGCGGTGTGGCGATTGGCGCCGCCCAGTTTGTTTTCTCGGGCGACAATCCGCTGGTGGCGCAGCCATCAAGGATCGACTGGTCGATCGGGCCTTGCGGACAGGCGGCGTTGAATTCGTCAACCGCAGCGCGTGTCGCGGCAGGATCCAGCCCCAGCTGTCCGGCAAGTCCCTCGATACTGTCATCGCGGATCGGTGTGAAGACCGAGGGCATGAAGCGGTCAACGCCAATCGAATCGAGGATGGCATAGGCAATCTGGTCAGGCTGCGCGGCGACAAGACGGCCCCAGATGGCATAGCGCTTTGGCCAGAAATCCTCGCCTTCATCATAGAAACGCCTGGCGTCGCGATTGAGAACGATGCCGAACGGCACGCCGTCAATGCGGCTGGCGATGCCACCGTCGAATTTCGGCGCCCGCGCATCGATGGCGACAGCGTGGCACTGGTCAAGCGCCCCGACCGGCCGTGCGCCATGATCAAGCAGGCTTTTCAGCACCGTGCCGGTATTGTAGGGCGTTCCCCGCACAAGGAAATTGCGCGCCGACTCTCCCCACCCCTCGGCAAGCCAGTCGAGATTGGCCTCGAACCCGCCAGCGGTGGTGATCACCTTCTTGGCCTGCAGATCCCGGCCATCCGACAGCGTGACCCCGTCGCAATAGCCATCCTCCATTCGCAGCTCCGATACCTCGGTTTCATACAGGAATACGACGCCCAACGCCTCGGCATGGCGGCACAGGCTGTTCAGCAAGGCCCGCCCGCCACCAAGAAAGAAGGCGTTGGTGCGCCCGAGATTGAGCGTGCCTGACAGCGCCGGCTGGAACCGCACCCCGCGGGCGCCAAGCCAGGAGGTCAGCTCGGCCGATTTCTCAAGTGTCAGGCTGGCAAGCGATTCATTGGTGATGCCGCGGGTTACGCGCATCAGATCGTCATAATATTCCTCGAAACTGTAGGCATCGGTCAGCACATCCGTCGGTGCGTCATGCATCGCCCGCAGATTGCGCGTGTGGCGCGTATTACCGCCCCGCATGTCACGACCGGCCACCTCGATGACCAGCACGCTGCATCCGGCCTCGGCGGCGGTGATGGCGGCACACAGCCCGGCATTGCCGGCACCGATCACCAGCACGTCCCACAATTGCGAAAGTTCGTTGTCGGGGTCTGTATACATATGTATACAGGTAAGTGATGGAACGTATGAAAGTCAAGAACCCTGACGGTATTGACTGGCAGCGGATCGGGGACAGCCTGACTTCGCAGGCAGACCCGAAGGGCGCTGCGCCGGCACGGCTCCGCCGCCTCATCCTCGCCGCTATCCAATCCGGCGCACTGTCGCCCGGCATGCGGCTGAAAGAGGTCGATCTTGTAACGGCGCTGGCGGTCAGCCGTACCCCGCTTCGCGAGGCGCTGACGCGGTTGCGTGCCGAGGGAGTGCTCGAGCGTGATGAGGATGGCCTGCGTGTACGGCGCCTCGACTGGCGTGATGTCCGCAGTCTATATGAGCTTCGCGGCACGCTGGAATCGATGGCCGCAAGGCTGGCGGCGCGCAATGCAGCCGAGGCCGAGCGCCGGGTCATTGCCGATATCTGCCATGCCGAGGCGGCGCTGATCACCGACGGCGCGATGCCGGAAGAGCTGGCACGCCATAACAGGCAGTTTCACAACGCCATATGGCAGGCGGCAGGCAACCACTTTCTCGCCGAAAGTCTGGAGCGTCTGTCGCGCCTGATGGTGCTGCTTGGTGCGACGGCCTATTCGATGCCGGACCGGGTTGCCGCCATCCGCAGCGAACATGATGTCATCAACGATGCGATCCAGACGCGCGATCCACAGGCCGCCGCTGAAGCCATGCAGCGCCATCTCGACACCGCGCTGGCGGCGCGGCTGTCGCTTCTCAGCCTGCCTGTCGATACCGAGCCGGACTGAGATGGCAACGGCCCCCTCCATCCTGCCGTCCTGGCTGGTTAATGATATCCGACGCCTCACCGTCACCTTTGCCGTGGCTCTGGCCAGTGGCTGGGGCTTCCTGCAGCTTGGCTTCCCGGCCCCCTATCTGATGGGAAGTCTGTTCGGTGTCTGGATCGGTGGCGGGCTTGTCACGCGCCTGCAGCCGCATCTTGGCGTCGCGCGCTGGTTTCACAAGCCGGTGGTGCTGGGACTTGCCGTGCTGATCGGCGCCACCTTCAACCAGGCGGTCCTCGAGCAGGCGGAGAAATGGTCACTGACGCTTGTGACAATGCTGGGCACAACCATCATTGTGACGGTCATCGGCTATCAGTTTCTGCGCAGATTCCGCGGATATGACCCGCGCCTCGCCATCCTGTGCAGCGTGCCGGGTGGCCAGGCCGAGGCCCTCGCCATGGCCCGCGAGATGGTTGAGCGGGACTATGTTGTCGCGCTGTTCCATCTGGTGCGGGTTGTCATTGTCTTTCTGACGACTCCGCTGCTGCTGCGCCTCATCGAGGGGCAGGCGGCGGTCGACCGGTCGAATGTCGCGCTGCAGACGATGCCAAGCATATTCGATCTGCCGGCCGCGGATATCATCACCTTCATCCTGCTTGGTGCTGTCGGCATGCTGATCGCCCGGCAGCTTCGCATCCCGATGCCCCACCTTCTGGGTCCGATGGGTCTGTCGACGGTTTTTCACCTCCTGGGATGGGCCGACCTGCCACGCGTCAATGAATTCGTGATCCTGGCACAGCTTGCCATCGGTGGCGCTGTTGGCGCGCAGCTGGCAAAGGTGCCGTTTCGTGAATTGCTGGACTATCTGAGGGATGCCTGCGCGAATACGGCAATCATTCTCAGCGCCTATCTGCTGGCCACACTGGTTATCGTCAAGGTGACCGGGGTCACTTTTCTTGCCGCCTGGCTGGCCTTTGTGCCGGGCGGTCTCTATGAGGTCACTTTGCTGGCGCTGATTTTCGGCTTTGATGTCGCCTTTGTCGCCTTCCACCATACGGTGCGGGTGATGCTGATCTTCCTGTCGCTGCCGGCACTGGCGTTGCGACTTGGCGGTGAGTCCGGCAAGACCGGCGACAAGGTCAGCGGTCCACCACCTCGGGATTGATCATGTTGATGGGCGCGCCGGCATGCCAGGCCACCACCTGATCGAATATGTCGGCGAACTGGATCTCGAACTCATCCTCGGTCACGAAACCGATATGCGGTGTCGCGACAAGCCTTGGATGTGTCGCCAGAGGGTCGTTGGCCCAGCTGATCGGTTCCTCATCAAACACATCAATCGCCGCCTTGCCGGGACGACCCGCATCGAGCGCCAGCTTCAGCGCCCCGGCTTCGATCAGCCCGGCACGCGAGGTGTTGACCAGAAGCGAATCCGCACCCATGGCCGCCAGGTCGCCGGCGGTGATCAGCCCGCGTGTCTCCGGTTTCATCCGAACATGAAGACTGACGATATCGCTTGTCGCAAAGAACGCCTCGCGGCTGTCCGCCACCTGTTCGCCATCGTCGGTGGCGCGGCTGCGTCCGGCCTCGGACCCCCACCAGACAACACGCATCCCGAAGGCGCGCGCGTAATGCGCCACCTGTCGGCCGATCCGCCCATAGCCATAGAGGCCGATCTGCCGGCCATGCAGGGACTTGCCAACCCCCATCTGCCAGGTGCCGGCATGAAGGCTGGCCATCTGCGCCGGGATATCGCGCATTGCCGCGAGGATCAGTGCAAAGCTGTGTTCGGCGGCGGCATAGGATGGAGTGCCGGTATGCATGTTGGAGCACAGAAGAACACCATGGTCGGTGCAGGCCTCGACATCGACATGCGGATAGACGCTTCGCTGCGAGATCAGTTTCAGTCCGGGAAGCCGGGCGATCAGCTCGCGCGGGATGGCAGTGCGCTCGCGGAACAGCACGATGGCATCGAACGGCGCGAGGCGTTCGGCAAGACGGTCAATATCAGGCTGATGATCGGTGAAGACCGTGACATCGATGCCTGAAAGCCTGTCGAAACATCGCAGGGTGCGGAGCGTGTCGAACCAGTCATCAAGTATGGCAAGCCGCATCATGCGTCCCCGTCCCAGACCGACGCCGGCACGAACAGCCGCCCCTCGGCAAGCTTGCGCGCGGTGCGGACGAGCCCGGCCGAACGATGCCGGAACCCCTCCTCATCAAGCTCATAGTCAATCATCACCTGCATTTCGCCCATCGGGTGATGAAGTGTCACCGCACAGGGCACCTCGTTCGGGCGCTCCATCATTCCGTCGGCGACCGTCCCCGGGGTCAGCGCGCAGGAGGCGATACACTGGCTTCCGGTCACCGCCATCGTCGGGTGCGTGGTCCAGGGCATGAAATACCGGGTCACGATATGCCCCGCCTTGTCGGCGGGCGCCAGCAGGCCGAATTTCGGCGTGACCGACCGGCTGCAGTCACCAAGCCCCATCTTGTGGCCGGCCTCGAGACGAACCGCCTCCATCGCCGCGAAGAAATCACGGTTGGCGTCAAGCTCCTCGCGGCTCTCATGACCGGTCAGGTCGAAATCCGCCGCGCGGGCGATGACCATCGGCATCGCCACATCCATGCAGGTCACGGTGATGCCGCCAATTTCGTCGGTCGTGCTGCCGGTCGGCAGGAAAGCACCGGTCGAGGAGCCCGCGACATCCATGAAATTGAGTTCCACCGGCGCGGCGGTCCCCGGCACCCCGTCAATCGCAGCGTCACCGTCATAGCTCACGGCACCATCCGGTGTCTGTACACGCGCCAGAATGCGCGCGCCGGTGTTGACGGCGCGGATCCGCACCTCGGTCTGCGCCCCGCCGGGCTCGATCAGCCCCATTTCCAGCGCTGCCGGACCAACAGCTGTCAGGATGTTGCCGCAGGTCGGCTTGAAATCGACGAGCCTGTCCTCGACGCTGACCTGGGCAAAGAAATAATCGATATCGGCCCAGTCATCCTCGGACCGCGACAGCATCGCGACTTTGGTTGTCACCGCATTGCCACCACCGATGCCATCGATATTCAGCGGATGGCCCGATCCCAGCGCGGCCACCAGCACCTCGGCCAGACTGTCACGATCCTCCGGCAAGTCGGCCCGGTTCATGTAAGGGCCGCGCGAGGACCCGCCCCGCATGAAGAAAAAGGGAATGGCTGTCTGCGTCATGCTGATCCCGATCCGGTTCCAAGAAGGTCACAAAGATAGGCCGCGAACGCCGCGCAGCCAAGTGTGCCGCCGACATCGGCGGTGCGGGTTTCGGGGCTGGCGAGTGCCGCCGTCACCGCCGCGTCGATGGCCGACGCCGCCTCAGCCTCGCCAAGATGTGCCAGCAACATGGCCGAAGAGAGGATCAGCGAGGTCGGGTTCGCGATATCCTTTCCGGCGATGTCGGGAGCCGAGCCGTGCTGCGCCTGTGCTGCCACATGGCGCGTGCCGACATTCAGCGACCCTGCGAGGCCGAGGCTGCCGGACAATTCAGAGGCCAGGTCGGACAGGATATCGCCGAACATGTTTGTGGTGACAATGACGTCAAACCGGCCCGGATCACGGACCAGCATCGCCGCCGCCGCGTCGACCAGCATCTCGTCATAGGAGACGCCGGGATATTCGGCGGCAACCGCGCGCACACTATCCAGAAACAGCCCGTCGGACATGCGCATGACATTCGCCTTGTGGATCGCTGTGACATGTCGTGCCGGTCGACGCGCCGCCCACTCAAAGGCTGTGGCGGCGATATTGCGGCTCGCCTGCCGTGTGATCCGCCGCACCGACAGCGCCACACCATCGACCGGGCTGAACTCGCCATTGCCCTCGAACATGTTGCGGTCGGCATAGAAGCCCTCGAGATTTTCGCGCATCACCACCAGATCAAGCGGCGGTTCGATGGGATGCGGCAACCCGTCATGGCTCCGCGCCGGCCTGATATTGGCGTGGAGATCAAGCGCCTTGCGCAGCACGCCGGACGGATTCAGCCCACCTTCGGCGACAGGCGGATAGTCGTTATGCGAGACCGGTCCAAGGATCACCCCGTCGGCGGCTCTTGCGGCGGCAATCACGTCATCGGGAATGGTGGTGCCATGGGCCGACAGCGCGGCAAGGCCAATCACGCCATCCTCGAGAATCGGCTCCCTCGCCATCAGCGGCGCGGCGGCGGCGAGAACCTGCCTGGTGGCCGCCATGATTTCCGGCCCGATCCCGTCACCTTGAAGACACAGAAAATGGTGCGGCATGCCTGCCTCCTCAGGTGAGCGGCCAGGGAAGATCGAAATAATGCTGCAGCAGGCCGGGCGGGAAATCGCGGTTCAGAAGCCGGGCCATGAAGCACATGAAGGCAATGCCGATACCGGTCAGCACAAGGGAACGTGCCCAGGCAAGCCCGGCCCTCAGCCGGAAAAAGGCCAGCAGGAACCCGCACAACGCCAGAATGAACCCGAGAAGCGAGGTGGCCAGAAGCAGCGCCGCGAACCAGGACAGGGTCGGCCACAACGCAAAACGGTTATCGGCATCCTCGCCACCTGTCTCGCGATCCGCGAACAGGGCATCGGACTCGGGTCGCAGGCGCATCTGCACCAGCAGCACCAGCCCGCAGAGCAGAGACGCCGAGGCGATGGTGACCGGGAACACGGCATCGACAAAGGCGTAGCCGGGAATGGTCGCGGTGTCATACAGCGCAAAGCTGACAAATCCGATCATCGTCAGCAGGAACAGCAGCGGCGCGCGCTTGCCACCGGAGGCGACCTCGCCCTCGGCGCGGATGTTCTTTGCCTGTTTCAGCCCGACAATGACCGACACAACGGTGATGACAAGCAGGGTCAGGACAATCGGACTGGCGATGTAATCCATGCCGGCCTCGAACCCCTGACGGAAGCGGATGCCGGCGATCTGGTTGGCATTGTTGGAATAGTTCTCAACCGGGTTGGCAAGAACGAAACCGATCAGGAAGGCCGGGCGTGACCAGTCGAATCGCCGCATCATGATGCCAAGGAAGCCGATCGCGAACAGTGCCGCAAGGTCCATCAGATTCTGACCGGACTGGAAGGCGGCAAAGGAGATGATCATGAAAATGAACGGCGCGATCAATGCGAAGCGGATATTCGTGATTCGCGCAATCTGGCCGGACAGCGCGATACACAGGATCGTTCCCATGACATTCGCCAGCGCCAGCAACCAGACGATGGCGTAGGTGTAGTTGAGGTTGTTTTTCAGCATCACCTGGCCAACCTCCAGCTCGCCGGAGCCGAGAAGCGACAGCGCCCCGATGAAGATCGCCATCGATCCCGAACCCGGAATGCCGAACAGCAGCGTCGGCACCAGCCCGCCACCTTCCTTGGCGTTGTTCGAGCTTTCCGGCCCGACAACACCGCGCACATCACCCTTGCCAAAGCCGGAGCGGTCCCTGGTCGTCTGCACGGTGTGACCATAGGCGATCCAGTCGACCACCGAGCCGCCAAGCCCGGGAATCACGCCGACAATCACCCCGATCAGCGCACAGCGCATCGACAGCCATTTGTTGGCCCACCAGTCGCGGACCCCGGCAAGCCAGCCGGCGCCAAGCGATGTTCGTTCCGAGATTGCCTTGTCCTTGCGAAGCAGCGCCACGATTTCAGGCACGGCGAAGATTCCCAGCCCGACAATCACCAGCTTCAGCCCATCCGCCAGATAGGGGAAATCATAGCTTGCCATCCGCAGCTCGCCATTGAACGGACCTTCACCGATGGTCGCGACAAGCATGCCGACCCCGGCCGCCATCATGCCCTTCAGCGCCACCCTGCCGGCAAGGATACCAACCATCGACAGGCCAAAGGCGGAAACCATGAGAAGTTCCGGCGACTTGAATTCAAGGACGATGGGCCGCGCCACAAGAATGAAGAAGGTCAGGAAGAAGGCGCCGACAAGACCACCGAAAAGCGATGAGGCAAAGGCGGCCGACAACGCGCGCGCCGCAAGCCCTTTCTTTGCCATCGGGAAGCCGTCAAGCACCGTCGCCTGCGAGGCCGAGGAACCGGGGATCCCCATCAGCACCGAGGCGAATGTGTCGGAGGTTGGCACCACCGCCACCATGCCGATCATCAGCGCCAGCCCGTAAGACGGCTCCAGCCCGAACATGAAGGGAAGAACAAGCGACAGACCGGCAATTCCGCCAAGCCCCGGAAAGACGCCGACGGCAAGCCCCATGGTCACACCAAGAAGCAGATACATCAGCACCGTCGGTTGAAGAATCAGGCTCCAGGCATCGGCCAGTGCCGGCAGGGCCAGGCTGAGGATATCCATATCATTACGCTCTCGGAGCGGTGAAAATCGAAAACCAATGGCCCCTGCCCGGCAAGACCGGACAGGGGTTCGTCATTCTGCGACTATTTCAGCGAAACGCCAAACTCGGCCTGCAGCCAGCCTGTCACATAATCCTTGGCACTGTCCGATACGGTAATCGCGCCGGCAAGGGCGGATTTGGAATCGGCACCGACATACATCGGATATTTGCCAAGACGCTTTGCCGAGATCTCGGCAAAGTCGGAGCGCGCGGCGATGGCCGCAAACGCCTTGGTATAGGCATCCATGACATCCTGCGGCGTGCCGGCAGGAAGGAAGGCGATCTTCTGGGACGGGAAGCCGGCAATGAAGAAGGCTTTCCACGCATCCCATGCCGGACCGGAGGTCTCACAGCCATCGGTGGCGTCGCAGACTTCCTTGAAGGTCGGAATGTCCGGGAAGGTCGGGTCACGGACAATGTCGCCATTCGCGCCAAGCGCGCCCCAGGTCATCATCGGGACGGCCTTGCCTTCCTCGACAAGCGGGGTAACGTTCTTCAGGAATGCCGAAGAGGTCTGGTAATCGACGGTGGCTTCGCCGGATTCGAACATCTTGCGGCCATCCCCGCGGCCCTTGACGCCCATCACATGCTCGACATCCATGCCAAGCATCTTCCAGGCCAGCGCCGGGATCAGGTCGAGACGGGTCGCACCCTGGTTGCCATAGACGAATGTCTTGCCCTTCAGATTGTTGGCGGTGCCGTCAAACTTGGCGCCATCCTCGGCATTCAGATAGGCCACACCGCCAGTGCCCGATGCCATGACCGGGTTCCAGTCGGCATATTCATAGCGAACGCGCGGGTCACCAAGAAGATACGGGAACTGGGTCGATCCGGACGAACCGAACATCACGGTGCCGTCAGTGTGCTTCTGCTTCTGGAACCAGTTCGCGCCCTTTGTCGAGCCGGCGCCGGGCATGAACTTGACGACCACGGTCGGCTTGCCGGGCAGGTTTTCCGAGAGAAGCGGGGCAAAGAAATTGGCCCATTTGGCCGAACCGCCCGTTTCCGAGAACGGAATGGTCCATTCAATGGTCTTGCCGCTGAAATCAACGGCGGCTGCCGGCAGACTTGCCGCTACGGTCAGACCGAAAGCGACAGTTGCACCGGCAACAAGGTGAGTGAGTTTTTTCATCATTTCCTCCAATGCAGAGATAGGCTTGCCGAACCGGCTACCACTGTCCATCATGGCAAAGCGCCGGAAAGGCAATCCGCAGACCCTAGGTGACGTAGCTTTCATGAAGCTTACATCCAACAAGGAATCCCGACGCCATGCGCATTCTAGCCATCGAGGACAATGAACCGCTGGCGCTGGCGCTGAAGCACCGTTTCGAGGATCAGGGCCATGCTGTCACCATCGTTCATGATGGTGAGGCGGGTCGGCATTTCATCGCGCAGGAAAGCTTCGATCTGTGCATCCTCGACATCAACCTGCCCCACCTGTCCGGTCTCGACATCCTGACCGAGGCGCGCCGGCTTGGCCAGCAGCTTCCAATCCTGATGCTGACCGCGCGGGACAATCTGGCCGACCGGGTGGCCGGACTTGACGCCGGCGCGGATGACTATCTTGTCAAACCTTTCGAGATGGAGGAACTGGACGCGCGGGTGCGCGCGCTGCTGCGGCGCAAGGGTAAGCCGGCTGAAGGTAAAATCCATTTCGGCAGGTTGACCATCGATACGGCTCGCCGGTTCGCCGCGCATGACGGCGTCGATCTTGAACTGGCGCGCAAGGAATTCGCCGCGCTGGAATGCCTTGTCGAGCGTGATGGCAGGCTGATCCCGAAAGCGCAGCTGATCGACCATGTTTATGGCATCGGCACCGAGATCAACGACACGACCATCGAGGTGCTGATCTCGCGGCTTCGCAAGAAGCTTGCGCCCTGCGGGGTCGAGATCAAGATGGCGCGTGGCCTTGGCTATCATCTCCGGACAGCCGACTGATGCTGTTCCTGAGTTCACTGCGTCTGCGCCTTCTGACCCTGATCCTCGTTCCGCTTCTGGTCGTTTCCGTCGGCGCGATGACCTGGCAATACCGGCAATCGGTGCAGTCCGCGCAGATCGTGTTCGAGCAGAAACTGTCGATCATGGCGCTGGCGATCTTTCGCGACCTGCTGGCCACCGACGGCGAAAATCTCTCACCGGTCACGAGGGCGCTGTTCGAGGAGGCCTCGGGAGATCGCTTCTTCTATCACGTAAAGGGGCCCGATGGCAGTTTCGTCACCGGTTATTCACCGCCACCAAGGCGGCCACCTGCGGTCATGCTGGGAAGCAAGCAGCCCGTCTTCTTCCAGTCAACCCACCGCGGCAAGCCGGTACAGGTAGTGCAGCTTCTCGAACGTGCCGAGATTGACGGTCTTGGCGGCGATGTCATCGTGTCCGTCTGGCAGGATCTGGAGCAGCGAAGCCGGTTCACCGCCGGCCTGCTGATCCAGGGCATGGTCATCGCCGGTCTTCTCCTCCTCACAGCATGCCTTGTTGTCGTCTTTGGCATTCGCATCGGGCTCCGGCCCCTGGAATCGATCGAGCAGGCGATCCTGCAACGCAGTGGAACCGCACTTGGTCCGATCAGACGCCAGGTGCCGGTCGAGGTCAGACAGATTGTGCAGCGGCTGAACGCGCTGTTCGCCGAGGTCACGGCGGCGCAGGAGGAAAAGGACCGTTTTATTTCCAATGCCGCGCATCAGCTTCGCAACCCCATTGCCGGCATCCAGTCGCTTGCCGAGGTGACGCAGGATGCCCGCACGCTGGCCGAGGCACGACAGCGCAATGGTGAGCTTGTCGAGGCCAGTCGCCAGCTGGCGCATCTGACCGAGCAGCTTCTGTCCTATGAAAGGCTGCACAATATCAGCGCCAAACTGGAACCACTCCGTCTCGACAGGTTTCTGGAGGGCGTGGCCCGCGGCGTGGCCGACCGCATCCTTGATGCCGGACTTGACTTTGCCTTTGAGCCGCAAAGTGGCGATGCCGGGATCATGGCCGACAGGGTGCTTTTTGAACAGGCGATTGTGAACATTATCGACAACGCACTTCGCCATGGCGGCGCGGCCATGACGATGATCCAGATCAGCAGTCACAGGGACAGGGACACCCTGCAGGTCAGGATCACGAATGACGGTAAACCGATCCCGGAAGCGATGCGGGACAGGCTGTTCGAGCGGTTCGAGCAGGGCGAAAATCCGGCTGCCGGCGGCACCGGACTTGGCCTTGCCATCGTCAGTGAGATCTGTGTCATGCATGGCGGCAGCGTCGAGGTGGATGCCGAGGCGACTGGCTTTGTCATCCGCCTGCCGGCAAGGCTGGCTGACAGATGACAGGATCCGCTGGACGCGGCCCCCTGACCTGACCTATTTTCGAGGAAACCGGGAGACAGATATGAGCATTCAGAGATTCCATACCAATGACAGGATGAGCCAGGCGGTGGTTCATGGCGACACCGTCTATCTGGCCGGACAGGTCGCACAGAGCGCCCCCGGCGGCAGTGTCACCGAACAGACACAGGCCATTCTGGCGCAGATCGACGCGCTTCTGGCCGAGGCCGGCACCGACAAGTCAAAGGCGCTGAGCGCCACCATCTGGCTGTGCAGCATGGATGATTTCGCCGAGATGAACGCTGTCTGGGATGCCTGGGCGACCGGCGGCAACGCCCCCTGCCGCGCCTGCGTCGAGTCCCCGCGCCTTGCCTCACCCAAATTCACGGTCGAGATCGGGCTGATCGCCGCCCGCTAGGAACGCGCATGGCCACAACACCCGATACAGGCACCGATGACGGTTTCACGCTGATCGAGCATATCCCTTTCACCACGGCGAAGGTGATCGGCAGCCGGGCACGCATCGGGCTTGTGGTCCTTGCCTCCGACTATACGATCGAGCATGAATTCCGGACCCTCATCGACATTCCGGGGGTGGATGTCTTCATGGCGCGGATCCGCAACTCGCCACAGATCACACCGGAAACGCTGGCGGCGATGGAGCCGTTGCTGACCGAGACGGCGGACCGGATCCTTCCGGGGGATGATCTTGATGTGCTGGCGTTCGGCTGCACCTCGGCCTCGACCGTGCTTGGCGGCGCGCGCATTGCCACCCTGCTTGGCGAGGCAAAACCGATGGCAAGCCCTTCGGACCCGATCAGCGCTGCCTTCGCCGCTTTCGATGCGCTTGGCGCCCGCCGCATCGGCGTGCTGACACCCTATCGGCGCGACGTCAATGAAATCGTCTGGCGCTATATCACCGGCCATGGATATCAGGTGCCTGTCTTCGGGTCGTTCAACGAGGAGATGGACCCGGTTGTCGCGACCATCGACGAGGACAGCCTTGTGCAGGCCATCGACAGGATCCGCGTGGGGCATGAACTCGACGCCGTCTTTGTGTCCTGCACCTCGGTCCGGCTGGCCGACGCGGTGGCCGGCATCGAGCACCGCACCGGCCTTCCCGTCACCTCGTCAAACCATGCGCTTGCCTGGCATTGCCTGCGACTTGCCGGGATCGGCGACAGCATCGACGGGCGCGGCCGGCTGTTCACCCGCGGCCTTGCCGGCTGACCGGTTGAATCTGCCTGCCGGTCACGCGAACAGCGTGTCCTTGAGAAGCGTTTCCAGCCGCGAGACGGTGCCGGTCATGGATTTGACAAGGCTGGTCTCGGCGCCGGACAACTGTTTCAGGTCAATCTTCACGCCGGGTGGCCGGCCGGCGGCGATATCGGCGATCTGCTGGCGCAGTACAAGACGCAGCACCACCGCGACATCCTCGCCAAGGCGCCCCACCTCGGGCGGGATATCGTCGCGTGCGACAAGGGCGGCGGCGCGAGCGGCGCTGGAGCGCGCCTCGATGCCGCGCGAGATCGACAGGACGCGCAGCGTCTCGACCAGAGGCAGGCCCAGATTCGCCTTCATGTTGAAACGCCCGTCCTCGGTCCGCAACCCGCCAAGAAGGGTGCGCCCGCCACTATGATGGCCGACATTGTGCGCCAGCTGTTTCAGGAACTCACCGCGCCGCGCCGCACGGCCCGACATCGCCGCCTGAAGCTGGCCGGCAAGCGCCGCGCTGCCATGCGCCAGCTGGAAATCGAAGAAGATGTCGACATTCATCAGATCGCGCGGGCTGGCGCGCCGCACCCAGTCGCTGATCGCCAGCCGCCAGCCGGCAAGCGAGCGGCACCAGTTGGCGTTGCGCGACATCACATCGCCACTGCAATAGGGAATGCCGGCCGCATCCAGAATGTCGGCGACATGCCCGCCAAGCTGCATGAACCAGACGCGGTTGGCTTCATCATCCCCGGAATCTGCGAACAGGATGGCATGATCCTGATCAGCCGCCAGCAGGCTCTCGCCGCGGGCCGCCGAGCCCAGCATCAGCATCGCATATTCGACCGGCGGTTCGCCCTGTCCTTCCTCGCGCATCATCGCCTCGGCAAGCCGCACCGCCTCGCGCAGGGCGGCGCGGTACTGGCCGCTGATGACAGCCGCGATGTCCTGCCCCGCCACACCCTCACGGGTCAATGAGGCAGCCAGCGTCGGCAGCATGCGAAGACCGGCGGCAAGATCATCAGCCCCCTCGGCGGTGGCAAGCCGGTCACCGATGACCAGCGCCGCAGTCACCCGCTGGCGGACAAGTTCGCGCGACGACACCCAGCCCACAAGCGCATCGGTTTCATCAAGAACGCCAATATGACGGATATCGAACCGGCTCATCCGGCCAAGCGCGACATGCATGAAATCATCGGCGCTGACGGTGATCACCGGGCTGGCCATGATGGTCGACAGCTTCATGTCGCGGACCCGCACCGGCGAGGTGACCGGGATCTGGACCTGCCGGACAATGTCCCGTTCCGAGACAATCCCGATGATGCTGGCGGCGTCATCGCCCACAAACACACAGTCCGACGAGGCTTCGTTCATCGCCGCCGCCGCCTCGGCAAGGGTGGCGTCCTCTGGCATGATCAGGGGACAACCAAGCATAAGTTCGGAAATCCGGTGCTGATAGGGATAGGGGTCGATCCGCGCCAGCGAGGCATGGTCCTGCGGCGCCGCATGCGCCGCCGCGACATCAACCCACCCGGCCGTCACATTCGCCTGCCGCAGCGCATCCAGCCTCGCCACCTCGCGCCAGGCATCGCCAAGCGTGACAATGCCCTGCGCCGCCAGCCCGGGCAGCATCCGGTGATAGACCCCGAGCGTGATCGCCGCGTCGCCAAGCGCGGTATGCCGATCGATCACCGGCACCCGGTAATGGTCCGCCAGCGCCTCGAGATCACCGAGCATCATCATCGTCTCGGGCCCGAGAAGGCAGGTCGCCAGCTGGCGCAGGCACAGGGCGGCACTCCAGCCCCAGTCGAGCCCGTGGCGTGCCGCCTCGGCATCGAGAACCGCAAGGTCGAATCCGATATTGTAGCCGAGGATCAGGCACCCCGCGACATGCGCCCGCAACCGCGGCATGACCAGCGGCAACGCGTCCGCCCGGCTGACCATCTCGTCGGTGATGCCATGGATGCGGGTGGTGGCTGGCGGGATCGGCACGCCTGGCTGTACCAGCGCCGCGAACCGTGCCAGCTCATCCTGCGACTGGATGGCGCCAATCTGGACAATCCGGTCGGTGCGCGCGCGCAATCCCGTCGTCTCGAGGTCAAGCGAGACAACAGGCACGCGGTCGAGCGGCATCGTCGCAAGCTGCATGGGGCCCCCGGGCAATGGTTCGCCAGACACCAGATTACACAAGGCAATAATCTGGCGCAAAGACAAGGCATGCCCGGCGCGCCGGGTCCCTTGATACCAGCAACGTCATGGCGGTGTGTTTGCGCTTTCACGGTATTGCCGGTTGGTCTAGATTCGGAAGGGAATGACTTCGGGGGACCAACATGACGAAGACCACCGTTTTCGTGGCGAAAACAATCATCACCATGAACCCGTCACGGCCGCTGGCAACGCATGTCGCGGTGCGCGACGGACGCATTCTTGCCGCCGGGTCCGAGGAGGAAATGGCGGGTTGGGGCCCATTTGAGCTGAATGATGATTTTGCCGACAAGGTGCTGACGCCAGGCTTTGTCGAGGGTCACGCCCACGCCATGGAAGGCGGCATCTGGGACTATACCTATGTCGGCTTTCAGGACCGGTGGGACCCGGACGGGCGGCGCTGGCCCGGCGTCGGAAATATCGACGCGGTCATGGCCCGCCTGAAGGCAGCCGAAACAGAACTTGCCGACGCCGAGACACCGCTGTTCGCCTGGGGACTCGACCCGATCTATTTCGATGGCGGACGGATGTCGGTGACGCATCTCGACCGGATATCGACCACGCGGCCGGTCCTTGTCCTGCATTCGAACGGCCACCTTCTGAACGTCAACAGCCGCATCCTCGAGATGGCCGGCATCACCGCCGACACCAATGTCTATGGCGTGCTGAAGGATGAGAATGGCAAGCCAACCGGCGAATTGATGGAGATGGCGGCGAAATACATGGCCTACCGCCAGACCGGCAATCCGTTTTTCGGCGGCATCCGCACCCCGTCGCTGCTGTCATACGCCAAATCCGCCATCAATTGCGGCGTCACCACGGCGACCGATCTCTACGCCACCTTCAATGCGGAATCTCTTGCCGCCTATGAGGAGGCAAGCCTGACCCCGGGTTATGCGCTGCGCCTGATGCCGGCGATGAACACCATCGAACAGCCGCTTGACGAGGGGCTGGCGCTGATGAAACAGGCAAGGACGATGAATAATGACCGGCTCCATCACCGGCTGTGCAAGGTGATGACGGACGGCTCGATCCAGGGATTCACCGCACGTTTGAAATGGCCCGGCTATTACAATGGCAAGCCGAACGGGCTGTGGAACATGGACCCGGATCAGCTTGCCGAGCTTGTCATGCATTATCACAAGGCCGGCATGCATCTTCACATCCACACCAATGGCGACGAAGCCTCGGAGGTGATGCTTGATGCCATAGAAGCGGCGCAGGAGGCGCATTATCGCCCCGACCACCGCCATACATTGCAGCATTGCCAGATGGCGGATGCCAGCCAGTTCCGCCGCATGAAAAAGCTTGGCTGTTGCGTGAACCTGTTCGCCAACCATGTTCATTACTGGGGTGACCAGCATGCCGGCATCACCATGGGGCCGGACCGGGCGCGGCGCATGGATGCCTGCGCCACCGCGCTGCGCGAAGGTGTGCCGCTGGCGATCCATTCCGATGCACCGGTGACACCGATGGCACCGCTTTTCACCGCCTGGTGCGCGGTGAACCGCCTGACAGCCAGTGGTGCCACTCTGGGACCGGAGGAGCGGATCAGCCCCGCCGCCGCGCTTCACGCCATCACCCTCGGCGCCGCCTTCACGCTTCGCATGGATCATCTTGTCGGCAGCATCGAGCCCGGCAAATACGCCGATTTCGCCGTTCTCGACGCCTCGCCGCTTGACGTCGCGCCGGAGACCATCCGCGACATCAAAATTGCCGGCACCATCTCCGGCGGCGAATTCCACGCCGCCGCGACCCGGCAGGGTTGATCGCGCGCGAAGATGGACCGCCAGATCACATTCACCGTCATTGGCGGGTTTCTGGGCGCCGGCAAGACAAGCCTTGTCAACCGGGTGCTGGCCGGTGGCGGTGACACGCGCTTTGCCGTGCTGGTGAATGATTTCGGCGCGCTGAACATCGACCGCAGCCTTGTCGAAAGCCGGGATGAACGGATCATCCAGCTGTCGAATGGCTGTATCTGCTGTTCACTTGCCGGCGGGCTGGTCGATGCGATGGTGTCGCTGATGGCCTGGCGGGATCGGATTGACCACATCCTGATCGAGGCAAGCGGCGTGTCCTACCCCGGACGGATCATGGATTTCGCGCGAATCGATCCCGATCTGCGGCCGGGCCTGACGTTGGTTCTGGTCGATGCCGCCAGCATGCCGGACCAGATCAATGACCCCCGACTCGCCGAGGTGATCGCGGCGCAGATGCAGGATGCCGACATGTTCCTGCTGACCAAGACGGATATCGCCAATGATGATGAGATCGCGCGAACACGCGACTATCTTGCCACCCATCAGGCGCAGGCACCCGTGGTGACGGCCCGCGCCGATGACCCCGACATCATCGCCCTGCTGCTGTCGGACAATGCCGGGGCGTCCCCGCACATCTCTTCCCCGGACATGTCTTCCCCGGGAACATTTTCCCCGGGAACATTTTCTCCAGAAAGGCCTTCAACCAGCAGGCATTCAAGGGATGGCCACCGGCCTCATGCCGGGTTTGTCTCGGCGGCGATGAGCGCCACGGCTCCGATAGACGCGGCGGCGTTTCGCGCTGTCTGTGCGGCGCATAGCCGCCTGCTTGTCCGCGGCAAGGGCTTTGTCCGCTTTGCCGAAGGCACACATGTCTGGCAGCAGAGTGGACGCCGCACCGAATTTCATCCTGCCGGTCCGGCAGCGCCGACAGGCTCACGGATCGTCCTGATCGCCACCGACCCGCTTGACCGGGCAGTCGCCGGTTTCGCCGCACTGGGGTTTCAGCCGCTGGCGGCGGGACCGGACCCGATTTCATCGGCTCGGTGACAGGCCAGTCGATGATGGCCGACGGCACCGGTGGCGTCTGCCAGCACCGGCACCTCATTCTCGCATCTTGGCAGGGCATGCGGACAGCGGCTGGCAAACCGGCAGCCTGTCTGCGGTTCAGACAGATCCGGAACAGCTCCGTCGAGAAGTGGCGGTCGCGGACAGTCCAGCGCCTCGATACTCGGCACGGCGTCAAGCAGGGCACGGCTGTAGGGGTGTCGCGGCGCGGCGAAGAAGGAATCACGCGAGGCCTGTTCCATGAATTTGCCCATATACATCACCGCGATCTCGTCACACATATGCTGCACCACGCCAAGATCATGGCTGATGAACAGATAGGTCAGGTCGAATTGCCGTTGCAGCGATTTCAGCAGGTTCAGGATCTGCGCCTGCACGGCGACATCGAGAGCCGATACAGGTTCATCGCAGATGATCAGCGACGGGCGCGTCGACAGCGCGCGGGCAATGCCTATACGCTGGCGTTGTCCACCCGAGAATTGATGCGGAAACAGTGATTTCTGCTCGGGACGGAGGCCGACAGCCTCGAACAGCTCGTCAATGATACGCTCCTGTTCGGCGCGGTTGGTGCGCCCGGCATAGAGCATCGGCTCGCGGACAATCTCGGCGGCGCGGAGACGTGGATTGAGCGAGGAATAGGGATCCTGGAAAATGATCTGCACACGCTGGCGGGCACGCCGCAACGCGGCGGCGTCGAGGGCGCCGAAATCCTCGCCATCGAGATGGATCGTGCCGCCACTATGCGGCACGAGCCGGGCCGCCGCCATCGCAGCCGTTGTCTTTCCGGAGCCGGACTCGCCAACAATGCCAAGCGTGGTCCCGCGCGGGATGGCAAAGCTGACATCATCAACCGCCAGCAAACGCCGGCGCGCACCGGCTCTGTCGCGCCCCTTGAGCGGATAGGCGACGCTGAGATTCTCCACGACAAGTGCGTAATCGGAGTCTTGTCCAGCCATCACGCACCCCCGTCATGCGGATGCCAGCACGCCACCGAATGTGCCTTGTGACCGGCCACCTCGGCCTGGGCAGGACGTCCGTCATGGCACGCCTTGCTGGCCCGCCCGCAGCGCGGCGCGAACAGGCAAGCATCACGGCCAAAACTGGTGATCGGCGGCACGATACCGTCAATCTCGGGAAGGCGGTCAAGCCGCCTTGTGGCATCAGCGGAGATATGCGGCACGCAGGAAATCAACCCCCGCGTATAGGGATGCGCGGATGCCTTGATGATGTCGGCGACACGTCCCTCCTCGACCCGCCGCCCGGCATACATCACAAGCATCCGCTCCGCCATCTGCGCGACGGCACCCATATCATGGGTGATGAGGATGATCGCGGTCTCGAGCTTGGCGCCAAGATCGCGAAGCAGGGCGAAGATCTCGGCCTGCACGGTGACATCGAGCGCCGTTGTCGGTTCATCCGCGATCAGGATTTCAGGCTCGCACGCCAGCGCGATGGCGATCATCACCCGCTGCCGCTGGCCGCCCGACAGCTGATGCGGATAATCATCGACCCGCGCCGCCGCGTTCGGGATACGGACAGCCTCGAGAAGGTCGATGGCCCGCGCCCGGGCGGCGCGCCTGTCAAGGCCGCGATGCAGCTGCAACACCTCGGCAATCTGGCGACCGATGGTGAAGACCGGGTTCAGCGAGGTCATCGGTTCCTGGAAGATCATCGAGATCTCGTTACCGCGAATCTGCCGCATCCGCGAATCGGATGCGGTGACTAGATCCTCGCCCTTGAAATTGATCATCCCGCCGGAAACCTGTCCCATCGCCGGCAACAGCCCCATCAGCGCCAGCGCCGTCATCGATTTGCCACAGCCCGATTCGCCGACAAAACTGATCCGCTCACCACGTTCCAGCGTGAAGGATACATCATCGAGAACCGTCACCTGCCCGTCACGGGTGGTGAAACGAACCCCAAGATCACGAACCTCGAGAAGCGGGGTGGCCATCCTCACCTCCGCCGCAATTTCGGGTTCAGGGCGTCGTTCAGCCCGTCACCGATCAGCGAAATCGACAGCACCGTCACGAAGATGGCCAGCCCCGGAATGGTCACCGTGAAACCGGCATCAAGGATATAGGTCCGGTTCGAGCCGATGATCTGGCCCCAGCTGACGACATTCGGGTCGCTGAGCCCAAGGAAGGCCAGCCCGGCCTCGAACAGAATCGCCGAACCGACCATCAGCGCCGCCTGAACGATGATCGGCGGCAGCGCGTTGGGCAGGATCACCCGCGTCATCAGAACCATGTTGGACGCCCCGGCGGCGCGTGACGCGGTGACATATTCAAGCTCGCGGATGCGCAGGAACTCGGCCCGCGTGATCCGCGCCACAGCCGTCCAGCTGACAATGCCGATGGCGATCGTCACCACCGTCAGTGACGCGCCGAACAGGGCCACGATGACCATCGAGAACAGCAGTGTCGGCAGCACCTGGAAGAATTCGGTGATCCGCATCAGAACCTCTTCGACGACCCCGCGATAGAAGCCGGCAAGCGCACCGAAACTGATGCCGATGAAGACGCTCATCAGGGCGGCGACAAGGCCAATGGTCAGGCTGACACGTCCGCCATTGAGCAGCCCGGAAAGCATGTCCCGCCCCAGATAATCCGTACCGAGAATGAAACCGTCCGTTCCCGGCGGCGTGAACGGGGCCCAGACCATCTCGAACGGATCGGTCGGATAGAGCATCGGCCCGAATACCGCCGCCAGCACGATCATCATCAGAATGACCGAAGCCACCACCGCGGCGCGGTTGCCGACAAACATCTGCAGCACCTCGCGGAGGGGATGCTGAGCGCGCGGTGTCTGGCTGTCGCTGTCGGTCATCTGAGTCTGTCCCGCCATCAGCCACCGCCCCTGATGCGAGGATCGATCAGGCGCAACACAAGGTCGGTCAGCAGATTGCCGATGATGACGACAAGCGCCGAGAAGAACAGGATGCCGAGGATGGTCGGCGTGTCGCGTGCCAGGATCGACTGTAGCGCCAGCGTTCCGAGGCCCGGCCAGCTGAACACCGTTTCGACAAGCACCGCGCCCGACACGACAGCGGAGAATTGCAGACCGGCAAGCGTCACCACCGGGCCAAGCGAGTTCTTCAGCGCGTGGCGGTACACAGTGTCGCGTTCCGACAGACCCTTGGCGCGGGCGGTGCGGATATAGTCGGCGCCAAGCACCTCGAGCATGCTGGCCCGGCACAGCCGGCTATAGAGCGCCAGAAAGATCGAGGCCAGCGTCAGCGCCGGCAGGAACAGATGATGCGCCACACTCAGATATTGCCGCCATAGCGGCGCATCGATCAGGGTGACATCGATCATGCCGGCGACGGGAAACAGCGGCAGCAGCAGCGACAGGCCGATCAGCAGCATGATCCCGGTCCAGAAAACCGGTGCCGAATAGCCGAACAGCGCCAGCAGCGTGACGAAATGGCTGAGCAACCCATCTGGCCGCCGCGCCGAGATCACCCCGAGGATGACGCCAATGACCAGCGCGAAAATCTGCGCCGTGAAGACAAGAAGCAGGGTCGCCGGAAGACGTTCGGCGATCAGGCTGGTGACCGGCGTGTTGAAAAAGAAACTGTAACCGAAATCCAGCCTGACGACATTGCCAAGATAGATGCCGAGCTGCACCGGAAAGGGCTTGTCGAGACCGTAATCGGCACGGATCTGCGCCATCACCTCTTCGGTGGCGCCGCCCATGTCGCCGGCAATGGTATCGGCGATATCACCGGGCGCGATGTGGATCAGCGTGAAATTGAGAACGACAACGGCCAGCAACAGCGCCAGCGCGTAGCCTGCCCTCACGGCCATTTGTCTGAGTAGTGTCACCGCTGTATCTGCTCGCGGAAGGGAATCGATCAAGATGTGCCCCGCGCCGCCAGAACGGCGCGGGGTCGGATGAGGCGGGCTATTTCAGATAGACCCGGTCAAGCGGTGACACCGTTGCCCAGATTCCAACCGGCGGGTTGCCGATTTTGTCCGAATATACGGTGTGATAGGGAAGCGCATAGGTGTGATAGACCGGCACATCCTCGGCGATGATCTTCTGGAACTCCGAATAGAGCGCCTTGCGTTTCGCCGGATCGGTCTCGCTGCCGGCCATCTCCATCAGCTCATCGACGCGGGGGTTGGCATAGCTTTGCGTGTTCGACCAGATCACACCCTTCTTGATGTTGCTTGACGAATAGGTCCGGTGAACACCGATCACCGGGTCACCCCAGTTGAAGACGACATCCCAGGTCATTTCGAAATCATGCCCGCCAACCCGCTTCGCCCAGGTCGGGAAGTCGGGCGAGGACCGGATTTCAACATCGATTCCGACCTTTTTCAGCTGCGGCTTGATATATTCTGCCTGCGCCTTGATCCCGGCCCATCCATAATCGACCATCAGCTTGAAACGGGTGCCGTCACCGCCGCGCGGATAGCCGGCCTCGTCGAGAAGGGCGTTCGCCTTGTCAAGATCGAGGTCATAGGTCTCGACATTCGGCTCATAGAAGGGCGAGCCGGGATGGATACCGGTCAGCGCCGGTGTCGAGGTGCCGAGCATGATCGCCTTGTTGACGAAATCGCGGTCAACCGCATAGGCGATGGCCTGCCGGACCTTCTTGTTGCCGGTCGGCCCGTCAGACGCTGTGTTGAAGGCAAGCCAGGCAATCGGGCCGATCGCGGCATAGGCGACGCCTTCGCTTGTCGCTGTCACGCCGCTGGCCTTTTTCAGGCGATTGATGTCCCGCGGGTTCTGCTCGAAACCGCTGAGATGTGCCTCGCCATTCTCCAGCGCGATGGTTCGCGCCGCGCCATCCTTGATGATCCGCATGACAACCTTGTCCAGATAGGGACGGCCCTCGATGAAGAAATCATCATTCCGCTCGAGGATGATGTGCTGGTCACGCTTGAACTCGACAAGCTTGAACGGCCCCGACCCGACGACATTCTCCGAATTGGCGGGATGCGTCTTCGGGTCCTGGCCATCGCCATAGACATGTTCGGGGATAATCGGCAGAAGCTGCGAGGACATCGCCAGAAGCAGCGCCGGATGCGGCTTGCTGAGCTTGATCACGGCGGTGTGGTCATCCGGGGTCTCGACGCTGTCGACAGGCGCGAACATCGTCTTGAAGGGATGGTTTTCCTGCACCGTCCTGATGGAAAAGGCGACATCCGATGATGTGATCGGCGTGCCGTCATGGAAGGTGGCGCCCTTCACCAGGTTCAGCGTCACCGTCAAGCCGTCGGCAGAGGTTTTCCAGCTTTCGGCAAGGTAGGGCTGCGGCGTCCAGTCATCGTCATAGCGCAACGGCGCCGCGAACAGCTGGTTTCCGGGCTCGCCGGTGGCGATTCCCGATTGTACGGCAGGGTTCAGGTGCCGGGGTGTGTTCTGTACGGCCCAGATCAAGGTGCCGCCACGTTTGGCGCCGTCATCGGCAAGTGCGGCACCGGCCTGAAGGGCCATCGCCATCGCCAGTGCTGACGACGCTGCGACAAATCTTTTCATCATCGCTCTTCTCCCCCTAATTCTTTCAGAGTCCAGTCGGTATTGATGTTTCAACCTAGCGCGTGGCGTGGCGCGTTCAAGCGGAAACTGGATTCGCGCCGCGATCATATATCCGGGCGTTGCGACCGTTCAAGCAGGCTGGCGGGCGGTCCGTTGCAGAAACCCGGCCCCATCATTCGCAAGCCGCTCGATCAGCGGTGACAGCCTCCAGATCACCGGGTCGGTTTCCTGCAAGGCCGCAATCCGGTCGCGGATCATGCCGACACCCATGCTGTCGGCATGACATAGCGGGCCGCCGCGAAAGCGTGGAAAGCCATAGCCGTGGACAAGCACAAGATCGATGTCCGAGGCCGAACCGGCGATCCCTTCATCAAGAATATCCGCCGATTCATTGATCAGCGCCAGCAACAATGTCCGCATCACCACATCATCGGCCATCTCGCGGCGGATGATGCCGTGGCGCGCCGACTCGGCCTCGATCAACGGGGGCAGATCGGGATTCGGGCCGACCAGTTTGCCGTCTTCATAGACATACCAGCCGCGGCCGGTCTTGCGACCAAGCCAACCGGCCTCGCAGACAAGATCGGAAAGGCGGCTGTAGCGGCGAGTCGGATCGCGGGTCGCGGCCTGCCTTCTGCGGTTCGCCCAGGCGATATCGAGCCCCGACATATCCTGCGTCTCATAAAGCCCCATGGCATAGCCGAACTCCCGCATCACGCGGTCGATCTGCGTCGTTTCGGCCCCGTCGAGAAGCAGCAGCTCCGCCGCCTCGCGCACCCTTTGCAGCATCCTGTTGCCGACAAAGCCGTCACAAACACCGACCTGTACCGGGATTTTGCGAAGGCGCTTCGCCAGCGCATAGCCTGTCGCCAGCGCCCGATCCGAGGATCGCGCACCGCGGACGATCTCCAACAATTTCATGATATGCGCCGGGCTGAAGAAATGCAGGCCGACAAGCCGCGACGGGTCGGCAAGGCAGCCGGCCATGATGTCGATGTCGAGATAGGAGGTGTTGCTTGCCAGGACCGCGTGCGGTGCCGCCACATCAAGGGTTGTCAGAACATCGCGTTTCACCTGCATGTCCTCGAACACCGCCTCGATCACCAGGCCGGCATTCTCGATGCCGTCATAGCCAGCCTGAAAGCGGATCGCGCCCTGTTCGGCATCCGCCACCTCAGCCTGCAGCAACCCGCGCCTGACGGCCGCGTCATACAGACCAGCCATGCGTTGTCGTGCGGCGTCCAGCGCCGCGTCATCGCGCTCGATGAGCGTCACCGCGCTTCCCGCCCGCGCCAGCGCATGCGCGATACCGGCCCCCATCGTGCCGCCACCGATGACGATCGTGCTGGCGAGCGGTGCCGACGTCACCGCCTTCAGATGCGCCGGCGCCCGCGCCCCGCGCTCGGCAAAGAAAATGTGGCGAAGCGCGCGGCATTCGTCGCTGCCGCGAAGTCTGAGGAAGGTGGCACGCTCCTCGGCCAGCGCGTCCTCGAAAGACATGCTGTCGGCAATCCCGATCAGCCTTATGGCCTCCTCGGGCGCGCGCTGGCGCGGCATCCGGCGGCGTGCCCTGGCCAGCGCCGCTGCCGCCAATTCGGGGTCGGGTGAAGGTGCCGGAAGCCGCGAGACCGGTGGCCGGCCGTCAATATCAGCAATATCGAGCGCCAGCGCCGCCGCCACCGGATCGTCACCCTGCTGGTCGATCAGTCCGATCTCCAGCGCCTCTGCGGCCCGGATAATGCGCCCCTCCGGGATCAGCGAAAGTGCGGCCTTCATGCCGACAAGCCGCGGCAGGCGCTGTGTGCCGCCCGACCCCGGCACGACACCGAGGATCACCTCGGGAAGGCCAAGCTGCGCGTTCGGAGCGGCAATCCGCCAGCGGCAGGCAAGCGCCAGTTCCAGCCCGCCGCCAAGACAGGCCCCCCTGATTGCGGCGATGACCGGCACCGTGGCCGACTCGAATGCCGCCACCACCATTGGCAGGTCGGGCTGGGCCATCGGCAGGTCGAATTCACCGGCATCGGCACCGGCGGCGAAGATCTCACCGGCCCCGGCGAGAATGATCC
This sequence comes from Rhodobiaceae bacterium, assembly GCA_038138545.1. Classification (GTDB taxonomy): domain Bacteria; phylum Pseudomonadota; class Alphaproteobacteria; order Puniceispirillales; family Puniceispirillaceae; genus UBA8309. Next base: position 1,438 of record JAYQDX010000011.1, on the reverse strand, counting down.
GTTCCACCCCGGCATCATCGGCAATGGCCGTCAGCGCCGCGATCAGACCGGCGCGGATGTCGTGATTGATGGCGTTGACCGGCGGCCGGTCGATCTCGATGACCGCCGCCAGCCCGATCCGGTAATGCCTGACATGGTCCGAATGTGCCGACATGATATCCCTTGAAGGCGCTGCTGGTGAAGGCGCTGCTGGCGCAGGAGACCCGATGGCGCGCGGGCCGACGATGCCACTCTGCCAGCCTTCCTCTTGCCATGGCCAGTCCAATTTTCGGCGCTGCGCCCGATATAACCCGTGCCGGATGTTCCGGACTTGAAATTCTGCGAATCGAGTGCCAGCCTCACCGGGGCGACACAGGGTGACATCCGGCATGAATCTTTCTGGAAGACGGGTGCTGATTACCGGCGGCGGTGGCGGGCTTGGTCGTGTGCTGGCGGCTGATTTCGCGAATGTCGGCGCGGATGTCCATATCGCCGGCCGCAGCCGCGCGCCGCTTGATGACGCCGTGGCGTCGATACCGCGTCTCACGGCACACCAGCTTGACGTGACCGACGAGGCCGCGACCGACGCGCTGTTCGCCGCCACCGGCAGTTTCGATATCGTCATCGCCAATGCCGGCATCGCCGAGAGCGCGCCGTTCCACCGCACCTCGCTTGACCAATGGCAGCGCATCATGGCGGTCAATCTGACCGGATGCTTCCTGACATTTCGGGCCGGCCTCAGGGCGCTTCGCGAGGCTGACGCATCATGGGGCCGGCTGGTCGCCGTCTCGTCGATCACCGGACTGGCCGGGCACCGCTACGCCAGCGCCTACAGCGCCTCCAAACATGGGATGAACGGGCTGGTGACATCAATCGCCGCCGAACTGGCGGGAACCGGCATCACCGCGAATGCGCTGTGTCCCGGCTATCTCGACACCGAAATGACGGCGCGTTCCATCGCCACCATTGTCGAGCGGACAGGCATGACAGCTGATGAGGCCGGCGCCGTTCTTGCCGATATGAGCCCGGCTGGCAGGCTGATCACCCCGGCCGAGGTGAGCCTGGCGGCGTTGGCGCTGTGCGGTCCGAATTCGGATACGTTGAACGGCCAGACCGTGGTGGTGAATGGCGATGACGGCTGAATATCAGCGCCGGAATGTGTCAGACCTCAAGCGATTCCAGCAATAGCGCCACCTGCGCGCCATGCATGTCGCGATCACGAAGGCTGCCCTGCGGATGCGGGCGCGGGAAGCTGAATTTCAGGCCATTCAGCATCGGCCCGTCACCAGTCAGCGGATAATGCGGACGATGCGGGTTGATCACCGCGGCGATCTCGCTTGCCACCGTCTGGTCGGCGGCGGTGATCAGCAACATCACCCCGACCTCGACAGGCAATCCGACAATTTCTGGCGGTTGTCCGAGGTCATGGGGTCGATGGGAACCAGACTGTCCTGCTGCT
>JAYQDX010000010.1:31503-39767 GCA_038138545.1 Rhodobiaceae bacterium | reverse complement strand
AGGCCACGTAAACCGCCGAGGTTATAGACGCTTCCCCAAGGGCTGTAAAGCCAGCCTTTCAGCGGGGATTGCCAGCGTGCCCGCCATGGTGAGGCCAGCCATGGATGGCCGGTCGCGATGGCGGTTCGGTTCTGGCTGGCGCTGGCCTGACAACCTTGTCCATGCTGGGCCCCTGTCGGCCTCGAACCTTGCGGTAAACAGCCGCCGTGATGGCTGCTGATGCCCGCTGACGCCCGGAGACAGGCGGTTTGCTTTCGGTTGACTCGATTTAATTGCCAGCCGCATACTCCAGTCAATGAATTGGAATGCCCGGCTGGCGGTGAAGGTCAGTGACACCTGTCCAGCCTCTCAACATCCCGGAGACTCCCATGAAACACCAAGCGAAAACCCGCATCATTCTGCCGGCCCTTGCCGCCACCGTCATTGCCGGCGCCGCACAGGCACAAGAGGTGCTGAACGTCTATAACTGGTCGGACTATATCGCCGAGGACACCATCGCCAATTTCGAGGCCGAGACCGGCATCAAGGTGACCTATGATGTGTATGATTCGAACGAGGTCCTCGAGGCCAAGATGCTGGCTGGCTCGTCAGGCTACGATGTTGTCGTGCCGACAGGTGACTTCCTCGCCCGCGGCCGCGAGGCCGGTGCCTATCAGGATCTCGATCTGGCACGGCTTGGCAATTACAGCAGCCAGGACATGCAGGTGCAGAGTTTCGCCAACAACCAGATCGGGGTCGACAATGCCGGTGCCGTCTATATGTGGGGGACAACCGGAATCGCCTATAATGCGGCGATGATCGAGGAACGTCTCGGCGCCGACGCGCCGACCGACAGCTGGTCGCTGATCCTCGACCCGCAATATGCCTCGAAGCTGGAGGATTGCGGTGTGGTCATCCTTGACGCGCCGACCGATGTGCTGCCGAATGTCATCGCCTATATGGGTGGTGACGGCACCAGCACCGACGCCAGGGATTTCGAGGCTGCCGGCGAGATATTGAACGCGGTCCAGCCACATCTTCGCTATATCCATTCCAGCCAGTCGATCAATGACATCGCGAATGGTGATATCTGCGCCGCGATCATGTGGTCGGGCGACGCGTTCCAGGCCGCCTATCGCGCCGAGGAAGCCGAGAACGGACATGTCATCGAATATTACATCCCGAAAGAGGGCACGAATCTGTGGTTTGATCATTTCGCCATCCCGGCCGATGCGAAGAATCTCGACAATGCCTACAGGTTCATCGACTACATGCTTCGCGCCGATGTCGCGGCAAACAATGTGAACTATGTGTGGTATGCCAGCGGCAGCGAGGGCGCCAAACCCTCGATCGACCCCGAAATTCTGGAGCATCCTGGAATCTACCCGACCGAGGAGGCAAAGAAGAACCTGTTTGTCGTGCCGGTCTATGACGCCAGGCTCGACCGGGCGGTGACCCGCGTCTGGTCACGTTTCTCCTCAGGCAGCTGAGCCTGAAAGACATGCGCCAGCCATTGTTCCGCCGCCGGTATATATGTACTGGCGGCGGCGCTGTTTCCGGCTCCCTGCCTTGTCCCCGCCACGCCTCATAGGTTGTCCATGTCCCCCTTCATCCGAATCAGGAATGTGACGCGGCGGTTCGGCGATGTGGTGGCGGTCGACGACCTGTCGCTTGATATCGACCGCGGCGAGCTGTTCTGTCTGCTTGGGGCGTCCGGATGTGGCAAGACGACATTGCTTCGGATGCTGGCCGGGTTCGAACGGGCCGACAGCGGCAGCATCGAGATCGACGGCATCGACATGGCGGCGGTGCCGCCGGCGGCGCGGCCGGTCAATATCATGTTCCAGAACTATGCGCTGTTCCCGCACATGTCGGTGGCGGACAACATCGCCTATGGCTTGCGGCGGGCCGGGCTGCCAAAGCCCGAGATTGCCGCGCGGCTCGAGGAATTGCTGCGGCTTGTCAGGCTGACCGGCATGGGCGGGCGCAAACCGCACCAGCTGTCGGGTGGTCAGCGTCAGCGGGTGGCGCTGGCGCGGGCGCTGGCTCGCCGGCCGAAATTGCTGCTTCTCGATGAACCGCTGGCCGCGCTCGACAAGAAACTTCGCGAGGATACGCAGTTTGAGCTTGTCGATATCCAGGAACGGCTGGAGACAACCTTCATCGTCGTCACGCATGACCAGGAAGAGGCGATGACGCTTGCCAGCCGGATCGGTGTGATGGATGCCGGCAGGCTGGTCCAGGTCGACACACCGCGCACGCTCTATGACCGTCCCCGCAACCGGTTCATCGCCGATTTCCTCGGCACTGTCAGTTTTCTTGACGGTATCGTCACATCCCTTGATGACGGCTTCGTGTCGATTGACGGTGTGGTCAGCGTGACAGCGGTCGATCCCGGCGGCTTTGCCGTCGGTGACGCTGTCCGCATGGCGATCCGGCCGGAAAAGATCGCGCTTGGCCGGGACCCCGGCGGTGGCGTCAACGAAATTCCGGTGACGGTCGAGGATCTGGCCTTCACCGGTGTGGCGACAAACTACCGGGTGATCGGGCCGGATGGCGTTCGTCTGAAACTGACGCAGCCGAACCGGCGCGGTGATGTCGCGCCGCTGGAATGGGAACAGCCCGGCTTTGTCAGCTTTGATCCGGCCGACATCGTGCTGCTCAGGGACTGACGGCGATGGTGGCGGCACGACAATGGCTCTCGCGTCATGGCCGGCGTCTTGTCGTCGCGCTGCCGCTGGTGTGGCTGCTGGTCTTCTTCCTGCTGCCGCTCGTCGAGGTGGCACAGACATCCTTCACTGTGGCGCGCCGGGGGATCCCGCCCTTCGCCCCGCTCTGGGGCTTTGATGAGGACGGATTCTTCACCAATTTCAATCTCGAGAATTACGGCCTGCTGCTGGATTACTGGCAGGATTATATCGGCCCGGCCGGCAACAGCCTGCGGCTGGCCTCTGTCTCGACGCTGATCTGCCTTCTCTTCGCCTATCCGATGGCCTGGTGGATCGCCAGATCGAACCCGCGCCAGCGGGCGATCCTTCTGGTCCTGGTGATGCTGCCCTTCTGGACCTCCAGCCTGCTGCGGATCTACGCGCTGATCGGATTGCTGAACCCGAACGGTTTCATCAACAGCATGCTGATGTTTCTAGGGGTGATCGACACGCCGATCAGGATGATGCAGACCGATTTCTCGATCTATATGGGCATGCTGCTGACCTATCTGCCGCTGATGATCCTGCCTCTCTATGCGGTGATGATCAGGCTCGAGGATGATCTTCTTGATGCCGCCGCCGATCTGGGCGCCTCGCGTGCCGGGGTGTTTGTCACCATTGTGCTGCCGCTGACAATGCCCGGTATCATCGCCGGCAGCCTTCTTGTCTTCATTCCGGCGGTGGGTGAGTTCGTCATTCCGGCGCTTCTTGGCGGGCCCGAACAGATCATGGTCGGCAAGGTGCTGTGGACCGAATTCTTCCGCAACCGCGACTGGCCGGTGGCCTCGGCCATCGCCATGCTGCTGTTGGCGATTCTGGCGCTGCCGATTATCTATGCCCGCTATCAGGACGGGCGCGAGACGGCGCTTGACCGGGCCGAGGGGCAGGGAGGCGCGTCATGAGGCGCGGCATCTCATGGCCGGCGCTGTGGCTTGCCATCATCGGCTTCGGCATCCTGTATGTGCCGGTCGTGGTGATGGTGGTCTACAGTTTCAACGCAAGTCGCCTTGTTTCGGTATGGGCCGGGTTCTCGACCAGATGGTATGGCGAGCTGATGCAGAACGACCAGGTGCTGTCGGCGCTTGCCAAGTCGTTATGGGTGGCGGTGAACGCCGCCACGCTGTCGACCATATTCGGGGTGCTGATTGCGCTGGCCTTCGTGCGTTATGGCAATTTCCGGTTTCGCCTGCTGCTCAGCGCGCTGGCCAGCACGCCGCTGGTGATGCCCGAGGTTGTAACCGGCCTGTCCTTGCTGTTGCTGTTCATCGCGATGGAGGGATTCTTCGGCTGGCCGGCCGGTCGCGGCATCGACACCATCATCATCGCCCACACGACATTCGGCATGTGTTTCGCCGCCGTCGTCGTGCAGTCGCGGCTTCGCGATTTCGACATGTCGATCGAGGAGGCGGCATCCGACCTTGGCGCGACACAGCCCTATATCTTTTTCTCGATCACCCTGCCGATCATCGCGCCGGCGGTTGTCGCCGCCTGGCTTCTTGCCTTCACGCTCAGCTTTGACGATCTCGTCATCGCCAGTTTCGTCAGCGGACCGGGAAGCTCGACCCTGCCGATTGTCGTATTTTCCAAGGTCAGGCTCGGTGTGACGCCGGAAATCAACGCACTGGCGACGATCATGATCGCCCTTGTGGCGGCAAGCGTGATCGCCGCCAGCATCATCATCTATCGCAATGCCACCGGTCGTGCGGTGGCCGAGGAGAAAGGCAGCCAGCCATGAGTGGACAGAACGAGGGAGCGGATCACCCGCGCGGCGACCAGGCGTTCCGTGATGGCGAGGGTCGCGGCAGCTGGGCCGAGATGACCTATGGCGGTGCGCTCAGCTTTGCCCGCCGCCGCTACAGCCGCGATCTTGACGGTGTCGACATCGTGATCAGCGGCATTCCCTATGACAATGCGGTGACCTACAGGTCGGGATGCCGGCTTGGGCCACGCGCCATCAGGGCGGGGTCGGTGCAGCTTGCCGAACTGAAGCACTTCCCGTTCGGCTTCGACCCGTTCGAAACCCTGTCTGCGGTCGATTATGGCGACTGTTTCATCGACCCGCACCACCCGACAGGCGTGTTCGACAGCATCGAATCGCATGCCGCCGGCATATTGGAGTCCGGTGCGATGATGCTCAGCCTTGGCGGTGATCATTCGGTGGCCTATCCGCTGTTGAAGGCGCATGCGGCGAAATACGGGCCGCTGGCGCTGGTCCAGTTCGACGCGCATTGCGATACCTGGCCCGACGATGGCACGCGGTTCGATCATGGCACGATGTTCGCGCGCGCGGCGGCTGAGGGGCTGATCGATGTTGCCAGCTCAACGCAGGTCGGGCTTCGCACCTATAATGACAGCGATCACGGTTTCGAGATCCTGACCAGCCCGTGGGTCCACCGCAACGGCATCGACGCGGCGATGGAGATTGTGCGGGATCGCGCCGGCGGTGCGCCGGTCTATCTGTCCTTCGATATTGACGGGCTTGACCCGGCCTTTGCGCCGGGAACCGGAACACCGGTTGCCGGCGGGCTGGCAAGCTGGCAGGGGCTGGAATTCATCCGCGGGCTGGAACCGTTGAACCTGATCGGGATGGATCTTGTCGAGGTCGCGCCGGCCTACGACCATGCCGAGATCACGGCGATTGCCGCTGCCAGCATGGCGTTTGACTGGTGCGCCGTGATCGCGAAGAAAAATGGTGCCGTGCCGCGTCCGGTCGGGCGGGTCTAGGCATCCGGCCGGTCAGAGTCTCAGCTGGTCACGCAATTTGAACCAGGCCATGCCAAGCGCCAGCGCCGGGGTGCGCAGCGGCCCGCCAGGGAACGGCATGTGGGTCAGCTTGCTCATCACGTCGAACTGGCTGGCATCGCCGATGACGGCCTTCGCCAGCATGGCGCCGGACTGTCCGGACAGGGCGACGCCATGGCCGGAGAATCCCTGCACGAAATAGATGTCGTCATCGGTCCGGCCGAAATGCGGGATACGGTTTACCGTGATGCCGATCCTGCCCGACCAGACCTGCTCGGTCTCGGCATCGGCCAGCAACGGGAACACCGCCGTCATGCGCCGCCGCAGATCGGGCTCGACATCGCCGAAATCGACATTCGTGTAGCTTGCCCGGCCGCCGAAGATCATCCTGTTGCGACCATCGATCCGGTAATAGTTCAGCGCCGCGTTCTCATCGGCCACGGCGGCGCCGGTCGGCAGCAGTTGTTTGACCATATTGTCCGAGAGCGGTCTTGTCGCGAGGATGGACGAGGTGACGGGGGCAAGCCGCCGCCGCATTTCCGGCAATCCGACATCGGCCAGATAGGCGTTGCCGCACAGCATCACAATCGGCGCGTTGACCGAGGCGCCGCCCTCGATCAGCAATGTCTTGCGTGGCCCGCGAAGGATCTTCTTCACTGGTGCCTGTTCATAGATGCTGGCCCCGAGGATGGTCGCGGCGCGGGCCAGCCCATGCAGATATTTCAGTGGCTGGATATGGCCGCACCCGGTGTCGTGAATCGCCCCGACATAGGCGTCGCTGCCGATATGTTCTGACAGCGCGGCACTGTCGCCAAGGCGGGTGAAATGGTCATAGCCGCGGGCCTCCCATTCGGCCTGCCAGGAATCGAGACCCTTCATCTGTCGCCGGTGCAGCGCGGCGTGAAGATATCCAAAGCTCAGATCGCAATTGATGGAATACCGGCCAATCCGCTGTTTCACCAGCTCCACCGCCTCCATGCTGGCCTGCCAGGCGATATCCGCCTCGTCCGGGCTCAGCTGCCGGCTGATCCTGTCGAAATCATTCGGCCAGCCCTGACACAGATGGCCGCCATTGCGGCCCGACCCGCCGGCACCGACCGCGCCAGCCTCGAGAACAACAGCCCTGATGCCGGCCTCGGCAAGCGTCAGCGCCGCAGAAATGCCGGTCAGCCCGCCACCGATGATGGCAACATCGGCGTCGATCTGGCCATCGGGATGCGGATAGGTTGGCCGCTCGCCATATTCGGTCTCGTAGATGCTGCCGCCTGTCATCGGTCGATGCCCTTTGATGATCCGGAAAAGGTCGATTTCGACTGTTTGCGAAACCCGTTGCCTCAAGGTAGGCTGACGCCACACAGTTGATCAAGCCGAAGCGCATGGATCAGGTTTGACAAAGCTGTAAATGGTGCTGACATGAAATGGTGCTGACATGACACTCGACGACCTTTCGACCGGCGAATGGCAGGCGCTGGATTCGGCGCACCATATGGCACCCTTCACCGATTACGCCGAGCAGCGCAAGCATGGTGCCAGGATCATCACCCATGCCGACGGTCATTACATCCATGACAGCGAGGGCAACAGGATCCTCGACGGCATGGCCGGCCTGTGGTGCGTGAATGTCGGCTATGGCCGGCAGGAACTTGTCGAGGCCGCTGCCCGCCAGATGGCCGAGTTGCCCTATTACAACAACTTCTTCAAGACCAGCAACCGGCCGGTTGCCGAACTTTCGGCGCGGCTTGCCGCGATCACGCCGGATGGTCTGAACAATGTCTTCTATGCCAATTCCGGATCGGAGGCGAACGACACCATCATCCGGATGGTGCGGCATTTCTGGGCGCTGGAGGGCAAGCCCGAAAAGCGTGTGATCATCGGCCGCGACTATGGCTATCACGGCAGCACCGTGATGGCGGCCAGCATGGGCGGCATGTCGGCGATGCATGAACAGGCGGCGCATGAACCCGATTTCGAACATATCCGCCCGCCCTATGGCTTTGTCTATCAGGGCAATCAGGACGAGGCCGCCTTCGCCGCCAATGCCGCCTCCTGGCTTGCCGAGCGGATTGACGAGGTCGGCGCCGACCGGGTCGCCGCCTTTATCGCCGAGCCGGTACAGGGCGCCGGCGGGGTGATCATCCCGCCGCAAGGCTATTTCGACCATATTCAGGAAATATGCCGACAGCATGACATTCTGTTCATCGCCGACGAGGTGATCACCGGGTTTGGGCGCACTGGTGAATGGTTCGCCAGCCAGAAGATGGGTCTGCAGCCCGACATGATGACGCTGGCCAAGGGGCTGACCTCGGGCTATGTGCCGATGTCGGCGGTGATGGTCGGAGACCGGGTGGCGAACAGGCTGATCGCCGATGGCGGCGAGTTCTATCACGGCTTCACCTATTCCGGTCATCCCGTTGCCGCCGCGGTGGCGCTGGCCAATCTCGACCTGATCGAACGCGAGGGCCTGATCGAACGGGTGCGCACCGATACCGGGCCCTATCTTGCCGCCGCACTGGCGCCGCTGGCCGATCACCGGATCGTCGGCGAGGTGCGGACATTCGGCATGCTGGCGGCCATCGAGCTGGTGAAATCCGGGGACGGGCCGGAAATGTTCGCCGATACCGGGGCTGCCGGCGTGATCTGCCGCGATCACGCCATCGCCGGCGGGTTGATGATGCGCGCGGTGCGCGACGCCATGATCCTGTCGCCGCCGCTGACCTTCGGGCGAAATGATATCGACGCCACCGTCAACATGGCGGCGGCGGCGCTCGACAAGACGGCGGACGAGCTTGGGCTCTGAGGTGATTTTGCCCGCAACAGGAGCCCCCGCAACAGGAG
>JAYQDX010000010.1:24606-31403 GCA_038138545.1 Rhodobiaceae bacterium | reverse complement strand
CCCGCAACAGGAGCCCCCGCAACAGGAGATATTGCATGACTTTCGACATGCATGGCTGGCTGACCGAACAGTCGATCACCGAGGTGGAATGTCTTGTCAGCGATATTGCCGGCATTCCGCGTGGCAAGATCCTGCCGGTGCATAAATTCATCCCGGCTGCCGAATCGGGTGGCTTGCGGTTGCCTGAATATGTCTTCGGCCAGTCGGTCACCGGCGCCTATCTGGACAGTGAGGTGCTGAATGAAATCGGCGCCGATGTGATCCTGCGCCCGGACGCCAATTCCTGCCGGCTGGTGCCATGGTATGACGAGCCGACGGCGCAGATCATCCATGACGCCTGTGACCATGAGGGCCGGATCGTGCCCTTCACACCGCGCGCGGTGCTGAAACGCGTGCTGGCGCTGTTCGAGGATGCCGGCATGAAGCCCGTCGTCGCGCCGGAGCTGGAATTCTTCCTTGTCGAGCAGAGCGCCGACGCCAACAATCCGCTTGTCAGCCCGAAAGGCAAGTCGGGGCGGGCCGAGAAGGCGCGCCAGGCCTATGGCATCGACGCGGTCAACGAATTCGACCCGCTGTTCGAGGATATCTATGATCACTGCGAGGTGCAGAAGATCGATATCGACACGCTGAGCCATGAGGCCGGGGCGGCGCAGATGGAGATCAATTTCAACCATGGTGACGCGCTGGAACTTGCCGATCAGGCCTTCCTGTTCAAGCGGACGGTGCGGCAGACAGCGCTGAACCACAATCTTCACGCCACCTTCATGGCAAAACCGATGCAGGACCAGCCGGGCAGCGCGATGCATGTCCATCTGTCGGTGCGTGATCTGGAAACCGGACGCAATCTGTTCGTCACCGAGGAGGGCGAGGACAGCGAGGCCTTCTTTCACGCGCTTGCCGGCATGCAGCGCTATCTTTCAGGGGCGATGGCGCTGATGGCGCCTTATGTGAATTCCTATCGCCGGCATTCGCTGACCGAGGATTCGCCGACCAACCTTGCCTGGGGCATGGACAACCGGACGGTCGGTCTTCGTGTTCCGACCGGTGATCCGGCCAACCGACGGATCGAGAACCGTGTTCCCGGGGCGGATGCGAACCCCTATCTGGCGATCGCCGCCAGCCTCGCCGCGATCTGGCTTGGCCTGAAGGAACAGCGCCGTCCCACCCGCCCGCGTACCGTCAGCGGCGAGGATCTGACAACGCTGCCGCGCAACCTCGATATCGCGCTCGATGCGCTGGAAAGGGCCGGCCCGCTGCAGGAAATTCTCGGCGAGCAGTTCGTGAAACTGTTTATCGAGGTCAAGCGTGGCGAGTCCGATGCCTTTCTCGAGGTGATCAGCCCGTGGGAGCGCGAATATCTTCTTTTGAATGTCTAGTCTTGTGAACCTTCGGGTTTTTGAAGGTTTGGGCGCAGTCGGGCCGGTGTGTCCTAATGCTGCGCAGTCTGGCAGGCCGCGCAGACACCGGTAAGCTCGATCATCTGGCGGGTGCCGCTGAAATTGCGGGCGGCGCAAAGCGCCGTCAGCGCGGCCGCGGTGCTTGTGTCGATGGCCTCGGTGACGTTGTCGCAGCGCTCGCACAGCATGAAAATGCTGACCGCGGTGCCGCTGCACTCATGGTGCTTGCAGGCGACAAAGGCGTTCAGGCTCTCGATCCGGTGTACCACGCCTGAATCGATCAGCTTCGACAGCGCGCGATAGACCTGCAACGGCGCGCGCAGCCCGTCTTCGCGAAGCGCATCCAGAATCTCGTAGGCGCTGACCGGTTTGCCAGCGGCGTCGAGAAACTCAAAGACCAACGTTTCGTTGCGGGATCGCTCCATCTGAGGGCTCCTTCCAGATGCCGGTCATGATGCCGGTCCGGGTGCCATATTGTCAAACGCGTCCGGCCTGCTTGAGTCCGGCTTGCCTGCGTCCGGCCGGAATGCTAGCCAGACAGGGTGCGCCCCCGCCAGATGATAGCCGCAGAGGAGTCCATAGAGGATGCCAGAGATGACCCGCCGCCTGACCCTGACCCGCCCGGATGACTGGCATCTTCATCTTCGCGATGGTTCCATGCTGGATACTGTGACACCTGACAGCGCCGCCGATTTCGGGCGGGCGCTGATCATGCCGAACCTGGTGCCGCCGGTTGTCACCGGTGCCGATGCGGCGTCCTATCGAGACCGTATCCTTGCGGCGGTACCTGCCGGTGCCGACTTCACGCCACTGATGACCCTCTATCTGACCGAGACCACGCAGGCCGACGATCTGGTCGCCGCGGCGCGTGACGGCATCATCATGGCGGTGAAGCTGTACCCGGCCGGCGCAACCACGAATTCAGCCTCCGGCGTTCGCGATATCAATGCCGTGATGCCGGTGCTCGAGGCGATGGCAGGGGCCGGAATCCCGCTATGCGTTCATGGTGAGGTCACCGATCCCGAGATCGATATCTTCGACCGCGAGGCGGTGTTCATCGAACGTGTTCTTGACCCGCTTCGCAAAGATCTGCCGGAGCTGCGGGTGGTGATGGAGCATGTCACCACCGCCGATGGCATCGGCTATGTCCGTGATGGCGGGGCGAATATCGCCGCCACCCTGACAACGCATCACCTCTTCATCAACAGGAACCACATCCTCGCTGGTGGGATCAGGCCGCATTATTACTGCCTTCCTGTCGCCAAGCGCGAGAGCCATCGACGTGCCCTTGTCGTCGCCGCCACCTCCGGTGACCCGTCCTTTTTCCTCGGCACCGACAGTGCGCCGCATCTTGACGCCGCGAAATTGTCGGAATGCGGATGCGCCGGCATCTATACGGCGCCGAACACGCTGCCATGCCTCGCGCAGATCTTCGAGGAGGCGGATGCCCTCGACCGGCTGGACGGGTTCGTGGCACGCCATGGCGCGGCGTTCTATGGCGTTGCGCCGAATAACGGTACGGTGACGCTGGTCCGCGAGGACATGCCGCAACCGGTGCCACGGAACCGGGCGACGGAAGAGGGCGCGTTGACGGTCTTCGACCCGATGGTGCCGATCCATTGGCGGGTCGTCTGAGCGGTTATAGTGGCGCCCTGATTTCGACATCCCGTGGCGGTGATCCGCGTTTCGCCAGCGCCTCGCGACGCGTGATATAGGCGGTCGAGGCAAAGATGACCGCGCCGCCAAGCCAGATCCAGAGATCCGGCCACTCGCCGAATACCATCCATGCCAGCACCACGGCGAAGGGCAGCTTGGCGAATTCCAGCGGTTGCAGGCTGGTGATCTCGACCATGCCGAAGGCGCGGGTGAGCAACACATGCGCCGCCGTGCCTGCCAGCGCCATGCCCCACAGATAGAGCCAGGCCTCGGCGGTTGGCCATTCCCAGACGAACAATGCCGGCACCAGCGCGATGGGCGCCTGCATCATCACCATCCAGAAGACGATGGCGGAAGCGGATTCGGTCTTCGTCATCTTCTTCACGATCAGGCTGGCGATGGCGATGGTCAGAGCGCTGACAAGCGCCAGCATGGCGCCTGTCGACACCTCGACAAGGCCGGGGCGAAGAATGATCAGCGCGCCGATGAAGCCGACCGCGATCGCCATCATCCGCCGCATCCGGATCACCTCGCCAAGAAACAGCGCGGCACCGATGGTCACGAAGATCGGGCTGGTGAAGGTCAGCGCCGTCATGTCGGCAAGCGGGATCAGCGTGACGGCGGTAAAACCGCTGAACATGCCGATGAAATTGACCGAGGCCCGGGCAAAGAACAATTTCGGACGGTTCATCCGGATGCTGGATGCGCCGCTGCGGATCAGCATGGGCGCGAGGATCAGAAGCGCCAGAAAATTCCGGAAGAAAACAATCTCGACAACCGGCACGAAGGCTGAGGACAGGCGGATGAAGATCCCCATCATGGTGAAGAGCAGCATTGCCAGCAACATCATCAGCGCCGCCTGCAGTGCCGGCGAAAGCGATGTGAATCTGGCGATCACATCGAGACTCGTATCTGTGGGGTCATGTATGGATTAGCGCACAGCGCCGGCGAAAAGGCAAATGCCGGATCATGCACGGCAAGTCAAAGCGCGCCTTTTGCCGCCGCCCAGTCACGAAGTGCCGTACGGTAGCGCGAATCCTCGTCACTGACCGACGGATGCCCGGCCAGCGCCCCGGCATAGCCTGACAGATCGTCCGGCAGGGCGACTGGCAGATCAAGGCATTCCTGCAGCAGATCGAGGATGGCGAAGCTGGCGACAAAGCCGCAATCGGCGATCGCCAGAGAATCGCCGGTCAGCAGCGGTGACGGCGACGCCATGATCGCAAGCTGGTCGAGCCGTGATTGGAGAAGGCGCGCATTCCCGGCAATGAAATCGGCGTTGCGGCTGTCCGGCGCGACCTGTCCGAAAAAAGACCGCAGAACCGGCTCCAGGCGCGTGTCGTGAAAGCGCGACAGTTCACGCGCGCGTGCCCGAGAACCGATATCGCCGGGCATCATGACCGGCGACGGGAACCGTTCATCCAGATATTCGGCGATGGCCTCGGAATCGGCGAGGGTCAGCCCGTCATGGATGATTGCCGGCACCGTGCCGGCCGGCACGATCTGGCGATAGGCATCGCTGCCATAGCCGTCGGGTGGCGAAATCTCGGTCCATTCCAGCGCCTTGTGACGCAGTATGATCCGTACCTTCGCGCCATAGCTGCTGACAGCGACATTGTAGAGTGTGATCGTCATCGATGCCCCCGGTGCGGACAAAAAAAGGGCGGGAGCAATCTCCCGCCCGTCGGTTTTTGTTGCCGTGTCAGTTCGACAATTGCCATTTCTTGCCAAGTGAATCGAAGAAACCGCGCTCGGTCTTCAGCTTGATCCAGGTGTTGACATAATTGATCCAGACCTGGTCGCCCTGCGGCAGCAGCATGGCGATGGGGGTCCGTGCCTTCGGCGCGGAGACCGGCACCACCATCATCTCGGGATATTTCGCGACAAGCTTGTACGCCTCGACATTCGAGGTGATATGCGCGTCGGCACGGCCGGCGAGAACTTCCTGGAAGTCACGGGCCGGGGCTTCAACAATCTTGTGCGCGGCGTTCGGGAAGAACTGCTTGACCTGCTTTTCCTGCGTCGTGCCGAGCGTCGCCGCGACGGTCACGTCTGCCTTGTCCAGATCGGCCCAGTCAGTGAACTTGCCGGCATTTTTCTTCAGCGTCAGCGGCACGGTGGCAAGCGAGAAATAGCTGTTCGAATAGCCTGCCGCCTTGGCGCGCGCCGGCGAGATCGAGGCCGATCCGGTCATGTGGTACTTGCCCGAAACGACACCGCTGACCAGCGTCTTCCAGTCAGTCGGCACGAACTCGATCTTGACGTCGAGATCCTTGGCCAGCTCGGTCATCACATCGATGTCATAGCCGGTATAGCTGTTGGTGGCGGGATCCTTCATTGTCATCGGGTTCCAGTCGCCGGTCGTGCCGACCTTGAGAACGCCGCCTGACAGAATATCCTGGAGGGTGTTTTGCGCGTGCGCCGGAATGGCGGCACAGACCAGCGCAAAGGCGGTAAGCGCATACTTAAATAACTTCATGGAACGACTCCTTGTTGAGTTCGGGTGCGACAAACTGTCCTTAAAAGGTAGACCCCAGATGGCCATTACATCAAGTGTCTGCAACCGCTCCTTGCGTTTTTTGGACAGTTTTGGCGATTTCCGGCCAGTGCCATGTCGTCGCAGGGCCAATCAATCGACCTTGGCGGCACCGTCGATCCGGCGTTCGACCATCTTGCGAAACCGCATCGCGCCGGCGTCGATTCCCAGATTGATATGCCGGGTCGGACTTTCCTTCATGCCGCGATGGACCTCGACCAGCACGTCACGATCCTCGATGAAGGCGGCTTTGGCACCCTCGAACATCTGCCGGGACATCTCGTCATTGTCGGGGTCGGAATTGCGGTGCTGGAACCAGAAATACCGTGTGTTGTCGGCATCGACCGGGGTCATGAAATTATAGGAGATGTTCAGGAAGACATCATCCGGCAGGTTGGCGTCGTCGCCGCCGGTGCCGGCGCGGCTGTAGACCGACATGTTGATGGCGGTCGAGGGAAGCCGGCATTCATAATGCTGTTTGCGGTCACAATTGCCGGAGAAGGGCAGGATCGGTTCGTAATAGGGCGGTGGTGGCGCGTCCATGACCCAGCGCGACACGATGATGCCGTCATCGAGTTTCTCGATATCAAGCGGCAAATTGCCGGTGCCGGCGCCGGCAAAGGACGAGACATGCACCCAGGCGACATGCGACGGGTCGAGCAGATTATCGATGACATACAGATAATGGCAGGCGATATCCATGCTGCCGCCGGGGGTCCGCCCCCAGGCCGGATTGTCGTAATTCGGAATCTCGATGATGCTGTCCGGATCGGCCGCGGCCTCATCCCCCATCCAGATCCACAGGATCCCCCAGCGATCAACCACCGGATAGGATCTGACCTTCACGCCGGCCGGCGGCGGCCCATCCTGTGTCGGCGCCCTCACACAGGCGCCGCTGCAGTCGAAGGTCAGACCATGATAGCCGCACTCGACCGTCTCGCCGATGAGCCGCCCCTTTGACAGAGGAAGCTTGCGGTGCGGGCAGGCATCCTCCAGCGCCGCCGGCATACCGGCCTCGGTGCGGAAGATGACGACCGGTTCGTCAAGGATTCGCAGCGGTGTCAGCGCATGCGTGAAATCGGTGCTCCAGCCGGCGACATACCAGCAATCGCGGATGAATTCGGTCTCGATATCAGCCATCTCTCACGCCCCTTGTGACGTCTGAAATGGTGACGCCGTGGCCGGGTCTGCCGGGGAAGATGCGGCCG
>JAYQDX010000010.1:0-24506 GCA_038138545.1 Rhodobiaceae bacterium | reverse complement strand
CGGGTTCAACCCCGACCGGGCCTGCCGGCGTCCGGAAGGCGGCGGCAAGCGCCGGGTCGGCGTCAAGAATCCGCGCTGTCGCGGCGAACCGCTCGGGGTGAAGCTGTCCGCGCTCCCACAGCGCGATCCCGTCAACCTCTATTGTCGGGTCGAGGATCATCCAGCAGATTTCCCCTGGCGGCCCGCTGCCACAGGTGTGAAAATGCAGCAGTCGCGGGTGCTGGAAGACCGTTCCGGACCAGCGCAGCGGGTCCAGCGCCGCCGGCTGATCATAGGACATCAGCGGGTGGATGCCGGCATGCCAGGAATCGATGTTGTAGCCATCCAGGCCAAATTCCGTCGCCACCCGTTCGTAATGCGTCTCGACAGTGGCCACCAGATCTGCCGGGCCGGAAAATCCGGTGATACGGCTTGCCTCGAAATGCGCGGTGACGGGGTCGCGAAGCGGCAGATATTCCGGTGTGTAGATCCTTGATCCGGTCGGTGTCAGATAATGTGAAAGCACCGCCTTGCCACTGAAACCCTCGGCCAGGACAGGTTGCGGGATGCCCATTGGAAAGCGGTGAATGACGACCTCGCTGCCGCTTGTCGCGGTGGCGGCCGGGCTGCCCTCGAAATATGTCCCCAGCGGGCAGGTCACACGGATGTGGTCAGCGCCAAGGGTCACCTCGTCAATCGCCGCCTTCAACCGGCACATCGACAGATGATCGAGTGATCCGTGGCCACCCTCGAGCATGTCCTCATTCAGCGTATAGCTCATCACGCAGGGCGGGCCGGTATAATGCCAGTCAAAGCGTCCCTGATCGCCAAGCCGCGAGAAGAAAATCACACGATCAACCTCGTTCATCGCCGCCTGCACATCTGCGTTCGGGCTGTTTTCCGGCAGATCGACCATCATCCGCCTGACCGCGGCGCCGCGCGCCAGCAGCTCGCGGTGAACACGGTCCGGGGCGGCGCTGTCATACCATCCGTGCCGCGGGTCCTCGCAGACAAGCAGGATTGTCATGCCCTCGACATTGCCAAGGCAATTGTCGATCAGATTGGCCGCGCCGGCGCTGCGCGCAAGGTCCATGTCCTGGAGAGGGGCATCTTCCGCTGCCACAAATCCGTGCATCTGGTTGTTCATCGTCTCACCCCAAGACCGGTCAGTCGGCGTAGTAACCGATGACGTCTCCGTCCGTCGTCACACCAAGGCCGTTGATGCTTCTGTTCACATAATTGAAGTAACAGATGATCTGGTTGGCCTCGAGAATCGCGCCGTCATCCAGCCCGGCCTCGCGCAGGGCGATCACATCCGCCTCTTCCATCTCATCCGGTGCGACAGTCAGTTTTTCGGCATAGCGCATCAGCGCCAGTTCGGCGCCGTCAAACACATCCTGCGGGGAGCGCGCGCGAATCGCCGCCTCGATCTGCGCGGCGCGGGGCGCGTCACCGATCAGATGCGCGGCGTTCTTCCAGTGGTTGGCAAAGGAATAGGCGCAGTCATTCAGCACCGAGACATAGGAGCTTATGGTCTCCTGCAGCCAGGTTGGCAAGGTGTTGGCGTCGTCATGAAGCGCGGCGCGGTACAGCACCACATGCCCGGTCATCGTATTGGGGCGCAGCGAATGCACCCGCATCACATTATCGACAGTGCCGTGCGGTGTTCTGGCGTTGTCGAGTGCCGCCCGCAATGCGGGTCCGGCATCGGCATCACCAATCATCTCAATCCACGCTGCCATGCATTCCCCCCAGAACCGGCAAGCCACGCTTATGAACATTAGAATTAACTGTTGCATCGTGAGCCCGGGTGGCGCTGGCGTCAATCGCAATTTCACTTGGGTGGGCGAGGTCGGTTGACGGTGTTTTCAAGGTCTTTTTGGCAATGGTCTTGAAAAGTCATGCCGGATGACGGGATAAGGTCGCATTGTCAGCGTTGCGTCTTGCCGCGCTGTCTGGTCAGATGGGGCATCGAATATCAGGATAATGTGATGCCAGCGAAAAAATCAGCAGGGCCGGATAGCGACGCGGCAGCTCTCATTCGAATGCGGGATGTCAGCAAGTTCTTCGGCGCGTTTCAGGCGCTCGACGAGGTCAGCCTCGAGATCGGAGCGAGCGAGAAGGTGGTGATCTGCGGCCCGTCCGGGTCCGGCAAATCGACCCTGATCCGCTGTATCAACCGGCTGGAACATCATGATGCCGGCGAGATCATGATTGATGGTGTGACGGTTGATGACAGCGCCGCCGCCCGGGCCGTGCTTCGCAACAATGTCGGCATGGTGTTCCAGCAGTTCAATCTGTTCCCGCATCTGTCGATTCTCGACAATCTGACACTTGGCCCCCTGCGGGCGCGCGGTCTGGCTCCGGCGGCGGCGCGCGAGCTGGCTGAATATTACCTCGAGCGGGTGCGGATCCCCGAACAGATGCAGAAATTCCCCGACCAGCTGTCGGGCGGCCAGCAGCAGCGGGTGGCGATCGCGCGGGCGCTGTGCATGGAACCGCGGATCATGCTGTTCGACGAGCCGACCTCGGCGCTTGATCCGGAAATGATCGCCGAGGTGCTGGATGTCATTGGAGAGCTCGCCGCCACCGGCATGACGATGATCGTTGTGACCCACGAAATGGGCTTTGCCAGCCATGTCGCCGACAAGATGGTGTTCATGGATCACGGCCGGATCGTCGAGATGGCGCCGCCGAAACGCTTTTTCTCGGAGCCTGAAAGTGATCGCTGCAAGACATTCCTGCAGCAGATCCTGCGGAACTAGGGGCGCATCATGCGGATTTTGAAATTCTGGCCGTTGCTGACCCTCTTCGCGCTGGCCGGCTGTTCGGGAAACTGGGGATGGTATGTCGTCAATCCGACGACGCCGGCGGGTCAGCGCAATCTGATGTTCCTTCTCGACGGGCTGTATTACACCATCGCCCTGTCGGTGACGGCGATCGCCATCTCGGTGCTGCTTGGTCTTCTGGTCGCGTTGCCGGGACTGGCCCGCCAGCGCCCGCCGCGGGTGATCAACAGGGTCTATGTCGAGCTTGTGCGGGCGGTGCCGATCCTGGTGCTGATCCTCTGGGTCTATTACGGGCTGCCGCAGGTCGCCGATATTTCGATTTCGGTGTTCTGGGCCGGGGTGCTGGCGCTGGCGATCTCCGACAGCGCCTTTCAGGCCGAGATTTTCCGCGCCGGCATCCAGTCGATCGATCGCGGCCAGCATGAGGCGGCGCATTCGATCTCGCTGTCCTATGTCGACAAGATGAGGTTCGTGATCCTGCCGCAGGCGATCAAGCGGATTCTGCCGGCGCTTGGCAACCAGCTTGTCTATATGCTGAAGATGTCGTCGCTTGTCTCGGTCATTGGCATGGAGGAACTGACCCGCCGCGCCAATGAACTTGTCGTTACCGAATACCGGCCGCTTGAAATCTACACCGTTCTCGTGATGGAATATCTGGTGTTGATCCTTCTGGTCTCGGCCGGGGTCAGATGGCTTGAGACGCGGATGGGCATGTCCGATCGTCGCTGACAGCCTGCCGCATTCACCACCACCTGTTGCTGTTACCTTTCGTTGCCCGGGGAGGTCCTGATCATGACAGCCGCACAGCCAGTTCGCGCCACATTGCAATATCTGGCCGCCAGCGATGGTGGCGATGCGGTCTATCATGCCTCCCGGGCCGGCGGCGCCGCCGCCGATCATGATGGCCGGTATGATCTGCGCGAGGTGACGATTCATGATGGCCGGGGCCGCGATTTCGATCTGGACGGTGCCGGCTTCATGCTGATGCCGCATGTCAGCGCGATGACCGATTTTCATGATGATGCCGCGTTGGCGGCGATCTATGACGCCGAGGCAAGATCACTTGTCGCGAAGGTCACCGGCGCGCGCCGGGTCGAGGTTTTCGACCATACGCGCCGCGCCGCCAGCGACAGCCTGCGCCGCCGACAGGTGATGCGCGAGCCGTCATCGGTGATCCATAATGACTACACCCCCTGGTCGGCCGAACGCCGGCTTCGTGATATCCTGCCCGACGAGGCTGAGACGCTGCTGGCCGGGCGTTTCGCGATCATCAATATCTGGCGGTCGATCGCCGGCCGGGTCGAGACCAGTCCGCTGGCCTTCTGTGACAGCCGCACCCTGGTCACCGGCGACCTGGTAGAGGTCACCCGGCAGGCACAGGACCGTGTCGGACAAATCCAGATGGCGCGGTTCAACCCGGCCCATGAATGGGTCTATTTCCCGCATATGGAGATGGATGAGGTGGCGCTGATCAAGACCTATGACTCGGCAACCGACGGGCGGACCCGCTTTACCATCCACACCGCCTTCACCGACCCGGCATCAAGGGCGGATGCCGCGCCGCGGCAAAGTATCGAGACGCGCTGCTTCGCCTTTTTCTGAGATGCCGGATTTCTTGATCCACAGACCGCGCAGGGCTTGAAAGCCGGCCCCGGCAACGCGATCTAGGATGGTGCCGGGCAGGCTGTCCGGCAATCATGTTTCTGCAAGGGATGGGGGAGTCGTTTGCACGCACTCGCCGCGCCGCGCGCGGTGGAAAGGATGCTGAATGTCGCGCCCGCTCTCTATCTGCTGGTTCCGTCAGGACCTTCGTCTGTCGGACAACCCGGCATTGTGCGCCGCCGCTGCGCGCGGCGATGTTCTGCCTGTCTATATCCTTGATGATGTGAATGCCGGCCGGGATGCGATGGGTGCGGCCAGCCGCTGGTGGCTGCATCACTCTCTCACCGCTCTGAAGGACTCGCTTGGTGGCACACTCCATGTGGCGGCTGGTGACGCGCTGACGCTGCTTCCGGCGCTGGCCCGTGAAACAGGCGCCAGCGCGGTGTTCTGGAACCGAAGCTATGAATCCTGGCGGATCGAACGCGACACCAGGCTGAAAACGGCGCTGTCCGATGCCGGCATCGAGGCGGAAAGCCATAATGGCACGCTGCTGTGGGAGCCGTGGGAGGTGAAAAAGGGTGACGGCACGCCGTTCAAGGTGTTCACGCCCTTTTACCGGCGCGGCTGTCTTGCCGCCGCCGCGCCGCGCGCGCCTCTGCCTGTTCCGGATGTCAGCGTGACACCGAATGCGCCGGCCAGCGAGATCGGATCGCTCGGCCTGCTTCCCGATCAGGACTGGGGCGAGATGCTGGCACCGCACTGGCAGATCGGCGAGGCTGGCGCCTGGGACCGGCTGGCGGCGTTTCTCGACCATGGGCTTGCCGGCTACAAGGATGGCCGGAACCTGCCGGCGGCGCCGAACGTCTCGCGCCTGTCGCCGCATATCCACTGGGGCGAGATTTCGGTCAACCGGATCTGGCACGCGGCGCGGGACCGCGTCGACCTTCCCGAGGGCGATGTCGACAATTTCTGTTCCGAGCTTGGCTGGCGCGAATTCTCGCATTCGCTGCTCTATTTCAACCCTGAACTGAAGCGCCGCAATCTGCAGGCCAAGTTCGACCGATTCGACTGGCGCGACGATGCCGGCCTGCTCCGCGCCTGGCAGACTGGCCGCACCGGCATCCCCTTTGTCGACGCGGCGATGCGCGAGCTGTGGCAGACAGGCTATATGCATAACCGCATGCGCATGGTGACCGGCTCGTTCCTGGTGAAGAATCTGCGGCTTCACTGGCATCATGGCGAGGCCTGGTTCTGGGACTGTCTTGTCGATGCCGATCATGCCAGCAACAGCGCGTCCTGGCAGTGGATTGCCGGCTGCGGGGCCGACGCGGCGCCCTATTTCCGGGTGTTCAATCCGGTGACGCAGGGCGAGAAATTCGACCCTGACGGACTCTACACACGTCGCTTTCTTCCCGAACTGGCGAAGCTGCCGAAAAAATATCTGTTCGCCCCCTGGACCGCGCCGCGCGATGTTCTCGATGCGGCCGGTGTGCGGCTTGGCGAGACCTATCCGCACCCGGTTGTCGATCTGAAGGAATCGCGCGAGTCCGCGCTGGCCGCCTTCAGCGCGCTTCGTGACGGGGCGGGCTGATGGCCGGGGCGCTGCGGCTTGTTCTGGGTGACCAGCTGACGAGGGGGCTCGCCGGTCTTGCCGATCTCGATCCGGCGCAGGATGTCGTGCTGATGGCCGAGGTGATCGCAGAGGTCACCTATGTCCGCCATCACAAACGCAAGATCGCCTTCCTGTTTGCCGCGATGCGGCACTTCGCCGAATCCCTGCGGGCCGAGGGCATCACGGTCCATTACACACGGCTTGATGACCCGGAGAACAGCGGCAGCATCACCGGCGAGATCGCCCGCGCGATGGCGCTTTACGAACCTGACCGGCTGATCGCCACCGAGCCGGGGGAATACCGGGTGCTGGCTGCGATGCGTGACTGGCAGGATGATCTTGGCATCCCGGTCGAGATTCGCGGCGATGACAGGTTCATGTGTCCTCCGGGGTTCTTTGCCGGCTGGGCCGAGGGGCGCAAACAGCTGCGCATGGATTTCTTCTATCGCGAGATGCGGCGTCACCATGACATTCTGATGGAGGGCGGCGATCCGGTCGGCGGCAAATGGAACTATGACGCCGATAACCGCGAGCCTCCCGACCTGTCGCTGACGGTGCCAAGGCCGCTGCTGTTCCGGCCTGACGCGATCACCGACGAGGTGCTGGCGCTGGTGGAGTCGCGCTGCGCCGGGCATTTCGGCGATCTGGCCGATTTCGGCTTTGCCGTGACGCGCGATCAGGCGCTGCAGGTGCTTGACCATTTCATCACTGAAAGGCTGCCGCTGTTCGGCACCTATCAGGATGCGATGATCGAGGATGAGCCGTGGATGTATCACAGCCATATCGGATTCTATCTGAATGCCGGTCTGATCCTGCCGGCCGAGGCTGTGCGCGCCGCCGAGGCGGCCTGGGCCACCGGCCATGCGCCGCTGAACGCGGTCGAGGGATTCATCCGCCAGATCCTTGGCTGGCGTGAATTCGTGCGCGGTATCTACTGGCTGAAGATGCCGGACTATGCCGACATGAACTTCCTTGACGCCGACCGCCGGCTTCCCGATTTCTACTGGACCGGCGCCACCGACATGAACTGCATGGCGCAGTCGATCGACCAGACCCGGCGCTATGCCTATGCGCATCACATCCAGCGCCTGATGGTTCTTGGCAATTTCGCGCTGCTGGCGGGCCTCGAGCCGCGGCAGGTCAATGAATGGTATCTTGTCGTCTATGCCGACGCCTATGAATGGGTCGAGCTGCCGAATGTGTCGGGCATGGTGCTGTTCGCCGATGGCGGCTTTCTGGCCAGCAAGCCCTATGCCGCCGGCGGTGCCTATATCAACCGGATGTCCAACTATTGTGGCAATTGTCGCTACAAGGTGGCGAAGAAAACCGGCGAGGGGGCCTGCCCCTTCAACTATCTCTATTGGGACTTCC
The DNA here is from genome assembly GCA_038138545.1 of Rhodobiaceae bacterium. Lineage (GTDB taxonomy): Bacteria > Pseudomonadota > Alphaproteobacteria > Puniceispirillales > Puniceispirillaceae > UBA8309. Next base: position 17,153 of record JAYQDX010000010.1, on the reverse strand, counting down.
TGATCCGCAACCGCGACAGGCTTGGCGGCAATGCCCGGCTTGGCATGATGTATAAATCGCTTGATCGCATGGCGGACGAACGGGTCGGGGACATCCGCGATGACGCGGCACGGTTTCTCGCCACGCTCGACCGGACAGACGAAAGGACATCGACATGAGACGATCTTCACCTTCTATGATGCGACGGCTGACCGGCTTCGTGTTCACCGCGCTCGTGGCGCTTGGCCTTCTTGCCGGGCTGTCGGCCTGCGCGCGCAAGGATGTGGCCACGCTGGCCGATCGCCAGCCGCCGCTGGACCTTGCCGCCTTTTTCGCCGGTGACAGCGTCGCCTATGGCATTTTCGAGGATCGGTTCGGCAATCTGCGCCGCCAGTTCAGGGTCAACATGACCGGCACCGTCGAGGGCGACACGCTGACATTGGTCGAGGATTTCCTCTATGATGATGGCGAGCGTGCCGACCGTACCTGGGTGATCCGGCGCACCGGTGTCGAGGCTGATGGCAGCGTGGCCTATGAGGGCAGCGCCGCCGATGTCAGTGGCAAGGCGAATGGCCGGATCGCCGGCAATGCGCTGAACTGGGAATATGATGTGGTGCTGGAAATGTCGGGGCGCGAGGTGGCGGTGCATTTCGATGACTGGATCTACCGGCAGGACGAGGATGTCGCCATCAACCGCGCCTTCATCAGCAAGTTCGGCGTCGAGATCGGGTCGGTGACGATCGTCTTTCTTCGTGGCCGCGCCGCGGCGGCGGTCGGGCCACTCGACCTCGAGACATGGCCGCAATAGGATATATGGAAACAGGAAGTGGGCCGCGCCTGATGACACTGCTTCCACGCCGCCGGTTGCTGATGAGCATGCTTGCCTTCGTCGCCCTGCCGGGCATGGCGCGCGGCGAGGTGATGCGTGATCTTGTTCCCGATGCCGGGCTTGTCGGCACGGCACGCTTTCAGGTGCTGTTCTTCAAGATCTATGATGCCGCGCTTTTTGCGCCGCAGGGCGTCTATGACCGCGGCGCGCCCTATGCGCTGCGGCTGACCTATCTGATCAATGGCAAGAAGGACCGGATCATCAAGCAGACAGTCAGGGAAATGAAGCGCCAGCGCGCCGCCAGTGACAGCATGATCGAGAGCTGGCTGCCCTTGATGGAGGCGGCCTTCATCGACATGCCGAAAGGCTCGTCGGCCGATTTCATCCATGCCGCCGATGACCGGCTTGTGCTGGCCACGGATGGCCGGGTGATCGCCGAGATCACCGACCGGCGTTTCATTCGCGCGCTGATGGATATCTGGCTTGGGCCGAAAGTACGGGATGCGGAGTTCCAGCTGGCGCTTCTGGGCAAGGGCGAATGACCGGCCTGCCCGCGATCCTGCCCGCGATCCTGCCCGTTCATAACAAGGGGACAGGCTTGTGAAACTTGGCGCCTTCCTTGTCGAGATTCTGCCGCTTCTGGCCTTCTTTGTCGGCTATCAGTATCTGGGCCTGATCGCGGCGGCGATGCTGTCGGTCGGCATTGGCTTGCTTGTCATGATGCTGGCCTGGGGTCGTGAAGGCAGGCTGGCGGCCTTCCCCCTGTTCTCGCTGGTGATGTCGGCGGCTTTCACCGCCGCCGCCTGGGCGCTTGGTGACGGGATGTTCATCAAGATCCAGCCAACGATCTTCAACGGCATGTTCTCGGCGGTGCTTCTTGGCGGCCTGATCGCCGGCCGGGCGATGATGCGGCTGTTCTTTGCCGGCCAGTTCTCGCTGACAGATGATACCTGGCGCCTGCTCAGCCTGCGCTGGGGCTGTTTCTTTCTGGTGCTGGCGATCGCCAACGAGATTGTCTGGCGCGGCTTCGACGAGGCCGAATGGGTCTTCTACAAGACCTTCATCGCGGCACCGGCAAGCGCGCTGTTCATGCTGGCGCAGCTGCCGCTGACGCTTCGCGGGCGTACCGGCGAGCCGGTCAGTAGGGAATGACGCTGCCATCATAGGCATGCAGAAGGCCGGTATCCTCGGGGCCAAGCCGGTCAAGAACCTGCCACAGGCAGTCGGCCGCATGGTCCGCGGTGAACAGCTTGCCAGCCGGCACACCCCCCTGGAACGGTTTCGACAGGTTGGTGTCGACGGTCCCCGGATGCAATGTCGCCACGCAGCCATTCGGGTTGGCCCGCGCCAGTTCGATCGACAGCGTGCGCATCAGCTGGTTCAGCGCCGCCTTGCTGGCCCGGTAGGCGTACCAGCCGCCAAGCCGGTTGTCGGAAATTGATCCCACCCGCGCCGAGATGGCGGCGAAATGCAGCCTGTGATCACCCTTCAGAAGCGGCCACAGCTCGCGCGCCAGCAGCACCGGCCCCAGCGCGTTGACCTGATAGAGATGCAGCAGATTGTCCTGCTTCAGGTCGGCGACCCGTTTTTCCGGCCGGATATCGCCCTGTTGCAGCATGCCGGCGGTGCAGACCACCCGGTCAAGCTGTGGCACGCTGTCGGCGATCCGCGCCCCGGCCGCCACAATGCTGGCCTCGTCGGTGACATCAAGTGGCAGGAAGGTGACGCGGTCATTCGATACCAGCGCGTCATGCGCCGGCGTGGCCAGCGGGTCGCGCGCCGTGATGAACAGCCGGTTCGCACCAGACGCAAGAGCGCGCTTCGCCAGCGCCATGCCGATTCCGCGTCCACCGCCCTGGATCAGGACATTCATCAGCAACATTCCCATTTACAGTGGCGGCGACATGATGAAAGCGTGACGCCATGTCACAAGGCGCCATGCCCCGCCATGATTGCAGATGTGGGTGCGGCGCCCCATCTGTACAAGACGTAACAATCGGGGGATGAAGGGAGTCTGAAGTGATGAAGATCAAATCGATCCTGCCGATCCTGCTGGTGAGCCTTGGCCTGATTCTGCCGGGATTCATCGCCCGCGCTGCCGACCTTGTCGTCCCCGATCCATCGATCGCGCCCGAAGAGGTTGTCGCCATCCAGATGAAGGCGCTGCAGTTCAATGACAATCCAAGCCCGGATTTCGGCATCGCGCAGACCTGGAATTTTGCGCATCCGCGCAACCGCGCGATGACCGGCCCGTTGCCGCGTTTTGCCGGCATGCTCAAAGGGCCCGCCTATGGCCAGATGCTGAACCATGCCAGCCACCGGATCGTGCCGGTGCCAAGCAATGACAACCGCGCCACGTTCGATGTCTTCATGGAAACAAGTGGCGGCCAGGTGCTGTATTTCAACTGGGCGGTCGAGCTTGTCGAGGGCGGTGAGTTTGATAATTGCTGGATGACAGTGGCGGTGTCGATGCCGCGGCTTGCCGGACAGGGAAGCTGATCAGCCTTCCGCGGCGCGGCGGCGCGCGACCACCCGTTCACGCCATAGGGTAAACAGGCCGGCAGCGACGATGATGCCGCCGCCGGCCAGCATCGCCGGTGTCACCGCGTCGCCGAAACCGAAATATCCGACGGCTGCCGAGGTGGCGATGCCGAAATAGGCGAAAGGCTGGAGAACGCCGGCCTCGGCGATCTCGAACGCCTTGATCAGCATGAAATGGCCGATGATCGCCGCGCCGCAGAGCAGCATCATCCACCCCCAGTCACTGGCGGCGGGCGGATCCCAGGCCAAGGGCGCGACCAGCGTGATGGCCACCGCGCCGACAATGCCGGTCCAGAAAAAGCTTGTTTCAGTGGAATCCCCGCGACCGGCCATGCGGGTCAGGATTCCATAGAGGGCGAACTGTGCCGCCCCGAACAGCGGCAGCAGCATTGTGAAGCCGAAAATCTCGCCACCCGGGTCGAGGGCCACCACCACACCGGCGAAACCGGCCAGGATCGCCAACCAGCGACGCCAGCCAACCCGCTCGCCAAGGAATGGCACTGACAGCGCGGCGATCATCAGCGGATAGCTGGCGAAAATCACCTGCCAACCGACAAGCCCGATGACCGTGAACCCATAGGTGGCGGTGCAGATCTGGGTGATCAGCAAAATGCTGCGCACTGTCTGCAGGACCGGCCGCCTTGTCTGTGCCACGGTGCGGATTCCGCCGGGACGGCTGGCGCTGAAGGCAAGCACGAACAGCGCAAAGACCCAATAGCGGATGGTGATGACGCTCATCACGTTATAGGCCTCGGCAAGCAGCCGCGACAGCCCGTCCTGGAGGCCGAAGGTGATGGCCGCCCCCAGCATCAACAGGATGCCAAGCTGGTTTGAGGCTGGCGCCGGAGTGTTGCTCATGCAGGCGTCCAGTCGACCGGCGTCATGCCGTGGGATTGAAGATAGGCGTTCGCCGCCGAAAAGGGCCGGCTGCCGAAAAACCCGTTATGGGCCGACAGTGGCGAGGGGTGGACACTTGTCAGCACAAGATGACGTGTCCGGTCGATCACCGCGCCCTTGTCCTGTGCCTTGCGGCCCCAGAGGATGAAGACAAGATGTTCACGCTCGCGGTTCAGCGCCGCGATCACCGCGTCGGTAAAGGGCTCCCACCCCTTGCCCTGATGCGATCCGGCACGGCCATCCTCGACGGTGAGGCAGGCATTGAGAAGCAGCACCCCCTGGCGCGCCCATCCTTCCAGATTGCCATGTCCGGGATGCGGAATGCCAAGATCGGCCTGCAACTCGCGATAGATGTTCTGTAGCGATGGCGGCGGGGTGACGCCGCGCGCCACCGAAAAGCTTAGCCCATGCGCCTGCCCCGGCCCGTGATAGGGATCCTGGCCGAGGATCACCACCTTGACATCATCGAAAGGTGTCAGCTCAAAGGCGCTGAAAATCCGGTCACCTGGCGGGTAAATGCGTTTGCCGGCGGCTTTCTCGGCGCGCAGAAAGGCGCTCAGCGACGCCATATGCGGTGCCTCGAACTGGCCGGCAAGCCGGGCCGCCCAGCTTGCCTCGATCCGCACATTCCGGTGCGGCGCGGGGGGTGTCTGCGTCATGCAGGCGAGTTTACGCCGCGGTGACGGCGGCGGCAACCTGGGCGGCGGCATGGGCAAAGGCGGCTTCGGTTTCCTGCAGGTCTGTCTCGCTCAGTGCCAGATGCGGATACAGCTTTGCCGCCGGTTTCAGCACACCGCGCTCGCGAACAGCTTTGTTGAAAATGCCGGCAAGCCTGTCATCGCCGCCCTGAATGTCGCGGTAATTACGCACCGGTGTCGCGGTGAAGATCACGTCAAACAAAACCGGTGAGCCAACAATCTGGTGGGCGATTCCGTGCGCGGTGAGTGGCTCCGACATCGCCGCCATCAGGCGTTTGCCAGTGGCGTGAAGCGTCTCATAGCTTCCGTCACGGCGCAGCACCTCCAGCGTCTTCAGTCCGGCGACGGCAGCCAGCGGATTGCCGCTCAGCGTGCCGATCTGGAAGGTGAAGGCCTCGGCGCCGACGGCATCCTTGTCAAAATGGCGCATGATCTCCTCGCGCCCGGCAACCGCCGCCAATGGCAGGCCGCCGCCGATGATCTTGCCAAGCGTGCACAGATCGGGGGTGACGCCGTAGGCCTCCTGCGCGCTGCCATAGGCAAGCCGGAATCCGGTCACCACCTCGTCGAAGATCAGAACGATTCCGTGCTGTGAGGTCTTTTCGCGAAGCGCCTCGAGGAACCCCGGCGCCGGCGGAATCAGGCGCTGCAGAGGCTCGACGATGACGCCGGCAATGTCGTCGGCATGTTCATCGATCAGCGACGCCGCGAAATCGGCGTCATTGAATGGCGCGACGAGGATGCCGTCCTCGACGGTCTCCGGGATGCCGGCCGAATCGGGAACCGGGCGCGGAAAATTCTGCAGCCGAGTCGGGGCAAGGCTCATCAGCGCCTCGGCCGACATGCCGTGATAGCCGCCTTCGAATTTCAGGATCTTCGACCGGCCCGTATGAGCGCGGGCCAGCCGCATGGCGTACATGTCGGCCTCGCCGCCGGTGCTGACATAGCGAAGCTGGTCGGCGCAGGCGGTGGCGCGGCAGATTTCCTCGGCAAGCTCGACACCGGCGCTGTTGTTGGCGAAAAAGGTCATCCCGCGGTCCAGCTGTTCGCGGATGGCGTCATTCACCTCGGGATGGCCGTGGCCAAGGATCATCGGGCCCGAACTGATCAGGTAATCGATGAATTCCTGGCCATTCTCGTCAATGACGCGCGACCCGTGACCCTCGCGAATGAAGACATCCGCGTCGAAATTGCCAAAACCGCCAGCCGGCAGCACGGCGCGGGCGCGGGCGGCAAGATCGTCCATATGGGTGCTGGATGGCATCATGGTCTCCTTCCGGATTGATCAGTCAGGGTGTGGGGCCGTCATGGGGCCGGTATTTCGTTCATAGATGACAACGGACATAGATGGCAACGGGTGTGCCCAGCCTGTCAATATCCGGCGTGACCCGCAGGCCCGCCGGCGATCGATTCGCGCTGCGGGGACAATTCTGAACATTCCATCGCCATGATTCAGCACTGGATTCGCAAGGCCGTCGACAACCACTCCGCACAGGCAGGGCGGCTTGCAGGCATGGCCGCGCCCTGGCGGTGTCAGGCGATCCGGGTGCGGGGATGTGTGGCCGTGTTATTCGGCGACCGACAGGTTGCGCGCGTCGGCAAGCTGCCTGGCGCTGACTGCGCTGATTTCCTTGCGCGCATTATCGATCACCGCGCTGCGGTTCTTCGACAGGCCGGTGACATCGATCATCGTCACGTCATCCACGCCAATGAAGCCCAGAATATGCCGGATATAGCTTGTGGTGAAATCGATGTCCTTGCCGGCAAGTGTGCCGCCGGAGGTCACGACGACAATCGCGCGCTTGTTCGACAGCAGGCCGCGCGGCGAATCATTCTCATACATAAAGGTGATCTTGTCGCGGCAGATCAGGTCGATCCAGGCCTTGAGCGCGGCAGGTACACTGAAATTGTAAATCGGTGTTGCGATGACAATGTCATCGGCAGCCTGAAGCTCGGCAACAAGCGCGTCGGACTGGGTCAGCAGCGCGCGCTGGTCTGAGGTCCGGTTTTCCTCCGATGTCCGCTCGGCCTCAATCCAGGCGGCATTGACGATTCCGATGCCGGCGGCGAGGTCGCGGTTGACCACATTGACGGAGGATTTGCGGGCGCCAAGCGCGGCAACCATCTCATCGGCCAGCATTCGGCTGACGGATTTCTGGCGGCGCATACTGGCGTCAATCCTCAGGATGGTGCGATGTGATCCGGTCATAACGACTGCCTTTTGCCGATTTTTTACGCGCCGTCAACCATAACAGGAAAACGCCATGGGAGGGGGGGACATCCTTATGGCTGCATCAAAGCTAATTATTGCCGAGCCAAGTAAAAAGACGGTCAGAAGGAAAATATAATTCTAATTTTCAGAATAATAATGTAAGGTGCGACATTATGAGCCAGATTGAGGAAATCCGTGCATTTGTCATGGTGGTCGAAACGGGCAGCCTCACTCAGGCTGCCGAACGGCTGGGAATCGCTGTATCCGCTGTCAGCCGCCGCTTGAAGGACCTTGAGCTTAGGCTGGGTGCGCCTCTTATCCAACGTACAACCCGCCGAATGTACCTCAATGAGGTTGGCCAAGGGTTCTATGAACGATGTAAAGCGGTACTCGACGAATTGGAAGCGGCACAACAGGAAGTGCTTAATTCCGGAGGTGGTCTCGGCGGCGTGCTCAGGATCAGCACGCCGCTTTCATTTGGTGTATCGCATATGTCCTCGGCCATTTCGCAATTCATGCACGCGCATCCGGATGTGCGAATCGACATGGATTTGTCCGATAAGCGTGTCGATCTGGTCGCCGAGGGGTTCGATCTTGCGATCAGGATTGGCGTGCTGTCCGATTCCAGCCTGATCGCGAAAAAGATCTCGACGGTCCGCAACATTCCCTGCGCGTCGCCGGATTTCCTGGCGCAGTACCAGGCGATCACCAAACCTGAAGACCTCGAAGCCGCCCCGGCACTTGTCTACTCGAATGACAAGACGCCGAATGACTGGCGCTATCGGGGACCGGACGGCAAGTCCGGGGTACTGCGGGTGTCGCCGAAGCTCTCGGCCAATAATGGCGATGTGCTGCGCGAGGCGGCGATCGCCGGGCTCGGCATTACCTGCCTTCCCAATTTCCTGCATTACGACGCCATCAATAATGGCCTTCTGAAGCCGGTTCTGACTGAATATGAATGGGCCGAGTATGACGTCTATGCCGTCTATCCGAAGACGACCATCCTGCCAAAACGCACCCGCGCCTTTGTTGATTTCATGGCGACACGCTATGGGATGGACCCCTATTGGAACAAGATCCACGCCTGAGGCCTGTGACGGCATATGGCCGGCGGGTGCCCGCGCCATTTTGCGCCTGATTGTGTCTGTTCATTATTGATGGTCGGGGAAAAATCTTTTCCCTTGTCGGCTCTTTATTGTGATTCCGGCAAACGTTACCGTTTTTTCAATGATTCGACGCGGGTCAGTCCCCGCGATCCTCCAAGGCTTTGTGTGATGGCACCCACACAAAGCTCCGACTCATCCTTCAGTTGGAGCACACTAAAAGAGGCGCGAAAGCGCCTCTTTTTTTTGTTGCCGAACCTGCCTGCCCTCTGGATATCGGAAACGTGATTTGCCGTACGGCCGGCGACCGGCCAGACTTTGCCCCGTGACATCGACGCAGCACCTTGCGGCAGCGAAGGGCGCAGCAGGAGTGAAGCGGAAGGCAATGAGCGCCATGCCACCCCAGCAAAAAACCGATGCCCATCACAAGATGGCCCATCATAAGATAAATTATGTCGAATTCGCCTCGGCCGATATGGCGGCGACGCAGGCCTTCTTCTCGGCCGCCTTCGGCTGGCAGTTCGAGGCGTACGGCTCCTATCTTGCCTTTCACGGGGCCGGGATTGATGGCGGGATCCACCCTGCCGATCCGGCCGATCCGGCCAGCCGATCCGATACCGGCGGCGCGTTGATTGTTTTCTACAGCCTTGATCTGGCGGCGAGCGAACGGCTGGTCAAACAGCATGGCGCGGCCATCGTCAGACCGGTCTTCTCATTTCCGGGCGGGCGCCGATTTCATTTCACCGAACCGGCGGGAAATGAATTCGCCATCTGGTCGGATCGCTGAGCGGCACGCCGATGTGATGGCCGAACGGGAATCATCCGGCTGGAATTCCCGAACCGACCTTCCCGGAGTGGATGTCCCGGAGCGAAGTTCCTGGAGCGAATTTCCCGGGCCAGACTCCATCTGCTGATCATGCAAGTCCCGGCCATTCAAGTCCCGGCCATTCAATCCCCGGCCATTCACGCCTTGGCCATTCAAGTCTTGGCCGGGCCGTCAAACCTGTCATACTCGGGCATCGCCATTCGCGGAAGCCCCGATGATCGCAAGATCCAGCCTGACATTTCTGACCAGCGCGCTGCGACAGGCGCGGCTCGCCTGTCTCACCATCGCCTGGGTGGCGGCTGTCGGCGCCATTGTGACGGTGCGGCCGGACGGTCTTGTCGCCAGCATCGGCGCGCTGGCCTTCGGCCTGTTCATTGTGCTGACAATGGCGCGCCTGCGCTGGGACAGTCTGGTCATTCTTGCGGTTCTGGCGGCGGTCACCTGGCTGCTTCTTGATGAATTGCCAGGCTTTGCCGACATGCTTTCAGGCGGCAGACGGGTGCTGATTTTCGCCGCCCTGCTGCCGACGATGGCGCTTGTCAGGGCGACGGCGATGACGATGCCGTCGGTTCATGCCACCCAACGCCGACTTGGCGAGCTGCCCGCCAGCGCCTCAGCCGGTGGCCAGCAGCTGGCGGCGCATGTCTTTGGCGGCATCATCAATACCGGCGCCTTCGCGCTGTTGTCCGCGGCCCTGCCCGAGGATGCGGACCAGCCGCGCCGCCGCGCCGCCGCCGAGGCGGTGATACGCGGCATGGTGTCGTCCTCGGCATGGTCGCCCTTTTTCGTCGCCTTCGCGATCGGGCAGAATTTCGTCGCGCCGATTTATGCCTGGATGGCGATTGCCATCGGGGTGCTGTCGGCGCTGTTCTTTACCAGCGTCACGCTTGTCGGTCTGAATCGTGACTTCTCGCTGGCGCGTCTGCGGATGTCGCTGGCGTGCCTGCGGCCGGTGGCATGGCGGCTTGTCATCGTGCTGATGACGGTGCTTCTGGTCGCGCTGGCCTTCGGGCTGACCGCGCTGTCGGCTGTCGTTGTCGTGATGCCGTTGCTGGTGCTGTTGCAACTGTTCCGACATCGCGACAAGGCGGCGGAGATTCTCGGCCAGACCCGCGAGGCGATGCATAGCACGGCGGATGATCTGGTGGTGATCACCGCGGCCATGCTTGTCGCGTTCTTCGCCACGCAGAATGACAGCCTGGCCGGCCTGGTCGCGAATGTCTGGCAGGGGCAGATCCCGGGCTGGGTAGCGCTGATGGCGACACCGCTGGCGATGATGAAATTGTCGGTTGTCGGCATTCACCCGGTGATCACCAGCACGGCACTGCTCGCCACTTTCAGCGGTGGTGGGGCGGATGTGCATCCGGCGCTTCTTGTGCAGGCGCATCTGATCGGCTGGGGTGCCGGGACGATGAGTTCGGTGGCATCGCTGTCCGTTCTGTCATGTGGCGGCCTCTACCGGGTGCCGACGCGCCAGCTTGTCCTTGGTGACAATATGCTGAGCGGCTTTCTCTACGCGCTTTTTGGCGGCGCGATGCTGGTCGTCTTCAATTTCATGCTGGGATATGGCTGACCGATCTGGCCTGTTGCTTTGGCTGGCAAATTTCTGCAATTTCAGAGTCACGGAGGGGCATATCATGATTTTCAGGCAATTGTTCGATTCGGTCTCATCGACCTACACATATCTTCTGGCAAGTCGTGTTGGCGGCGAGGCGCTGCTGATCGACCCGGTTTTCGAAAAGACCGATCGCTATCTCAAGCTTCTCGAGGAGCTAGACCTGAAGCTGGTCAAGGTCGTGGATACGCATGTCCATGCCGATCACATCACCGCCATGGGCGCGCTTCGTGACCGCACCAACTGTGTCACGGTGATGGGCGAGCAGTCGCCCGTCGATGTCGTGTCGATGCGTGTTGCCGATGGCGAGAAAGTGACCATTGAGGGGCTGGCGATGACGGCGATGCATACGCCGGGACATACCGATGACAGCTATTGCTTCCGCATGGATGACCGGGTGTTCACCGGTGACACGTTGCTGATCAGGGGCACTGGCCGCACCGATTTCCAGAATGGTGATGCCGGCGATCAGTATGATTCGCTGTTCGGCAATCTTTTGAAGCTTCCCGACAGCACGCTCGTCTACCCGGCGCATGACTATAAGGGCGACATGGTGTCCAGCATCGCCGAGGAACGGGCGTTCAATCCGCGCCTTCAGGTCGGCTCGCGCGCCGAATATATCGAATTGATGGCGAATCTGAACCTGCCCAACCCGAAGATGATGGATGTCGCGGTGCCGGAAAATATCCGCATGGGGATCAGTCTCGAGCGCCAGCGCGAGGTGGCGACGATGACCTCGGAATCGATCATCATGGACAATGCCGACGGCTTGTTGCTTGTTGATCTGCGCGAGGAGGCCGAGCGGGTGAAGTCCGGCGTGATCCCCGGATCGGTCCATGCCCCCTACAGCCGACTTGACCAGCATCTTGCGATGCTGAAACAGGCCGGCGAGAGGCAGGTCGTGTTCTACTGCGCGGTCGGTGAACGGTCCGCCATGGCGGTCGATATCGCCAGTCATGACGGGGTCGAGGGCTGCGCCCATATCCCGGGCGGTTTCGTCGCCTGGACCGAGGCGGGTGGCAACGTCGCGCGGGTCTGACCGGGCGGGGGGCGGAACGGAATATGGCGGACCGGAAGATACAGACGATGCTGGTTGTGGGCGGCGGTATCGTCGGCGTGTGCAATGCGCTGGCGCTGCAACGCGCCGGCTACCGGGTCAGCCTGATCGACCGCGGCACGCCGGGGCGCGAGACCTCCTACGGCAATGCCGGTGTGCTGTCCGAATCCTCGGTGGCGGTGCTGAACAGCCCGGGTCTGCTGAAGGCGTTGCCGAAACTGCTTCTCGGGCGCTCGAACGGGCTTCGTTATTCACCGCTTTTCGTTATGAAACGGCTTGGCTGGATGCTGCGTTTCCTGGCCCATTGCACGCCGCGGCAGTGGCGCGCCGCCGCCCGCGCGCTTCGTGAATTGCAGGTTCTCTCGCTGGCCCAGCACAAGGACTGGATCGCCGAGGCGGGGGTTCGGGACCTGCTTCGTCATGGTGGCTGGATGAAGGTGTTCCGCAGCGAAGCCTCCTTCGCCGGTTATGCTGCCGAACTGGCACTCTGCGACGAGGTCGGGGTGCGCTACACGGTCTTTGACCGCGAACAGCTGCGCCAGGTCGAACCCGGCCTGAAACCGATCTATGAAAAGGCGGTGCTGTTCGATGATACCTGCGGTGTGTCCAACCCGGCGGCCCTGACCGATGCCTATCTGGCGCTGTTCACCGCCGCTGGCGGCACCGTGGTCGAGGGCAGTGTTGCCGGCCTGCGCCAGATAGGCAACGCTCAGGGTGGAGGATGGGTTGCCACACTTGCCGGTGACGGTGAATCCACGCTTGAAGGCGATGGCGTGGTGCTTGCCGCCGGCGCCTGGACAGCCGAGATCGCCGGCTGGCTTGGCTATGATCTGCCGCTGGGATGGGAACGTGGCTATCACCTTCATCTTGCGCCGGCTGACGGTCCGCAGCTGAATCGCGCTGTCAACGACATGGATGGCGGATTTGTCATCGCCCCGATGCAGCAGGGGGTGCGGATCACCAGCGGCGTCGAGCTGACCGACCGCGACGCGCCGCCCGACCACACGCAGATCAGGGCATCGGTCGCGATGGCCCGCGAGGCGCATGACATGAAGGCGGAGATTGAAACCGAACCCTGGATGGGACGACGCCCGACAATGGTTGATTCGCTGCCGGTGATCGGTCCGGCCCCGCGGCATCGCGGCCTGTGGTTCAATTTCGGACACCAGCATGTCGGCCTGTCGATGGCGCCCGGCTCGGCGCTTGCCATCACCGCGATGGTGGATGGCACTGCGCCGCCGCTCGACACCACGCCGTTCCGCGCCGACCGGTTTTCAGTCTGACCCGCCGGTGAACGCCGCCTCGCGCGCCCGCACGATGGCGCTGAGAGTCTCGTTGAAAGGTGTCCCGATCCCGTGCCGCGCGCCGATCACCGGCACCATGCCGTTGATGGCATCGATTTCCGAGGCGCGCCCGGCAAGATGATCCAGCCGCAGGGAGGGGCTGGCATCCGGCATCAGCGCGGCGAATTCGGTGACATAGGCCTCGACATCGTCGAATGAGAAATTGACCCCTTCGGCAAGACCGCATTGATAGGCCTCGCCCGCACAGCCAAGCGCCACCGCCCAGGATTCCGCATTCGCCATCAACGCCCCGATATTGCAGTCGAAGGCGGTGCAGGGCGCGCTGAGGGTTACGTTGCAGACGAATTTCTCCCAGATCAGCTGCGTGATGTCGGCAAAGGCGCGGGCGGTGAAGCCTGCCTGCTGCCACAGCGATTCAAGATCACGAAGACGATCGGTCATGCCGCCATCGACCTCGCCAAGCCGGATCATCCGCATGGCGTTGTGGTGCGCATGGCCGGGCCCCTTCATCGAGGCGCCGAACCCGTCGGCGACGCCAAGCAGCACATTGTCCAACGGCATATGCGCGGCGATCCTCTCGGCGGCGCCTAGCCCGTTCTGAATTGTCAGCACCAGCGAATCAGGTCGCATCACCGCGGCCACGGCGCGCGCCGCCTCGCCGACGCCGCCGGCCTTTGTCGCGATCACATAGAGATCGCACGCACCGGCTTCAGCCAGATCGGTGGCGGCGTGGATCGCGGTCACGCGCCGGTCACCGCTGACGCCCGCAAGCCGCAGCCCGTTGGCGTTGATGGCATCGACATGGTCGGCCCAGCTGTCGATGGCCCAGACATCATGGCCGGCCTCGGCCATCATGACGGCATAGATCGATCCCATGGAGCCGGTGCCGATGATGGCTATCTTTCGCGGTTGCGTGTCGGTCATCACCCCGCCTTTCTGAAGACAAGTTCGGTTGGCGCCAGGATGCCGGACTCGATATGCGCCGCCAGATTGCGGAACTTGTCAGGCGGCTGGCCGGGGGTCGGCGCCGGTTTCGTTGCGATCACATGTGCGATAAAGGCCCCCGCGGCGGCGGTGCCGTCATGCTGTGCCAGCAAGTCGAATCCGGCATTTCCAGCGGCGGTGATATATGTGCCGGGTGTCTCCACCGCGCTGACAGAGACGTCCGGTGCCCAGGGAAGCGGGAAGGTGATCTCGCCATTACCGACGCGCATCACGTCATAGACGCAGAACAGCCCGCCCGGCACCAGAACCCGCGCCGCCTCGGCCATCAGGGCCGGTTTGTCGGCGATATTCATGCCGACATGAAGCATCACCGCACGGTCGAACGCGCCGCCCTCGAACGGCATGTCGAGGGCGCTGCCATGGTGCAGGCTGACCAGCGCTGCAAGCCCGCAGGCGGCGTTCAGCCGGGTGCCGGCGGTGATGAAATCGGCGGTCAGGTCAATGCCGGTGACATGGCATTGATGCGCCGCCGCGATGGCGCGCGCCGGCCCGCCGGCCCCGCAGCCGATATCCAGAACATGGTGTGACGGGTCGAGGTCCAGCCGCCCCGCCACGCGGTGTGTCGCCGCCATGCCGCCAACATGGAATTCATCATGGGGGGCCAGGATCTCCGGCGTCAGCCGGTTGATATCATGCCCCTCCTTTGCCAGCGCGGTGAAGATCCGCTCGGCAAGGCCCTGTCCCCGGTAATAGGTCTCGATGGCGTCGGGTGAGGTCACGGCGCATCCTCTGGTTGACTGATTGTCGCGTGTTGTCGCGTGTGGTCATCGGGCAGGATAGCAGCCTTGAAAAAAATGGTAAGCACATCCTATCGTCTGACGAGACCACCACCCCTGACAGGCCATCATGATCAATCCAGCCCCGCTGTTGGAAGCCGCCCCGCCGATTCCCTTTCATGCCCTCGCGGCGCTTGCCGCGGCCGGGCTTGGCGCGGTGCAGCTCTGGCGACCAAAGGGCGGGCGGCTGCATCACCGGCTTGGCTATCTGTGGGTGGCGCTGATGGCCGGCGTCGCCATCTCCGGTCTGTTCATCCATGAACTCAGGATGGTCGGGCGGTTCAGCCCGATCCATCTGCTGTCGCTGGTCACGCTTGCCAGCCTGTGGATTGCCGTCTCGCGGGCGCGCCGCCGTGATATCGCCGGTCACCGGCGGGTCATGATCCTGCTGTTCTGGCTGGCGCTGGTGTTGACCGGACTCTTCACCTTCTGGCCCGGGCGGGTGATGCATATGGCGCTGTTCGGCCTGTGAGCATTGCAGCCATTATGGCCTGTCCTGTTTTGACTTGTTGCGGCGGGGGGGTATGATCCGCGCAACGGCCCGCGATATCGGGCCAGTGTGGGTCAATTCAGGGTTGCGGACATCATGGCAGAGTTCATGTCGCTCAGGGACGCGGTCGCTACACATCTTTCGGATGGCATGATGGCGGCCTTTGAAGGCTTCACCCATCTGATGCCCTATGCCGCCGCGCATGAGGTGATTCGCCAGCAGCGGCGTGACCTGACCGTCGTGCGGATGACCCCGGATGTGATCTATGACCAGATGATCGGCATGGGCTGTGTGGCGAAACTGATCTTCTCCTATGCCGGCAACCCCGGAGTCGGGTTGCTGCGACGGCTTCGTGATTCGCTGGAACATGGATGGCCGCACCGGATCGAGATTGTCGAGCATTCGCATGCCGCGCTGGCGCATGCCTATGAGGCTGGCGCCTCGAAACTACCCTTCGCCGTGCTGCGCGGCTATGTCGGCACCGACATGCCGCGGGTCAATCCTGAAATCAGGGAGATCACCTGCCCGTTCACCGGCCAGAAGCTGGCCGCCGTGCCGGCGATCAATCCGGATGTGGCCTTCATTCACGCGCTAAAGGCGGACCGCAAGGGCAATGTTCTGATTGAGGGCATTGTCGGCGTGCAGAAAGAGGCGGTTCTGGCCTCCGGGGCCGCGGTGGTGACGGTCGAGGAAATCGTGGACAGCTTCGAGTCGCACCCGAACGCGCTGGTGCTGCCGCACTGGACGGTGGATGCCATCGCGCATGTGCCGGGCGGGGCGCATCCCTCCTACGCGCATGGATATTATGCGCGCGACAATGCCGCCTATATCGCCTGGGACCGGATTGCCGCCGACCGTGACCGGTTCCTTGCCTGGATGGACGAGCATGTTCTTCAGGTCGATGAAACGGTTTTCGCACATCGTGTGACATGGAGTGACAGGTGATGAGTGCGGATTTCACGCCTGACGAGATGATGACGATCGCCGCGGCGCGGATGCTGACCTCGCAGGATGTCTGCTTTGTCGGCATCGGCCAGCCCTCGGCGGCCTGCAATGTGGCGCGCCTGACGCATGCGCCCGATATCACGCTGATCTATGAGTCCGGAACCATCGGGACCGAGCCCTCGGTGCTGCCGCTGTCGATCGGTGACGGGGAATTGTGCGACACCGCGCTGACAACCGTGTCGGTACCGGAGATGTTCCGTTACTGGTTGCAGGGTGGGCACATCACCATCGGTTTCCTCGGTGCCGCGCAGATCGACAGGTTCGCCAATATCAACACCACGGTGATTGGCGATTATGAGATGCCGAAGACGCGGCTTCCGGGTGGGGGCGGCGCGCCGGAGATCGCCAGCCTGTCGCAGAAGGTGTTCGTGACGATGAAACAGTCGCGGCGCGGTATGGTGGAGACGATTGATTTCTTCACCAGCTTCGGTCATGGCGAGGGGGGTGACCACCGCCGCCGTATGGGGCTGGAGACAGCCGGGCCGGTGGCGCTGATCACCGATCTGGCGCTGTGGGAACCGGATGCCGACACCGGTGAGCTGACGGTGACAAGCCTTCATCCGGGCGTTACGGCCGAGATGGTCCAGGACACATGTGGGTGGCCGGTGCGCTTTGCCGCCGACCTTGCCGGCACGCCGCCGCCAGATGCCACGGAGTTGTCGGTTCTTCGCGAACTGAAGGCCCGCACCGCCCGCGCGCACGGCACCGGTTGAAAACCGGGAATCAATGGTCGGCTGTCGAAGGTGACCAGCGCCTTCCCGAGCAGCAGGACAGTCTGGTTCCCATCGACCCCATGACCTCGGACAACCGCCAGAA
>JAYQDX010000009.1:39685-41065 GCA_038138545.1 Rhodobiaceae bacterium | reverse complement strand
ACCATCACCGGCGGCAGCGACGGGTCGGTGCCCTCGCGGCGGGCGAACATGGTGCCCATCTTGTCGAGCCCCATCTCCAGCCCCTCGGCCTCGCACCATGCCTGATAGAGCCGGCGTCCCTCGGCATCCTCGTCGGTCAGGGTCTGGCGGTTGTTGCCGCCAGCGACCCCGGGGCCGATCTTCGCCATCTCCATCAAAGAATCCCACAGCCGGTCGCCATTGATCCGGAAATTCTTCCCGCGTTGATCCATCGAGCCGCTGTTCATGTCGGAAGCCATTTACCGTTTCCTTCCTGTTGTCATCCGTCGGGGTGTCCGTGTTTCCAGTCCGCCGTCATGCGATGCCTGACCTGTGCGCCGACCATCATGCGCGGGTTGGCCCCGAACAGGCATTCACGCTGGCATTCACGCTGGCGTTTGAGTTGGCGGTTCGCCGCGAACGACATCCGGCAGGCGCGCATCTCATCTGCCTGCAGCTTTGCCGGTTGCAGATTGGCACTGTCAGGCATTGTGGCACACTCCCTCGGCATCGCGGCGCTCTTGAAATGCGGGCAAGCCCGCCGGTCGACCGTCTCGGCTGTCTGGCCGGGTTGACCTTCCACGACCGCGGTGGAAACGGTGTCACAAAAATTATGAAATATCATTTTTACCGTTTGGTCAAATATCTTAGGATGGCCGGACGCGAAAAAATAACCGGTCGCGAATTGGGGGCACATGTCAGGTAATGCGAAGCCGCGCGCCACCGAAAGGGTGGTGGCGGGCAAGACCCGGATCCAGAAGGAAAACCAGACGCGGATATTGCGGGCCGCCCTTGATGTCTTTTCCGAAAGCGGCTTTCACGGGGCGACGCTTGACCGCATCGCCAGCGAGGCCAGCATGTCGAAACCGAACCTGCTCTATTATTTCAAGAGCAAGGAGGAGATCCACGTCGCGCTGCTGACCGATCTGCTGGATGTCTGGCTGGCCCCGTTGCGGGAAATACGCCCCGACGGTGATCCGGTTGATGAAATCGGGTCCTATATCCGGCGCAAGCTGGATTCCTCGCGCAGCTTCCCGCGCGAATCGCGCCTGTTCGCGAACGAGATTCTCGCCGGCGCGCCGCATATCGGCGATTTCCTGCAGACCGAGTTGAAACAGCTTGTCGAGGAGAAGGCGGCGATCCTGCAAGGCTGGATTGACGAGGGGCGGATGGCCCCCTGCGATCCGCGCCATGTGCTGTTCGCCATCTGGTCGACGACGCAGCATTACGCCGATTTCAGCGTCCAGGTGCGTCACGTCCTTGGCCTTGGCGCCGGCGACAAGAGCTATTATGACGAGGCCGCGCGGATGCTCGACACGCTGTTCCTCGGACAGCTGATCAGTCGGCCCGGGTCTGACTGAA
>JAYQDX010000009.1:0-39585 GCA_038138545.1 Rhodobiaceae bacterium | reverse complement strand
CGACTGACCGTAACCGACTGGCTGGCCGCCCGACGTCTATTCGGCGGCGTCCCGCATCGGATTGTTGGGGTGCATCGTCCAGTTGCCATATTCGTCGGCAACCGGCTTGCCGGTGCGCTTGTCCATGTCGCCCGACGGGATTTGCTCCATGGTGATGCAGTTTTCCACCGGGCAGACATTCACGCACAGGTTACAGCCGACACATTCCTCGTCGATCACCTCGAACCGCCGCTCGCCATCGACCATGTTGGTGATGGCCTGGTGCGAGGTGTCCTCGCAGGCGATGTGACAGCGCCCGCATTGGATGCAGCTGTCCTGATCAATTCGTGCCTTGGTCGTGTAGTTGAGGTTCAGATATTGCCACTCGGTGACGTTCGGGATGGCGCGGCCATGGATGGCGTCGAGATCGGCATGCCCGGCATTGTCCATCCACTGTTCCAGCCCCTCGACAAGATCCTCGATGATCTTGAAGCCATAGGTCATGGCGGCGGTGCAGACCTGCACATTGCCGGCCCCCAGCGTGATGAACTCGGCGGCATCGCGCCAGGTTGTGACCCCGCCAATGCCCGAGATCGGCAGCGAGGCTGTTTCCGGGTCGCGGGCGATGGCGGCCACCATGTTCAGCGCGATCGGCTTGACCGCCGGGCCGCAATAGCCGCCATGCGTCCCCTTGCCGTCGATGGTCGGCTGCGGTGCAAAGCTGTCGAGATCGACCGACACAATCGAGCTGATGGTGTTGATCAGCGAGACGGCGTCGGCGCCGCCGGCATGCGCGGCGCGCGCCGGATAGCGCACATCGGTGATGTTCGGCGTCAGCTTGACGATCACCGGCATGCGGGTGTTCGCCTTTGCCCAGCGCGTCACCATCTCGATATATTCCGGCACCTGGCCGACCGCCGCGCCCATGCCGCGTTCCGACATGCCGTGCGGGCAGCCGAAATTCAGCTCGACGCCGTCGCACCCGGTATCCTCGACCTGGCGCAGGATCTCCTCCCAGCACGGCTCCTCGCACGGGACCATCAGGCTGGTCACGACGGCGCGGTCCGGCCAGTCGCGTTTCACCGACTTGATCTCCCGAAGATTCACCTCGAGCGGCCGGTCGGTGATCAGCTCGATATTGTTCAGCCCCAGAAGCCGCCGGTCGGCGCCCCAGATCGCGCCATAGCGCGGGCCCCCGACATTGACGATATGCGGGTCGAGCCCCAGCGTCTTCCAGACCACGCCGCCCCAGCCGGCCTTGAAGGCGCGGACGACATTATATTCCTTGTCGGTCGGCGGTGCCGAGGCAAGCCAGAACGGATTGGGGGATTTGATACCAACAAAGTCATTTCTCAGGTCAGCCATTGATGCCTCCTTCGTGTCCGGGTCAGGCGGACAGCGCCGCGTGGATGGATTCGGCCGCGTCGCGCCCCTGCGCCACCGCGGTCACCGTCAGATCGTCGCCGCCGGCGGTGCAGTCACCACCGGCCCAGACGGACGGGTTCGATGTACGGAAGGACGCATCGACCTTGATGCGTCCCTGTTCCAGCGTGATCCCGGCAAGCGCGTCGCCAGTCTCCAGCGTCTGGCCGATGGCCTTGAAAAGCTGGTCGACCTCAAAGGTCTGGAACTTGCCGGTGCCGGCAAGCCTGCCGTCGGACAGGGCGGTATATTCCATCTTTACAAGCAGGCTGCCGCTGTCTGTTTTCGTCACCTCGACAGGCTTCATCCAGTGCCGGATATTGACGCCCTTGGAGGTTGACTGGTTCTGCTCGACCTCGGAGGCGTTCATCTGCTCACGGCCGCGGCGATAGGCGATCGTCACCTCCTGCGCGCCCAGAAGATGCGCCTGTGTGGCCACATCGATCGCGGTCATGCCGCCGCCGATGACCATCACCCGGCGCCCGACCGGAATGGTGGCCATGTCCGATGCCTGGCGAAGCTCGGCGATGAAATCGACCGCGTTGGCGACAGCGTCGTCATCCTCGCCATCGACGCCAAGCGCGTTGACCCCGGACAGGCCGATTCCGACAAACACCGCGTCATGTGTCTTTGCCAGCTCGTCAATCGTCAACCCGTCGCCAAGGCGCTTGCCGGTGACGATCTCGATGCCGCCGATGGCGGTCACATAATCAACCTCATGCTGCGCGAAATCATCAACCGTCTTGTAGGTGGCGATGCCGAACTCGTTCAGCCCGCCGGCTTTCTCACGCGCATCATAGACGACGACCGCGTGACCCTTCATCGCCAGGCGGTGTGCACAGGCAAGCCCGGCCGGCCCGGCGCCGATGATGGCGACGCTCTTGCCGGTTTCGGCGGCACGGCTGTAGAACTGGCGGCCATGGCTCATTGCATGGTCGGTGGCGTGACGTTGCAACAGGCCGATCTGCACCGGCTTGCCCTCGGCGGTCTCGCGCACGCAGGCCTGCTCGCACAATGTCTCGGTCGGACAGACGCGGGCGCACATGCCGCCAAGAATGTTCTGGTCAAAGATCGTGCGCGCCGACCCGTCCAGATTGCCGGTCGAAATCTGGCGGATGAATTTCGGGATATCGATGCCGGTCGGGCAGGCCGTCACGCAGGGCGCGTCATAGCAGAAATAACACCGGTCCGCCGCGACCATCGCCTCATGCGCGTCAAGCGGCGGGTGGGCGTCGCCGAAATTTCCGTCATAATCGCCGGCATCAAGCCGGCCATCGAGGATCCCGTCCTCGAGATAGCGATCGACCATTCTCGTCTCCACTCGCAGCAAACCTCATGTCAGGCCGCGGCGCATGGCGCGTCTATTGGTCAGCCGCCACAAACCGGAGCCACATAAAAGGATTGCCGGATAATTCGGCTTTGTCCATAATTTTTTACCAAATGATAAAATTTTGCCCAGACGGGATGATTTGCCCCGGTAAGATGCTGACAGGTGGCTGAAGGCGCTTTTGCCGAAGGGCCGCGATGTGGCAGGGTGATAACGGGACGGCAGGGAGACAGAATGACATGAACACAACGCTTGATATCCGCAAGATGGTGGCGACGGTCGAGGACATCTACAAGGAGGCCGGCGCGCCAGCCTCGGGGCCAAGCCGGAAATGTATTGTCGCGGCGGTGATCCCCAACCCGCTGGCGGGCCAGCCCGATGGTGATCTCGAGATACTGAAGGATCTTGGCGCGGCAGTCTCGGCGGCGCTGGTGGCGCGCGGGCTGGCGGCGCTTGGCGCGGCGCCTGATGATGTCGATTCCTATGGCAAGGGCGCGATCATCGGCACCGACGGCGAGATCGAGCATGCCGCCGCCCTTATCCATCCGCGCTTCGGGGCGCCGGTTCGCGGCGCGCTTGGCGAGGCGAGCGAGATCATCCCCTCGACCAAGAAGCTGGCCGGGCCGGGTGCCAGCCTGGCCGTGCCGATGACAAGCAAGCGCAGTATATGGGATTTCGATCATATGGATGCCGCCGAAATCTGTATCGGCGACGCGCCGCATGCCGACGAGATCGTGGTCATTCTCGCGCTTGGCATCGGTGGCCGGCCGCGCAAGCGCACCAAGCCAGACGCCTAGATGCCGGGTGATTGGGATGCCGGGTGATTGGGATGTCGGGTGACGGGGCGCATATCGACTTCATCGTGATCGGGGCCGGCATCGCCGGGGCATCGGTGGCGGCGGAGCTGTCCATGTCGGCGAGGGTTCTGCTTCTCGAGGCCGAAAGCCAGCCGGGCTACCATTCAACCGGCAGGTCGGCGGCGATGTATGTTCCGGCCTATGGGCCGCCCGCCATCCGCGCGCTGACCCGCGCCGCCGGGCCGTTTTTCCACGACCCGCCGGACGGCTTTGCCGAGACACCGCTGCTGCGCCGGCGTGATATCCTGATGATCGCGCGTGAGGACCAGCGGGACTCGACGGCCGATTTCATCGCCGATGCCGGTGAGGACATATCGCTTGAGATGGTCGAGGGCGACAGGCTTGCCGAGTTGCAGCCGGCGCTTCGCCCTGGCTATGCCACACACGGCGTGATCGATCGGTCGGGAAGCGATATCGATGTCAACGCCCTGCATCGCGGCTTTCTGCGCCTGTTGAAGGCGCGTGGCGGCGAGGTGGCAACCAGCCGCAACGTCACGGCGCTGCGCCGCGAGGCCGGTGTCTGGCATGTCAGCGCCGGTGATGCGGTGTTTGCCGCGCCGGTGGTGATCAACGCGGCCGGGGCCTGGGCCGAGGAGCTTGGGCGCATGGCCGGTGCCGAGGAGATCGGCCTGGTGCCGAAGCGCCGGACGGCGCTGATGATCGCCGCGCCACCGGCGATTGATTCAGACAGCCTGCCGATGACCATCGACATGGATGAAACCTTTTATCTGAAGCCGGAAAGCGGCCAGTTCCTCGTCTCGCCGGCGAATGAAGACCCGATGCCGCCCTGTGATGTGCAGCCCGAGGAGATGGATATCGCCATCTGTCTCGACCGGATCGGGCGCGCCTTCGACATTCCGGTCAATCGGCCGCTGTCGAAATGGGCCGGGCTTCGAAGCTTCGTCGCCGACAAGAGTCCGGTGGCGGGGTTCTCGGATGTGGCCGAGGGCTTTTTCTGGCTTGCCGGGCAGGGGGGCTATGGCATCCAGACAAGCCCGGCGCTGGCGCGGGTGGCGGCCAGCCTGGCGCAGGGCGCGGCGCTACCGTCCGATATCGCGGCGCAGGGGCTGTCAGCCGCCATGCTGGCACCGGCGCGTCTGCGCTCCGGCATGTGATCCCCGTCAGATCTTCAGCGGGCCGGGGGCAGGCTGTTGGTATTGAGGAACACCGCATAGAGCGACGTCGTCGCGGTGATGAAGAGCCGGTTCAGTTTCGGCCCGCCGAAACAGACATTGGCCACCGTCTCGGGGATATGGATCTTGCCGACCAGATCGCCGTCGGGGCTCAGGCAATGCACACCATCACCTGCCGAACTCCACAGATAACCGTCGCAATCCACCCTGAAGCCGTCGAACATCCCGCTGCTGCAGGTCGCGAACACCTCACCGCCGGCAAGCGCCCTGCCATCATCCGATATGGTGTGGCGGCGGATATGCGCCGGCCCGTCCGGATCGTGTGAGCGGCCGGTATCGGCGATATAGAGACATGTTTCATCCGGCGAGAAGGCCAGCCCGTTCGGCTTCACATAATCGGTCGCCACCGCCGTCACCTCATCCGTGTCCGGGTCGAGGCGATAGACATGACAGCCGCCAATCTCGCTGTCCGCCCGCCGGCCTTCATAATCCATCAGGATCCCGTAGGGCGGGTCGGTGAACCATATCGACCCGTCGGACCGGACAACGACATCATTCGGGGAGTTGAATTTCCGGCCCTCGAACCTGTCGGCAAGCACCGTCACCGACCCGTCATGCCCGGTTCTGGTCACGCGGCGGGCCAGATGCTCGCAGGTGACAAGCCGCCCCTGACCGTCGATGCTGTTGCCATTCGCGTTCTGCGAAGGCTGGCGGAACACCGATACCGACCCATCGGTGTCGTCATATCGCATCATCCGGTCGTTCGGGATGTCGGACCAGACAAGATAGCGGCCGGCGGCGAACCAGGCCGGCCCCTCGCACCAGCGCCCGCCAGTCCACAACCGTTCGACATGGGCGTGCGGGAGAATGCGGTCGACAAATTCCGGTCTGATGGGCTCGAACCCGGTACCCTCGATAACGCCGAACATAATGGTCTGCCTTTTGCTGCTGTGACGATCCTTGCGGGTCAGTTTCGGTGTGTTTTCGGTGAAGGGCAATGCCAATATCGGCGTCGCTGTCTTGTGGTATGGCCTGTGTGATGGCATGACAGGGGTGAACAGCTTCGGATGCCAGCCGGATGACCGGCCAGGTGGGCCGGTTCAGGACGACAATCAACAATGGAATGTGAACAAGTGACACAGTTTGCCAATTATCCAAGTCTGGCCGACAAGGCCGTGATCATCACCGGTGGTGCCTCCGGCATCGGCGCCGATATCGTGCGGGCCTTTGCCGGCCAGGGCGCCCGGGTCGGGTTCCTCGACCTTGACGCGGATGCCAGCGCCGCGCTGAAGGCCGACATCGATGGCACCGTCGAATATGAGGTCTGCGATCTTCGCGATATCGCGGCGATGAAGGCTGGCCTTGCGGCTCTGCGTGGTCGGCTTGGCCCGTTCACCACACTGGTCAACAACGCCGCGCGCGACGACCGGCATGACTGGAAGGATGTCAGCGTCGAATTCTGGGATGAACGGATGGCGACCAATCTTCGCCACATGTTCTTTGCCATTCAGGATGTCGCGCCGGACATGATCGATGCCGGTGGCGGGTCGATTGTCAATATCGGGTCGAATTCCTGGTGGGAGGGTCAGGGCAATTTTCCGGCCTACACCACCGCGAAATCGGCTGTCCACGGGCTGACCCGCACGATGGCGCGTGACCTTGGTCGGCACCGGATCCGCGTCAATACGGTGGTGCCGGGCTGGATCATGACCGACCGGCAGAAGGAATTATGGGCAACGCCGGAGGCGCTGGAGGCGCATCGTGAACGGCAATGTCTTCCCGACCTGATCGATCCGGTCTATGTCGCGCGGATGATCGTGTTTCTGGCCTCGGACGATGCCGCGATGTGCAGCTCGAACAACTATATGGTCGAGGCGGGCTCGATCTGAGGTGATGGTGACGGGCCGTCAGCCGGGAACGGGAACATCCATGTCAACATTGTTTGAAGAGCTTGATTACCGGCAGACGCAGCTTGGCGAGTTGATCCTGCGGCGGCGGCGGGTGCTGGCGCTGGACCGCGATGTTGTCGAGGTCATCCTGAATGACGAGCATCTGATGTCGGACATGTTCACCGCGTCCGAGATCGCGCTGGCGGATATCCCGCTGGACCGCATGACGGCGACGGCGCCCGATATATTGCCGGATATACTGGTCGGTGGTCTGGGGCTCGGCTATACGGCCGATGCGGTGCTGGGTCATGACCGGGTGCGCTCGCTGACGGTGGTCGAATATCTGGCACCGATCATCGACTGGCACCGGGCCGGCATGCTGCCACTTGGCACGAGGCTGGCCGACGATCCCCGCTGCCGGCTTGTCGAGGGTGATTTCTTCGCCCTCGCGCTTGGTGATGCCGGATTTGACCCGGACCGACCGGGGCGCCGGTTCGACGGCATCTTTCTTGATATTGATCACAGCCCGGATTTTCATCTGAACCCGTCGCATGCCGCGCTCTATGGCGATGAAGGTCTGACCCGTCTGAAGCGTCACCTGACCGGAAGCGGGATGTTCGCCCTGTGGTCGAATGACCCGCCGGACAGCACATTCCTGCTGCGGCTGGAGTCGCATTTCTCCGCCGCCAGCGCCGAGGAGGTGCGGTTCTTCAACCCGCTTCTCGGCGAAGACTGCGTGCAGACGGTCTATCTGGGAATGATGCGGGACGCGGGCTGACCAGGCCCGGCAGCTGTCAGCCATGTGACATGAACCGCCGGATCATCACCGCGCCGAGGCCGGCCAGCACCAGGCCGATTGTCGCCTGTGCCGGGGCGGTGCCGATGCGGTCGACCAGCATGCCCATGATCACCGCGCCGAGGGCGCCGCTGCCGATCGACACGGTTGTCCATAGCCCCATCACGCGGCCGCGGAAATGGTCATCGATGGCCATCTGGACAAGCGCCTGAAGCGATATCGCAAGCAATGTGACGCAGCCGCCAAGCATCAGCACAACGGCCATCGCGACGGGAAAGCTGTTGACGAGGCTGAGCCCGGCCACCAGCAACGGCACCAGCAACAACATCACAAGCACATGTTTCTGGAACACACCCGGTCTCTGGGCCCGCGACATCGCCTTGAAAATCGCGGCACCGGCAGCCCCGGCACCGGCCGCCGCCGTCATCAGTCCAAGCCCGGCCGGCCCGCGATCGAACACGCCATTGGCCAGCACCGGCAGGGTTTCCAGAACGCTGCGGCCGGCAAGCGCGCCGATGCCGGCAAAGATCACAGCCGTCCTGACAAGGCGGCGTTGCAGCGCATAGCGCCATCCCCCCAGAAGCTCGCTGACATAGCTGGCGGGCTCGGGCGCGGCATCGCGCGACCGGTCACGCGGCCGCATGAAGCACAGCGCCAGCACCGGCACGCCATAGCTGGCGGCGGTCAGGACAAGCGATTGCGGGGCTCCGATGGCATGGATGAGGGCACCGCCGCCGGCTGGGCCGATGAGCCGTGACAGATTGAAATTCAGTGCCGTCAGCGCGACCACCGATGACAGATGCTCCGGCGGTGCGAGGCGCGGTGTCAGGGACATGCGCATCGGATGGTTGGCCGAGGAGATGACCCCGGTCAGCAGGGAAAACCCGGCCAGAAGCGGCGGTGTCAGCGCGTCGGCAAGACAGATCCAGGCGAAGATGGCCGAGGCGATGCCGGCGCAGGAATAGCTGATGATGCTGCCAATTCGCACATCGATGCGGTCGGCGATGACGCCGAACAGCGGGCTGACAAACAGTGTCGGCACGAAATTCAGAAAAGCCACAAGCCCGACAAAGCTTGGTGAGCCGGTCAGCACCCAGGCCAGCCATCCGATGATGACGCGCTGCGCCCAGAAACCGTTCAGGGCGATATGGAGACTGAAGATGTAGCTTCGAAAGGGTGGGGACTTCAGGGCAACAAGGTTCATGGCGCCATTACAGCACAACCGGCGCCGAAAGACGAACCCAGCCTGTGCCGATAGTGGTCCAAGCCACGCCCGGTCTCAGCTTCGCCGGGCCTGTCTGTCTGCAAAGGCCTGCTGCAGCCCGTACATGCTGGCCGCCACGCAGGGCCCGATGCCGAAGGCGAACAGCAGCGTGCCGATCCCGACCACGCCGCCAAGCGACCAGCCCAGCGCGACGGCGCTGATCTCGAGGCCACTGCGAACGCCGGCGATGGGAAAGCCGGTCAGCCGCTGCAGGCCGGTCATCAGCCCGTCACGCGGCCCCGGCCCCAGATTGGCGATCAGATAGATGCCGCCCCCGATGCCGGTGACAATGACGCCGGCGGCGGCCTCGGCGATCCGCAGCGCCAGCGATTCGAACTGTGGCAGCCATGGCAACGCCAGGTCGAGCACCACCGAAATGATGATGATGTTCAGGATCGTGCCGATTCCCGGCGTCTGGCGCAACGGCACCCAGGCAAGCAACACCGCGACGCTGACGACAAAGGTGGCGAGGCCGACGCTCCAGCCGGTGATGTTGGTGATGCCCTGGGCCAGCACCGTCCACGGGCTGACCCCGACGCCGGAGGCGATCAGCAGCGCCTCGCCGATGCCGAAGATGACAAGCCCGACCGCCAGCAGCGCCACCGAAATGGCCGGCGGCCGGATCGTCAGCGGGCGCGGGGCGCTCCAGAACAGATGGGGCACCGCCCTGATCTTCAGGAAGGCGAAGGCGCCGTCTTTAGCCATGATCGTCTCTGACTCCCCGCGCCTCAGCCCGGCCCGTCAATCTGGCCTTCCTGCTGGCCAAAGAACGAGGCTGTCTTGGGATATTCGGGAAGCTCCATTTCAAACGGCACCGCGCGCACCCGCCCGGTCGCCTTGCCGCGCACCACCGTCCCGTCATATCGGGTCGGAATCGGGTTCGGGACGAAAGGCTGCGCGTCCTCGGCGACATAGGTGATGATGAACAGCCGGCGCGGATCCCCGGTCAGGTTCGAGGATGACCCGTGAAGCACCGCCGAATGCATCAGGCAGGCGTCGCCGGCCTTGCCGGTACAGGCAACCGAGCCGGCGATCGCGGCGCGCTCGACATCCTCCGCCACGGCGCCGGTGAACACCCCGTCATGCCACAGCGAATGCAGCGGCCCGCGGTGGCTGCCCGGCACCAGCTGCAACGGGCCGTTCTCCATCGTCACGTCGTCGAGGAAGATCAGCACCGTCATCATGTCCATATTGGTGTGCGGGTCGAACGGGAAGTCCTGATGATATTTCACCTCGGTCCGCGAGCCGGGCAGTTTCAGATTCACCTTCGAGGCGTAGAATTTGATGTTCGGCGACAGGATCGCCGCCGTCAGGTCGAGGGCGGCATTGTCCTGTGCCACCGCCCAGTAGGCGTCATTGACATCCACCGGCGAGGCCACCCGGCGCAGCGCCGGTGTCTCGGCGCTGTGGACGCCGGGCTGGACATCGAAACGTGGCCGCCCGTCCATGGTCTCGCCATAGGGGCCGGCATGGCCGCGCGACTCCTCGGTCCAGTCATCAAGAATGGAGGTCAGCGATCGCAGCTGCGCGGGCGTGATGGCGTCCGGCATCATGACATAGCCGTCACGATTGAAATCCTCGATCAGCTGGGGTGAAACGGCCATGGCGATGTCCTGTTCTGAAAATCTCCCGTGACCGTAGCAACGCGGCGCGGGATGTATGTGACACTGCGTTGGACTGTAATGCGCCGGGGCATGTCCTGTCGAGATCGACTGTCAGCCGCCCCGCAGGGCCGGGGATGTTTGCCTGTCCTGATTGTCTTGAATGTCCCCGCCCTGTTCACCCATCGGCATCGGCAAGGCGCCGTGTCAGGAAGGACCGGCATTCCCGTATCGTTTTGGCCAGATTGGAGTTGAGGTCGGCATCGGCGGCGTGCCAGATCGCGATCTGGCGTGCCTCGGATTTGATGGCAAGCGGAATTTCCTCGACCCCGGTGCCCTTTGTCATCAGGCGCGTGAGACGCGCTGGCAGGAAGCACAGCGCGTCCGAGATGGCCAGCGCGCTCACCAGCCCCTGAATGTTCATGTTGAACTGGATGGCCGGCACGACATAGGGGAAGTCGAGTTTCCTGAGCATGTTTTCATGTGATGATGTGGGCCCGAACGCGGCGTCAATGGCCATCCAGTTCGCGCTGGCAAGCGCCTCCGGGGTGATCCGGCTGTTGCGGCTGACAAAGGGTGATTTCGGCCCGGCAAACAGGCCGATATGGTCATCGGCAATATGCAGACTTCGCAGATGCTCGACCCGCATGTCGGTCGGGGTGGTCATCACCGCGATATCGAGATGGCCGTGCAACAGATCCGAGACAAGCTGGCGCGCGGCACCAACCTGCAGGTCAAAACTTGCCTTTCGCCCGGATTGCATGGTGCCGGTGACGAAGTCATTTATCGCTGCTTGCACCAGCAACGGACCAACCCCAAGACGAATGGTCGGCGGGCTGCCGCTCTTCAGCGTGGTCAGGATATCGTCTGCCTGTTTCAGGTCAGAGCCGATCTTGCGCCCCTGTTCGGCAAGAAGAATGCCCGCCTCGGTCAGAACAACGCCGTTTCGACCACGCACCATCAACTGATGGCCAACCTGCGATTCCAGTGTCGATACCGCGCGCGACAGCGTCGGTTGCGACACTGACAGCATTTCGGCGGCGGCGGACAGCGAGCCTGATTCAAAGATGATGTGGAGATAATAGAGGAGCTTTGGATCAAGTGTCGTTCGCATGACCGTCTGTCCAGTGCCGAGGAAATGATCTGCCTGTCCATCTATCTATTCATAAATGAATGGAATGCCAAATAATTTTTATTTACATATGACCAAGTCCCTCCAAAGCTGAAAAGAAAACAAAGGCGCAAGGCGCACCATCAAGTCAGTCATGGGAGGTGACGGTGATCAAAATTCTTCAGAAAATGGCCATCGGGGTGGCCGCGGCGACGCTGATATCGACCGCTGCAATGGCACAGGTGAATCTGACATTCCACACAGCCGGCAGCGGTACGCCGGTCGCGCTGACAGCGACGGCGCTGGTCGAGAACGCTGCCGAGCGCGGCATCGCGAATATCCAGCTGTCGGAAGGTAAGGTTGCGACCAACTATCTCAAGGAGCTTGCCGAGGGCAAGATCGACCTTGCGAACGGGCCGTTCATCCTGCCGTTCCTGATGACCAAGGGGGCCGGCCCCTATGCCAAGCTTGGCAAGGAAAAAGGCGCCGAGCTTGGTGCCAACATCCAGCTTCTCTATCCGCACACCCTGGCTGTGTTCACCATGTACGCCTATAACGCGAAGGGCATTGGTGGATGGGACGACATCAAGGGCCGGAAGATTCTGAATGGTCCGCCGCGTGGCGCGGCCACCAGCAATTCAAGGGCGCTGGCGCAGTTCTTTGGCGGTGCCAAGCATGGCCAGGATTACGAGTCGATCACCGTGAACTGGAACCAGGCATCGGCCGCCATTGTCGATGGCACCGCTGACGCCGCGGTGCTGACAGTCCATTTCCCCGGCCCCCGCGAGACGCGTAACATCGCTGCCGGCGCGATGACCATGTGGTCTTTGCCGAAGGACAAGTTTGAATCCGCGCCTGCCCAGAAGCTTTTGAACAAGCCGGGATCCGTCGCCTATATGGCACCGGTCTCCTTCATTCAGGAAAAGATGGGCAGTGACTGGACAATCATGTCCGAGGACGACACGTTCCGCGGCATGGCGGTCACCGGTGGCGACTTCGTCAACAAGAGCATGGACGAGGAGATGGCCTATCAGCTGACCAGGGCCCATATCGAGAATCTGGACGCTCTCAAGACGGTCGCGCCCTTCATGGCGACGCTGAACTATGGCGTGATCGACCCGAAGGTGGCCGGACTGTGTGGTCCCAATCCGGTGAAATTCCACCCCGGCGCCGTTCGCGCCTGGGAAGAGGCCGGTCATGAAATCGCGGATTGCGCCAAGCCGTAACGCATGATGTGACATGTCTGTCAGGCGGCCGATAAGGGTCATCTGACAGACTGCACGTCGCATCCCTGCGGCAAGGGACATGATGCCATGAAGCAAATCAGCCAGACATCGGATCAGAATCGGAAAGGCGGCGGCCCGGTCGTATACTGGCTGGCCGTCGCTCTGGTCATGATCGGACTGTTGAATGTGACGCCGGCGATTCCCGGATGGGATGATCTGTGGCGGTCGGTCACCGGAGTGCCATATTTCAAGGTCAGGCGTTTCCCGACGGAGTGGCTGTATCCGATCCTGTTTGTGTGGATGATGGTGATTGTCACCCTGACCCACTCGATATGGCGAAGCTGGAGCGACAGCTCCGTTCTGCGACGACGCGCCGGGTTGCTGCTGGATGTGGCCCTGGTCCTTGCCGGGCTGGCGATTTCCCTGACCTATCTCATAGAGTTGGAGGCGGTGTGCCTGATCGATATCATGACCGGCGATCGCGCGCGGCTGGTGGCAGAGGCGCTGCAGTCGGAGGTTGACTATTCCAAGATGATGGGGCTTCCCATCCCGGAAACGGCCGATGATCCGGCCTGCTTCAACACCACGCAAGGCCTGCTGCCGCTGATCCTGTTCGGGTCCATCGTCATTTTCCTGCTCTACAATATCAAGGTATGGGGCCTGCCGCTTGTGATGGTCTCGATCCTTGTGGCGGCCTACACCTTCCTGACCGTGATGAACTGGTATGTCTTCGGTGCCGAGGGGCAGAACAAATACCTTGTGACGCTGCTCAGCAGTGAAGAGGTGCGAAGTCTCACCTCCGGCCGCGAATATGTGCGCGATGCGCTTGTCAACAACACCGCCGGGCTGCTTGGCCGCTTCATCAATATTCTGATGCTGCTGGTGTTTCCCTATATCATCCTCGGTGCGCTGTTCGGACGCTGTGCCGGCGGTCAGGCGCTGATCAAGCTTGCCTTCTCGCTGACCCGCAACCTGCGTGGCGGGCCGGCCCATGCCGCCGTCGTCTCCTCAGCCATGTTCGGCACCATCACCGGTGGGCCTGTCGTCAATGTCCTGTCGACCGGCGTGCTGACCATTCCGATGATGTTGAAGCGTGGTTTCTCCAAGGTCTTTGCCGGCGGTGTCGAGGCGGCGGCCTCGTCCGGCGGGTCGATCATGCCGCCGATCATGGGCGTCGCGGCGTTCATCATGGCGTCGCTGACCGGCGTGCCCTACCGGGACATCATCATCGCCGCCACGATCCCGGCGATGTTCTATTTCTTCTGTCTGTTCCTGTCGGTGATCTTCCAGGCGCGAAAGCAGGATATTCAGGCGGTGGGGGAGCTGACAGACGATATGCGCCTGACGCGCCGGGACCGTCTCCAACTGCTGCAGATTTTCGGTCCTGTCCTTCTTGTGCTGGTCCTGCTGTTGACGCCGAAGGATTCGGTCGGGTGCAGCTGGATTTCGGTGGCGCTTGGCGCGGTCGTCGAACGGAATGGCGATGTCTGCATGATCACGTCGCTTCCCTGGATTGTCGAGCTGCTGCAGAATGCCGCCGGTGATGCGAGTGCCGCCGGATGGTGGGCGGTGATGCTGCTGATCGGCCTGATGTTCATCGACCGGGAGTTTCGCGCACATCCCCGCAAGATCCTCGACGCGCTGGCGCAGGCCGGGGTTCTTGTCTCGACTCTCTATCTGATGTTCCTCGCGATCACGGTTATCGATGTGTGCCTGAATTTCACCGGCCTGGCGAAGTTCGTGGCGGTGGATGTGCTGGCGTTCCTGAAGTCGTTCGACATTTCGGCCAACTCTGTCGGCTCACAGCTGCTGGCCCTTGGCCTGACGATGTTCCTGGCGGTCATTCTTGGCATGGGAATGCCGGCCGTGCCGGCCTATATCAACGCCGCGCTTCTGATGGGTCCGATGCTTGTCGGTTTGGGGCTGGCGACCTTCACCGCGCATATGTTCATCTTCTATTTCGCGGTGGCGTCGGCCATCACCCCGCCGGTGGCGCTGGCCGCCTTTGCCGCCTCGTCGATCACCCACGCCGACCCGATGAGGACAGCCTTTTCGGCCGTGAAGTCCGGTATCGTGATGTTCACCATCCCCTTTGTCTTCGCGATCTATCCGGAATTGTTGCTGATTGAACAGGCGGTGATCGACCCGGCAAGCGGCGCGTTCCTGCCTGGGCATGACGGCACGATCGATATCGGCTGGCTGATGGTCCTGATCGGGCGGCTGGCGCTGGCGCTCTATCTGGTATCCAGCGCCATGGCGGCCTATGACCGCAGGGCGCTTGGCGCGGTGCAGATCGCCATCCGGATCATTCTGGCGTTGCTTGTCATGGTGAAACTGCCGGAGATTTACGGCCCGGCCGTTCTCGCCAGTATCGGTGTCATCCTTTTCCATGGTTTTGGACGCAGCATGCGGGCCACCGCCTGACAGGGGGCATGACAGAAATGACAGACCGTCCAAGCTATATCCTCTTCATCACCGACCAGCAGCGCTATGATCATCTTGGCTGTAATGGCCATCCGGTGTTGCGCACGCCTCATATCGACGCCATCGCCGCCGAGGGGGTGAGCTATGACCGGTTCTATGTCGCCTCACCCGTCTGCATGCCGAACCGCGCCAGCCTGATGACCTGCAGGATGCCGTCAAGCCATGGCGTGCGATCGCTCGGCGTGCCGCTCGGGCATGAGAACGTGACCTTCGTCGAGCTGCTGCGGGCGGCCGGGTATGACACCGCGCTGATCGGCAAGAGCCACCTTCAGAATGTGTCCGACTGGCCGGTACAGATTGAGCCGCAGATCAGCCGAGAGGGGTTCACACCGCCACCGGACGAGCTTGCCGAAGCTGTCAGATCGAACCTCGATGGTGATCGTTACCAATATGAACGGCAGAAATTCTGGCAGCAGGACAATCCCGAGGTACCGCTGCCTTATTACGGTTTCGATACATATATCTCGGTGCTGCGGCATGGCTTCAACACTGGCGGCCATCACGAACGTCACGTCAGGGACGTGGCGCCGGAGGTTCACGCGCTGCGCTCGCGCGAGATCCAGTTCCCGCATGATTACAGCTGCCCGCAGGCGATCCGGGTGAAGATCCCGGAAGAGCATTATTCGACAAGCTATATCGCTGACAGGGTATGCGAATATCTGGATTCGCGGCGCGGCAATCCCGATCCGTTCTTCCTGATGGTGTCCTTTCCAGACCCGCATCATCCGTTCACCCCGCCCGGCAAATACTGGGACATGTACAGGCCCGAGGACATGCCGGTGCCGCAGGCCTATGCCGCCAATGACTGGGACCCGCCGGACTATGTGAAGATCGCCGAAAGGGATCGTGCGAATGATCCGTCGCTTGGCCAGAACGCGGGATATACCGTCGCCGTGTCACCGCGCGAGGCGCAGGAGGCGCGCGCCCTGACATGCGGCATGATCGCCATGATCGATGATGCCGTCGGCCGCATCCGCGATGCCGCCACCGAGGCCGGTGTCATGGAAAATACGGTGCAGATCTATACCTCGGATCATGGCGACCATCTTGGTGAGCACCGGCTGCTGTTCAAGGGGGCCGAGCAATATGACAGCCTGACCCATGTCCCCTTCATCTGGGCGGATCCGAAGGGGGCCAGCGGTGACCGGTCGAGCGAACTGGCGCAGACGCATGATATCGGATCGACGATCCTTGAACATGCCGGGCTTGAAGGCGCCATCGGCATGCAGGGACAGGTGATGTCGGTGGCTGGCGGTGCCGGCCGTGATGCGGCGCATATTCAATATGAGACGCAGCGGCCGCAGGAGGCGTTCGGGCCCCGGCCACGCGTTCACAGCGTGGTTCACGGGCAGTGGCGGCTGTCGATCTATCTTGGCAAATGCCGGAACGAACTTTTCGATCTGGAGAATGACCCCGGCGAAATG
Organism: Rhodobiaceae bacterium; assembly: GCA_038138545.1. Lineage (GTDB taxonomy): Bacteria > Pseudomonadota > Alphaproteobacteria > Puniceispirillales > Puniceispirillaceae > UBA8309. Next base: position 23,072 of record JAYQDX010000009.1, on the reverse strand, counting down.
ACCAATCTGTGGGATAGCGAGGATCATGCCGCCGTCAAGGCGATGTTGATAGAAAAGCTCGCTGAACTTGAAATCGCCGTGGCAAACCGTGTGCCGCTGCCAACGGCGCAGGCCTGAGACACGGCAATCGGAGGAGACCGACATGAACGACGTTACCTATGAGGACCGACAGGAATTCGAGATGGGCCACTGGCCCGAACTCAGGGAAACATGGAACCGGATGATCCAGCTCGTGTTTCCGGAACGCGAGGTCTCGGGTGAGCTGAAGCAGCTGGTCTTCACGGTCGCCAGCCTCGCCAGTGGCTGTCGGCACTGCCAGTCGCATGGTGCCTATCATCTTCACAAGATCGGCGTTCCGGACGAGAAGATTCAGGCGCTCTGGAGTTTCGAGACATCCGATTTGTTCACCGATGCCGAGCGTGCCGCTCTGCGACTTGCGATGGCGGCCGGGGTGGCCCCGAACGCGACCGAGCCGGAGAATTTCGCCGAGATGCGGGAACATTTCACCAATATCCAGATTATCGAGATTCTCGCTGTGATTTCGGTTGGCGGGTATCTGAATCGCTGGAATGACACGATCGCCACGGTCACCGATCAGGAATCGATCGATTTCGCCGACCAGGTGCTGCGACCGGTGGGCTGGGCGCCGGGAAAGCATGTCGGCGCCGCCGCGGAACAGCGCAAGGCGCATCCCATAACGCTTGGCTGGTCGAAGAAATGACCGTTTGGCGATATGTCCAACAATGGCTGGAGCCGGTGGACGAAACCCCGGCCCCGCCCACCGAGGAGGTTGCAACATGCATCCCGAACTGAAAGCCCATCCGGACTATTTCAGGAAGGAAATCGTCCAGCTTGCCGACAATGTCTATCAGGCATTCGGTTTCGCGGCCTCGAATGTCTATATGATCGTCGGTGATGATGGCGTGATCATCATCGACACGACCGAAACCACCGCGGCAGCCGCGAATATTCTGGCCGAATTCCGCAAGATCACCGATCTGCCGGTGAAGACGATCATCCTCACACATACACATCGTGATCATGTGTCGGGCGCCGCCATCTTTGCCGGAGATGATGCCCCGGAAGTGATCAAGAGCGAGAGGAATTCGGATGATCCGCTGATTGACGCCACCGAACATCCGCGCGCCACAAAGGCCATGCAGGCGCGCACCAAGCGCCAGTTCGGAATCGGCCTGTCCTATCCGGATGAAATTATTGGCATCGGCGTCGGGCCGGGCGACCGGCCGCTGAAGGGCATGGGGGCAGGCATGATGGAGCCGACCCGCCTGATCTCGGACGACCGCACATGCATTGCGCTGTCGGGCATCGATCTGGAATTGGTCATGGCGCCGGGCGAGACCCCGGATCATATGGTGGTCTGGTATCCGGAAAAGAAAATCCTGTTTTCGGGTGATAATTTCTATCGCTCCTTTCCAAATCTCTATGCCATCCGCGGGACAGCCTATCGCGATTTCGACACTTGGGCCGACACCATGGACCTGCTGATGGGGTTCAATCCCGAAGTGCTGGGCCCCGGCCATACCAAGGCCGTCTTCGGGGCGGCGGCGATACGCGATGTTCTTGGCGACTATCGTGATGCCATCCGCCATGTCGTTGACGCGACGCGCGCCGGGATGGATGCCGGGCTGACCATTGACGAGCTGGCCCATGCCGTGAAGTTGCCACCCGAGCTCGCCGACAAGCCGCATCTTCGTGAATATTATGGTCGTGTGGATTTCGCCGTCAGGGCCTATTTCGTTGGCACAATGGGGTGGTTTGACGGCAACCCGACATCGCTTGGCGCGCTGTCGCCCAAGGATGAGGCAGAGCGGATGATCAGGCTTGCCGGAGGCGGCGAGGCGGTCTGGCGCGAGATCGGGACGGCCCGCGCCAATGGTGACTATCAGTGGGCGCTGCAGCTTCTGGACAGGCTGATCCTTGTCGATACGGATGGTGACCGGGCGCGCCTTGCCAAGGCCGAGGTGCTGCGCGATCACGCTGTCGGGCAGATCAACTGCCCGACGCGCCACTATTACATTCAATGCGCCAGGGAACTTGAACAGTCGGATGACTGATCGTCCGGACAGGCAGGCGGGACGGGCGCTGGCCCGGGGAGATAACAGATGACCGAACTTTTCCATATCGTCTTTGCGGCGTTGGTGCTGACGGAACTGACCAAGGGGCTGAGCGCCAATGGCACGCCGCCGGTCCTGCAGCGATTTTCCTGGCAGATGGATCTGGCGCATTTCATGTGGTCGAGCATATTGCCCCTCAGGATCATCCTTGTGCTGGGGCTGAGCGCCATCTTCTTCGGCATGCCGGCCGATGAGCGCATGTCGGTGGTCCCGGGTGGCATCGCGCTGGGGCTTGCCTGGGGGTTTGTCTACTGGCTTTTCAACCGGTATTGGGTTGGCCGGTTCAAGTTCCTGCCAATCACCCGGAAACGTTTCGAGGGTGCTGCCGGCAATGAGGTCGGCATGAAGGAACAGGTGCTTGGCATCAGCCATGGCGGCGAGCAGAAAGCGTTCCCGGTCAACATGCTCTATTACCACCATCAGATTGCCGACGAGGTTGGCGGCCATCCGATCTGGCCGACCTATTGCGGCCTGTGCAACAGCGGCCGGGTCTATGACCGGCTGGTCGATGGCAAGGCGCTGGAATTCACCCTTGTGGGGGCGATCAATTACAACGCCACCTTCCGTGACCATACTACGGGCAGCTGGTGGCGCCAGGAAGTCGGCGACGCCATCAAAGGACCGCTGAAGGGGCGCGCTCTGGAGGATTTGCCTTTCGAGCAGATGAGCCTTGAAAGCTGGCTTGCCAAATATCCGGACAGTCTTGTCCTGCAATATGACCCGCTGTTCCGGAAACAATATGATATCAGGACAGCGCTCCTGAACTACGAGATCAGCCTTCCCGGATGGCACATGCAGGCCTCGCCGCCGCTGGTTGTCGGGGTCGAGGTTGGCGATGTCGCGCGGGCCTATGACTGGAACCAGCTGGTCAAGCATCGTCTGGTGCAGGACGAGGCTGCAGGCACGCCGCTGCTCGCGGTGACGGACGATGCGGGAGATTCCGCCTTTGTCTATGACCGCACGGTGGATGGAACAGCTCTGGATTTCGAGATGACCGGGGCCGGCATGAAGGATAAAGGCACCGGTTCAAGCTGGGATGTGTTCGGACGCTGCATAAAGGGCAAGCTGAAGGGCAAGACCCTGAACCAGCTGCAAAGCTACAAACAATATGTCCGCGCCTGGGTGACATTCCACCCCGACGCTTCCTTCTATGATTTTCAGAGCACAGGACGATGACACACTCATCGAAACGCCCGGGAGGTATTGAATGAGACTGGCACTGACAGGTGGCGCGACGGGGATTGGCGCGGCGACGGCGGCGCGGCTTCGCGCCGACGGGCACGAGATCGTGATCTTTGACATTCGCAAGCCGGAGAGCGATGACCGCTGGATCCAGCTTGACCTGATGGACCCGGAGTCGATTGCTGCCGCGTTGGCGGCGGCCGATGGCGGGTTTGACGGGCTGTGCGCGATTGCCGGCATTCCGCCGCGCGATGACAATGCGGTTCCCTGCCTGACCGTGAACACGCTGGCGACATGCGCCTTCATCGAGGGTTTCATGCCGAAATTGAACACGGGCGCGGCCATTGTGTCGGTGGCATCACGCGCCGGCATGGCCTGGCAATCGAATATCGACCAGCTTGAGGATCTGCTGGCCCAGACCCCCGCCAGCCTTGCCGAGTGGTGTGCCGCCAACGAGGTCGACGCCACCAAGGCCTACATCCTGTCGAAACAGGCGGTGATCTACTGGCACCAGCGGGCGGTCACCCCGTATATCGGCAAGCACCGGTTCGTGACTGTCAGCCCGTCCGCCGTCAGCACCGACATTCTGGATGATTTCGTCAAGGCCTTCGGCCCGATGGTCGCCGCGAACCTGGCGCGGGTCGGCCGGTCGGGAACGCCGCAGGAGGTTGCCGAGCTGATCGCCTTCTGCATCTCGCCGGCGGCAAGCTGGATGAATGGTGTTGATGTCATCACCGATGGCGGCATGGGCGCCATGGCCATGATGGCACAGCGAAACGGAGAATGATGCTGTGAATGAAGTGACAACCGGTCTGTTCATTGACGGCGCGGCGCGGCCCGCCACCGGCAACGCCACCTACAGGCTTGTCAATCCGGCGCGCCCGTCGCAGATCGTCGGCCATGCCGCCGCCGCCGCCCGCGATGATGTCGATGCCGCGATGCAGGCGGCGCAGCGCGCCCTTGCCGGCTGGTCGGCATTGTCGATGGATGAACGCGCCGCCTATCTTCGCACCATTGCCGAGACGCTGAACGCCGATGCCGAGGACACCGCGGCGCGGGCGCGGCTCCTGACCCGCGAGCATGGCAAGACGCTGTTCGAAACCAATATCGAGGTCACCCGCCTTGCCGACAGGTTCGCCCAGGTGGCCGGTTTTGCCGGTGCGGTGGCAACCGAAGACACCGTCAGCGGCCCGATGTTCGACACCGTTGTCACCCGCGCCCCGCGCGGCGTGACCTTGCTGATCGTCCCGTGGAACTGGCCGCTCGCCATTCTGGGATCAAAACTGCCGCACGCCCTTCTGGCCGGCAATACGGTTGTCATCAAGCTGTCCGAATTCGCCACTCTGGCACCGGCGCAGACGATCATGAGGATTGCGTCGATGCTGCCGCCGGGGGTGGTCAATCTGATCACCGGCGACGGGACCGTGATCGGCGATGATCTGGTGACCCACCCGCTTGTCCGGCAGGTGAATTTCACCGGCTCCATCCGGATCGGCCGGCATGTCATGCAGCAGGCCGCCCGGAATATTACCCCGGTGACGCTGGAACTTGGCGGCAATGATCCGGGCATTCTTCTCGATGATGCCCCGCTGTCACCTGAATTCTTCAAAAAGCTCTATATCAGCATCTTCCTGACCAGTGGCCAGGTCTGCATGGCGCTGAAGCGTCTCTATGTCCCGCGGGCGCTGTTCGACGACGTGGTTGACGGTCTGTCTGCGGTGATGGACCGACAGATCATCGGCGACGGGCTGAAGGACGGCGTTACAATGGGGCCGCTGACCACCCCGCAGCAGAAACGCACGGTCGAGACAATGCTGGAAGAGGCCGCCGGGGCCGGTCAGGACATCCGCTATTTCGGTCAGATCGATGATGAGGGCGATTTCGCCGCCGGTCAGTTCCTGCGCCCGTCACTGGTGATCAATGCCGCCCCGTCACTCTCGGTTGTGAAGGATGAACAGTTCGGCCCGACGCTGCCGGTGATCGCCTATGATGACGAGGATGCGGCGGTGGCGATGGCGAATGACAGCGATTATGGCCTCAGTTCCTCGGTCTGGTCGGCCGATCCGGCGCGCGCCGTCGCGCTGGCGCGCCGGCTTGAAGCCGGGTTTACCAACATCAATTCGCATGGCCCGACGGCGATGGACGGGCTGTCACCCTTTGGCGGGGTCAAGCAGTCCGGCATTGGCCGCAATTTCGGGCCTGACGGGGTGCATCAGTTCCAGGAAGTGCATTCCATCTCCGGCCAGTCCGGCCAGATGTTCCAGTGATGAAGGTATCCGTTCAATGACCAAGCCGCGCAACATCCTGTTCATCATGTTCGATCAGCTGCGTTTCGACTATCTCAGCTGTGCCGGCCACCCGCATCTGGACACACCGCATATCGACTGGCTGGCAAGCCGGTCGGTGCGCTTCGACCGGAGCTATGTCCAGTCGCCTGTCTGCGGTGCTTCGCGGATGTCGTTCTATACCGGTCGTTATATCAGCTCGCACGGATCGACCTGGAACGGCATTCCACTGCGGGTCGGTGAATGGACGATGGGGGACCATCTGCGCGAGGCCGGAATGGACGCGCTGCTGATCGGCAAGACGCATATGAAGGTCGACGCCGACGGCATGCAGCGCCTTGGCCTTGCTGCCGACAGCATCATTGGCGCGCGGCTTGCCGAATGCGGCTTTGATGTGCTGGTCCGTGATGACGGGTTGTGGGGCACCGGTCCGGACGGCAATTACGATGAAAAACCGTCGCCCTATAATGAATATCTCCGCGAGAAGGGTTATGAGGCTGACAATCCATGGCATGACTACGCGAATGCCGGAATCGATGACGAAGACAATATCGCCTCGGGCTGGATCTATGCCAATGCTGGCAAGCCGGCGAATATCCGCGAGGAGGATTCCGAGACACCCTGGCTGACCCGCGAGATGATCCGCTTCCTCGATGAGGCCGCCCCCGCACGCGAGCGGCCCTGGATGTGCCACCTGTCCTATATCAAGCCGCACTGGCCCTATATCGTGCCGGCGCCCTATCACAACATGTATGGGCCGAACAGCTTTGTGCCGGTTGTCCGGCACGCGGATGAACTTGTCGACCCGAATCCTGTCTATGCCGCCTTTTCCGGCAATGTCATCGGCACCGCCTTCAAGCAGGATTCGGTGCGGGAGGCCGCGCTTGGTGCCTATATGGGGCTGATCAAGCAGATCGATGATCAGATGGGGGTGCTGTTCAATCATCTCCGCGCAAGCGGGCAAATGGACGATACGGTGATCGTCATCACCTCGGATCATGGTGACTATCTCGGCGATCACTGGCTTGGTGAGAAGGATCTGTTTCATGATCCCTCGGTGCGCGTGCCGATGATCATCTATGACCCGTCGCCAGAGGCCGACGCCACACGCGGCACGGTCTGCGACGCGCTTGTCGAATCCATCGATCTGGTGCCGACATTCGTCGAAATGGCCGGTGGCACCCCGCGCGATGAATGGCTTGAAGGGCGCTCGCTGGTGCCGCTCATCCATGGCGACAGACCGGATGACTGGCGCCGCTATGCGATCAGCGAATATGACTATTCGATCACCCCGATGTCGGCGCGCCTCGGTCTGGCGCCAAAGGATGCGCGGCTGTTCATGGTGACGGATGATCGCTGGAAATTCATGCATGCCGAGGGTGGCTTCCCACCGATGCTGTTTGATCTGCAGAATGACCCGATGGAGTTGCGCGACCTTGGCCGTGACCCGGCCTATGGCGATGCGGTGGCTGACTGTTATGACAGGCTGTTCGAATGGGCGCGGCGCTGCGCGCAGCGCACGACGGTCAGCGACAGCCAGCTTCTCGACCGGCGCGGTAAGAGCCGCCGCAAGGGGATCGTGCTGGGGATCGGTGACGATGAGGCGGCCGATGCGAATGCCGAGATCCTCAGCCGCTATCGCGGCAAGGCCCGCCAGCGCCATATCTAGCTGCCATATCTAGCCGCTTCGCTGGTTCCGGGCGTTTGGCGCGGACAGATAGGGTTTCAGGCTGTCGGCAAAATGCTCCATGAATTCCAGCGTCACCATCGATGGCTGCCGGGTGATCGGGCGGACAAGCGAGAGCCGGTGCGGCACCACCGGCTTGAAGGGCCGGAAGCCGATGCCCTGCGATAGATATTTCCGTGCATCGAGTTCCGAGACCACGGCCACCCCCATGCCCTGGCAGACAAGTTCACAGGCGGCCGTGAATTGCCGGATTTCGACAAGCGAATCAAACTCGACCTGCGCTGCCTGAAAGGCGTTTGACAGGTCTATGAAGAATTCGCTGTCACGCCGTGTGTGGATGATGTTTTCCGTCGCCATATCGGCGGGGGTGATCAGGTTGAGCTGTTCAAATCGATGACCGGCAGGAAAGACGCAGACGGTCCGGAGCTCAAGACTGGTGCTTTCCACCGCGGGATGGCCGGCAAATCCGTCGGTGACACCAAAATCATACTGCTCGCCAATCATCCATTCGAGAATCCGTTCCGGCCGGTCCGGTTCGATCGTCATGCTGACGCCGGGCCGTTCGGCAAGGAAGGTGGCAACAACATGCGGCAGATGGCTGGTGGCAAAGCCCGGCAGACAGGCAATCCTGATATGGCCGGCGCGACGTTTGGTGATCTCCTGACTGACATCTGAAATCTGCCGCATCAGTTCCAGCACACGGCGGATGTCCGGCGTCAGAAACCGCACCTCCTGTGATGGCACCAGCTGCCCTTGACGCCGGTCGAACAGTGAGAATCCCAGCCGGTCGCCAAGGTCGGACAGCAACCGGCTGACGGCCGGCTGGCTGATGCCAAGTTCGCCCGCCGCGTTGGTGATGGAGCCGTGATCGACGACCGCCATCAGGGCCTCCAACTGGCGAAGCCGCAATTTGTCGCGTTTCATTTCCAGACCATCCTTCGTATGTCTTATCTGCTAAATTATAATATAATGTTATAATAAATATGAAATTTTGGTGTTCAAATTATATTTTATGGGCTGTATCGTCGATACATCAGGCGATCCGATGGGAACGGATGGCTGCAGACACAACATGAATGATGCACCGTCAACAGGTGCTTTGGAGGAACCATGAAAAACAAGCTAATTGGCGCTCTTGCCATAACCGGCACCCTGCTGGCTCCGGCGGCAGCGATGGCGCAGACTGAAATCCATTTCTGGCACGCCTTCACCGGTCGCCTTGGCGAGTTGGTGAAAGGTCAGGTCGCGGACTTCAATGCCAGCCAGAGTGATTATGTCGTTGTCGAGAGCCACAAGGGCAATTACTCGGAAACGCTGAATGCGGGCATTGCCTCGTTCCGTGCCGGCGAACAGCCCCACATCCTGATGGTCTTCGAGGTCGGCACCGCCACCATGATGGCCGCCGGTGGCGCGATCAAGCCGGTATATGAAGTGATGGCCGAAAGCGGCGCGAAGTTCGACCCGGATGCCTATATCGGTGCGGTGAAGGGCTATTACACCACCACCGAGGGCGAGATGCTGTCGCTGCCCTTCAACTCCTCGACGCCGGTTCTGTGGGTAAACCGCGACGCGATGAGCGCCGCCGGCGTTGATCCCGACACCGACATGTCGACCTGGGAGCAGGTGGATGACGTGCTTGGCAAGCTGAAGGCTGGCGGCGAGGACTGCCCGCTGGTCACCGCCTGGCAGAGCTGGATTCATCTCGAGAACTTCTCGGCCTACCACAATGTTCCCTTCGCATCGAAGGATAACGGCTTTGCCGGCCTCGACACCGAGCTGATGCTGAATGGCAAGCCGCAGGTGGCGCATCTGTCGAAGATGGCCGAGTGGGCGAAGGACGGCAAATTCATCTATACCGGCCGTCGCAACGAGGGTGGTGCCAATTTCCGTTCTGGCGAATGCGCGCTGTTCACCGAGAGTTCGGCCGGTTATGCCGGCATCAGCGCGGAAGCCAAGTTCGATTTCGAGGTGCGGCCTCTGCCTTACTGGAAGGCCCTTGCCAACGCGCCGCAGAACACCATCATCGGTGGCGCCTCGCTGTGGGTCATGTCAGGCCATGACGGTGCCGAGTACAAGGGCGCCGGCGAGTTCCTGAGCTTCCTGTCGAGCTCGGATGTTCAGGCTGCCTGGCACCAGAACACCGGCTACCTGCCGATCACCGCCGAAGCCGGTGAAGCCACACGGGCGTCGGGTTTCTATGACAAGAACCCGGGCACGGACATTGCTGTCATCCAGATGACGGCGAACCAGCCGACCGCCAATTCAAAGGGTCTTCGTCTCGGGTCGTTCGACCAGATCCGCGGCATCATCGACGAGGAGCTTGAGGCCATCTGGTCTGGCGACAAAACCGCCCAGCAGGCGATGGACAGTGCGAAGACGCGCGGTGACGCCCTGCTGCGCCGCTTTGAATCCGCCAATCGATAGGCCATAACAAATCCGGAGTGGGCCGTGTCGGCCCACTCCGCCGAATGCCGGAGCAGAATTTTGGAAAAGCGCGTTACATTTCGCGGATGGGTGCTGCCAGCCATGCTGATCGCGCCCCAGATCCTGATCTCGGCCATTTTCTTTTTTTATCCGGCCGGCCAGGCCGTCTGGCAATCGCTTTTCATTCCGGACCCGTTCGGCCTTTCGGCGCAGTTTGTCGGGCTTGGCAACTTCGAATTTCTGCTGTCCGACCCCTATTACCGGGCATCGTTTCTGACAACCGCGGTGTTTTCCGTCCTGGTGACGCTGTGCGCCATGATCCCGGCGCTGTTCCTTGCGGTGGTGGCGGACCGTCTGATCAAGGGGTCGGGGGTCTACCGCACGCTGCTGATCTGGCCCTATGCGGTGGCGCCCGCCGTTGCCGGCGTTCTCTGGCTTTTCATGTTCAACACCCGCGTCGGCTTGGTGTCCTGGTATCTGGGGCAGATTGGATATGAGTGGAATCACGTCCTGAATGGCGGTGAGGCGATGGGCCTTGTCGTGGTGGCGTCGGCATGGGGCCGGATCAGCTATAATTTCCTGTTCTTCTTTGCCGCGCTCCAGGCGGTGCCGCGTTCGGTGATCGAGGCGGCGGCAATCGACGGGGCGCGTTTCTGGCGGCGGTTCTTTACCATCGTCCTGCCGCTGATGTCGCCAACCACCTTCTTTCTGCTGGTGGTGAATATTGTCTATTCCTTCTTTGAAACCTTCGGGGTGATCCACACCATCACATCCGGTGGGCCGCAGCAATCGACCACAATCCTCGTTTACAAGGTCTTTGCCGACGGATTTGTCGGACAGGATCTCGGCTCGTCATCGGCGCAATCGGTCATATTGCTGGTCATCGTCGGGCTGCTGACGGTGGTGCAGTTCAAATATATTGAAAAGCGGGTGCATTATTGATGGCCGCGCCGGTACAGGGAATGGTGGAGCGGCGCGGCGCCGGCCTGTGGTTGACGCATGTCTTCATGATCACCGGCGTGCTGATCATCTTCTTTCCGATCTGGCTGGCCTTTGTCGCCTCGACGGTGACGCAGGCCGATATTGTCGCGCCGCCCATGCCGGTCTGGCCGGGGGAACATTTCTGGGACAATTACAGCGCCGCCCTGTTCGCCGGCGTCAATGTGCCGGTGGCGCGGATGCTGGCCAACAGCCTGTTCATGGCCGTCGGCATCGCCGTTGGCAAAATCGTCATCTCGCTGCTGTCCGCCTTCGCCATCGTCTATTTCCGGTTCCCGGGCCGGAGCTTTTTCTTCTGGACGATTTTCCTGACACTGATGCTGCCGGTCGAGGTGCGAATCGTGCCGACCTTCGAGGTCGTTGCCGGGTTTGGCATGCTGAACAGCTATGCCGGTCTGATTTTCCCCCTGATCGCGTCGGCCACCGCGACCTTTCTGTTCCGGCAGTTCTTCATGACCATTCCCGACGAGCTGGCCGAGGCGGCGCGGGTGGATGGCGCCAGACCGATGCGCTTCTTCCTCGATATCGTCGTGCCGATGAGCCGCACCAATGTGGCGGCGCTGTTCGTCATCCTGTTCATCTATGGGTGGAACCAGTATCTCTGGCCGCTGCTGATCACCACCGAGCCGGAGATGAACACCATCGTCATGGGGATCAAGCAGATGTTCCCCACCGGTGATGATACCGCAAACTGGCCGGTCATCATGGCGACCTCGATCCTGGCGATGATCCCGCCGGTGATCGTCGTCATATCGATGCAGAAACTGTTCATCCGTGGCCTTGTCGACAGCGAGAAATAGAAGATGGCAACCGTAGAACTGCAGAATGTCAAAAAGAGCTTCGGGACGACCGAGGTGATCCACGGCATCGACATGCACGTAGATGATGGCGAATTCATCGTGATTGTCGGGCCGTCGGGATGCGGCAAATCCACCCTGCTGCGGATGGTCGCCGGGCTGGAAACCGTCACCTCGGGCGAGGTTCTGATTGCTGGCGAGCAGGTGAATGACAGGGAGCCGATGGACCGCGACATCGCCATGGTGTTCCAGAACTACGCGCTCTATCCGCATATGTCGGTGCGCCGGAATATGGGCTATGGGCTGAAGATTGCCGGCCTGCCGAGGGACCGGATCGAGGCGAAGGTTGCCGAGGCGGCGCGCCTGCTGGAGCTGGAGCCGCTGCTGGACCGCAAGCCGCGACAATTGTCGGGTGGGCAGCGCCAGCGTGTGGCGATGGGACGGGCCATCGTTCGTCAGCCGGCGGTGTTCCTGTTCGATGAACCGCTGTCGAACCTCGATGCCAAGCTTCGTGTCCAGATGCGGCTGGAAATCAGGGAGCTGCAGAGCAAGCTGGGTGTGACATCACTCTATGTAACGCATGACCAGGTCGAGGCGATGACGATGGCGGACCGGATGATCGTGATGAATGAAGGCGTCGCCGAACAGATTGGCACGCCGCTGGAAGTCTATGAAACACCGCGAACGCTGTTCGCGGCGCAGTTCATCGGCAGCCCGGCGATGAATATCTTCGATGCCGGGATCGATGGCGGCAAGGTGAGATTCGGAGATGTCGTCCTTGGCCGGACGAAAGCCGGGGATGGTGATGTGAAACTTGGCATCCGGCCGGAGCATCTTGTCCCCGATGACAAGGGTGGTTTCGAGGTTGCCCTGCAGATTGCCGAGCCGCTTGGCGCGAATACATTGCTTCACGGCCGGATTTCCGGCAGCGGCCGGCCCATCACGGCAAGCCTGCCGGGTGTGCATGCGATTGACCCTGCCGGGGACAAGCGGCGGTTTTCGGTAAAATCGGAACATATTCATCTTTTTGATCCGGCAAGCGGCATGAGGTTGGCAGGCTGATGAACCCCCCACAGGTTGCGGCATTTTCCGGAGATTCGAACACCATCCGCGTTGTCGGACATCGCGGCGCGCGCGGCATATTGCCGGAGAACAGCATCGTCGGGTTTGATTTCGCCCTGTCGATCGGGGTTGATCTGCTGGAATTCGATGTGCTTCTCACCGCCGATGATGTGCCTGTCATTACCCATAACCACGAGCTTCACGGGTCCGGCGTCAGGGGGCCGGATGGCGCGTTTCTGAATGGCGAGCGGCCGCGCGTGTCGTCGTTGCGGATGGAAGAGGTGGCGCGATTCGATATTGGCCGGCTTGACGGGGCCACCGATTATGGGCGCAGATTTCCCGATCAGGCGCAGCTGGACGGGATCAGGGTGCCGCGGCTGTCCGAGTTGCTGCACCTCGTCTCGCAGCCGAAATATGAGCATGCCTGCCTGATGCTGGAACTGAAGTCGGACCCGGATCAGACCCATGACAGCCACGTTCGCGAACGCACCGTCGCGGCGGTCTGCGACGAGGTGCGCGCGGCCGGGCTGACGGACCGGACTCTGCTGCACAGTTTTGACTGGGCGCTGCTTGCCGAATGCCGGCGGCAGGCCCCGGACATGCCGGTCTCATTTCTGACGCAGTTGCACGAAAGCGAGGATGATGTCGGCGAGGATTCCGCGATCCTTGTCACACCGGATCTTGATCGTCCCGATATTTCGGTGCCGGATGAGGTGAGCCGCGCCGGCGGGTCGCTGTGGTGCCCGTATTTCAGCGAACTGACCGCCGATGATCTGGCGCGGGCGCGCGAGCTTGGCCTGTGTGTCGCTGTCTGGACGGTGAACGAGCCGGATGACATCGACGCGATGATTGATCTGGGTGTTGATGCCATCGTGACGGATTATCCGGGCCGTGTGCAGCGGCGGCTGGCGGACCGCGGCTATCGCTGGACCCGGTGAGACAGGAGAATATGATGGCCCGGCTGGCCTGTTCGGGCTGGCCTGTTTGGGCTGGCCTGTCCCGGCCGTGGCGGGCCAGGGCAGGATCATCTGGTCGCCACCCTCGACCAAGGCGACAGCCGCGCCGCGTGGCTTGCCGCTACAGTTTCATGCTCACACTGGACATGAAGATGATTGGCACAATAATGTCACAATAATGTAAGGTAATTTACATGCCACCGAATCCGGCGTATGGTTGGGGTTCATATGGTGCAAGAGGTACGAAGTGCTTAAGGCGGTCCGGATCGGGTTGAACTCAAGACAGGAAGAAATCCTGGAGCTTGTGCGTGAACTCGGTTACGTGTCGATCGATCAGCTGTCGGCGCAGTTCGGCGTCTCGCACCAGACCGTCCGGCGCGACATCATCTTCCTGAATTCGCAAAACCTTGTGCAGCGCCATCATGGCGGTGCCGGACTGCCGCCGGGGACGGACCGGCTCGCCTATCCGAGCCGGAAGGGGCGCAACGCCGCGGCCAAGGAGCGGATCGGCAAGTTGATCGCCTCGAGGATTCCGAACGGGGCGTCACTGTTCATCGATATCGGCACCACCATGGCCGCGGTCGCCGAAGCGCTGGTATCGCACCAGAACCTGAAAATCATTACGAATCATATCGATGTGGTCTATACGCTATGCGAGCAAACCGATTTTGAGATCATTCTCACCGGTGGGCTTGTGCGCAATCGGGACCGCGCGATCTGGGATGAATCGACGGCTGAATTCCTGCACCGTTTCAGAGTTGATTACGGGCTCTTTGGCGTGGGGTCGCTCACGGATGACGGGCAATTGCTTGACTATCACTACAGGGATTCGCAGGCATCACGCGCCGCCATGGACATCGCCCGCGTCAAATTCGCCGGCTTCGACCATTCAAAGCTGAACGCCTCCGCGCTGATGCCGTTTGCGCATGTCGCCGAGATCGATGCGATTTTCACCGATCAGGTGCTGGCGCCGGGGCTTACACAGCTCATCGAAGACAATGATGTCGAACTTCATATTGCGGGCATGACCGGCCGATAGAGCGCGGCGCCGGCATGCAATCAGACAGGGTGATCGAAATTTCTTTTTTCATATACTTGACATTTTTTTGTAATATTTCTTACATTTTTGGTAAGTTTAATACAAATCAGCATTGCCAGCGCCCCGGGCGTTGACCATGCGAATTTGTCCAGGGAAGGCGATAAGCTGTCATGGCGGCGATTGAGCTACAGGGTGTCACCAAGCGCTGGGGAACAACAACCGGCGTCGATAATGTGTCATTCAATGTGGAGAGCGGCAGTTTTGCGATTCTGTTGGGCCCGTCGGGATGTGGAAAATCGACAACGCTGCGCATGATCGCCGGTCTTGAGGAGGTTACCGAGGGCCGCCTGCGCATCGGGGGTCGTGATGTCACGGATGCGCCGCCATCGGACCGCGCCCTGTCGATGGTCTTCCAGTCCTACGCCCTGTTCCCGCACCTCAGCGTTGAGGAGAACATCGTCTTCGGGTTGAAGGTGCGAAAGGTGCCCGCCGCCGACCGCGCGAACCGTCTGGCAAGGGTGGCTGAAATCGTCGGACTGCAGGAGGTGCTGGAGCGCAAGCCCGGGCAACTCTCCGGGGGCCAGCGCCAGCGGGTGGCCCTTGCCCGCGCCATCATCGCCGAAAACAATATCTGTCTGATGGACGAGCCGCTGTCCAATCTTGACGCGAAACTTCGCCACGACATGCGGGTGGAAATCCGCGCCCTGCAGCGGCGCCTGGACATGACGGTCATCTATGTCACCCATGACCAGGCCGAAGCCATGAGCATGGGGGACAAGGTGATCCTGATGCGTGATGGCCGGATCGAGCAGGAAGGCACGCCTGAAGAGCTTTACGAGCGGCCGATGACAACCTTCGCCGCCTCTTTCATCGGCACCCCGCCCATGCGGCTGTTGAACCTGGTGTCGGGTGGTGGTGGCATGGTGATCGATGGCGAGAACAGCACCGTCATCCTGGAGCAGACAGATCGCCCGATGATCGTCGGTGTCCGTCCCGAACATATTTCGATCTCGGACAGCAAGGGCATACCGGCCGAGCTGATCAGCGCCGACTATCTGGGTTCGGAGACGATGATTGACGCGCGCATCGGGGGCCAGCCGGTCCTTGTGCGCTGGCCAGGTCAGATGAGATTGACCGAGCCCATGACAGCCCGACTGAGCTGGGATAGCAGCCATGTTCATGTGTTCGATGCTGCCAGTGGCAAGAGGGAAGACAACATCAAGGCCTGCACCGTGTAGGGCTTGATCAACAAATGTCCGTCCATTGAGCCAAGGACGGATCGTGGCCGGTAACGCGGTCGCCGTACCCAAGAGGAGGAAACGATGCTCAAGATACTGAAACATTCTGCCAAGAGGCTGGCCCTTGCCGCGGCATTGAGCCTTGGCCTGACGTCGGCCGCCACCGCGGTTGAACTAACCATGTATTATCCTGTCGCGGTCGGTGGGGCGCTCACCAAGATTGTCGACGGGTTGGTTGCCGATTTTGAAAAGGAAAATCCGGACATCAATGTCAATGCGATCTATGCCGGCAACTATAACGATGCCCGCATCAAGGCGCTGGCGGCACTGAAAAGTGGTGAGCCGGCGCAGCTGTCGGTGATGTTCTCCATCGACATCTATGAGCTGATCGAGCAGGGCGCGATCGTGGCGTTTGACGATGTGGTGAAGACCGCCGACGAGAAGGCATGGCTTGACAGCTTCTACCCGGCATTGATGGAGAATGGACGTACACAGGGCAAGACCTGGGGCATCCCGTTCCAGCGTTCGACCATCGTGATGTATTACAACAAGGACGCCTTCCGCGCGGCTGGGCTGGACCCGGAAAACCCGCCGGCAACATGGGATGAGCTGGTTGCCGCCGGCAAGAAGCTCACCAAGAAGAATGGTGACAATGTAGACCAGTGGGGCGCGATGATCCCGTCCACCGGCTATCCTTACTGGATGTTCGGCGCGCTGGCGATGCAGAATGGCCAGACACTGATGAACGGTGATGGCAACGAGACCTATTTCGACGCGCCGGCAACGGTCGAGGCGCTCGAATTCTGGAAGAGCCTCGGCTCCGATCACGGGATCATGCCGGCCGGCACCATCGAGTGGGGCACGCTTCGCCAGAACTTCCTCGAAGGCAAGACCGCGATCATGTGGCATTCGACAGGCAATTTGACCACGGTCAAGAAAAACGCATCCTTCGATTTTGGTGTCGCCATGCTGCCGGCACAGAAGCGTCGTGGCACACCGACCGGTGGCGGCAACTTCTACATCTTCAAGGACAGCACGGATGAGGAAAAGGCAGCAGCGCTGAAGCTGATCAAGTTTCTGACCCAGCCCGGCAGAACTGGCGAGTGGAGCATGAAGACGGGCTATCTCGGCACACGTGCCGATGCCTATGCCACGCCTGCGCTCAAGGCCTATGTCAAGGAGTTCCCGCCGGCTGCCGTTGCCCGCGATCAGCTGGAATTTGCCACCGCGGAACTGTCCACCTACCAGACAGGCCGTGTTCGCAAGTTGCTGGATGACGCCATCCAGTCGGCCCTGACCGGTTCGAAGTCGCCGGCAGAAGCCCTCGGTGCCGCCCAGAAGCAGGCTGATCGTCTGCTCAAGCGCTACCGCTAGATCCTCCGCCATCTCCGACAGCGCCAGCCGGCGTTGTCGGAGGTTTCTGTCCGAATCTGACCGATGATGCCGCTCCGGGAACCCGTAAAATGACCAGACGCTCGACCATGATGTCTGTCTATGGCTGGCTGCTTTTCGCGCCGGCGGCCATCTTTCTCATTGCATTTACCTATTATCCGACGCTGGCCACGCTGGCGAAAAGCTTCTACTCGCAGGGTACGGCCCTGCGGCCAGCCGAATTTGTCGGGCTGGAAAATTTCGAATACATGCTTGACGATGATGTGTTCTGGCAGGTGGCCTGGAACAATCTCATCTATGCGATCGGCACCATTCCCGTGTCGATTGCGCTGGCCATTCTCATGGCCTTGTGGGTGAATGGCAAGCTGCCGTTGAAATCACTGGCACGGATGGCCTATTTCACGCCAACCATTCTGCCGATGATTGCCGTGGCCAATATCTGGCTTTTCTTCTACACGCCGGATATCGGGCTGATCGACCAGATCTCGCGGCTGTTCGGATTTCCCAGTCACAACTGGCTTGGCGACCCCAGCACGGTGCTTGGCTGTATCATTGTCATCACCATCTGGAAAGAAGCCGGTTTCTTCATGATTTTCTACCTTGCCGCTTTGCAGTCGGTATCACCCGAACTGGAAGAGGCGGCGAAGCTGGAAGGAGCAAGCCGTTGGTATTTCTTCCGGCGGGTTCTGTTCCACATCCTGATGCCAACAACCCTGTTCGTGCTGATCAACGCTGTGATCAACTCCTTCAAGCTGGTGGACCAGCTGTTCATCCTGACCAAGGGCGGACCGGACAATGCCAGCTCGCTGCTGCTTTACTACATCTATGAGGTGGCCTTCAGTTTCCTGGACCAGGCCTATGCGTCGACGCTCACGGTGGTGCTGCTGGTGGTGCTGGCGCTGATCGCGGTTGGCCAGTTCGTCTTTCTTGACAAGCGGGTACATTACCAATGATCCGGTCCGGCCGTTCCAAATCTGTTTTCGCGCGGCTTGAACATGCCGCCGCCTGGCTGTTGGCCATCCTGTGGCTGTCACCGCTGATCTATGCGTTCTGGAGCGCATTCCATCCGGCGGAATATGCCATTCGTTTCGAATTGTTTGCGCCCTTGACGCTGGAAAACTTCCGGATCGCCTGGGACCAGGCACCCTTTGCCCGATATTTCGTCAACACCTTCATGCTGGTGACCTCGATCCTGGTGGCGCAGTTCGTGTTGTGTACGCTGGCGGCCTACGCTTTCGCGCGGTTCGATTTTTACGGAAAATCGATCGCCTTTGTGTTCGTGCTGATGCAGTTGATGATCATGCCGGAAGTGCTGATCGTCGAAAATTACAGCACCATGGCGAAGCTGAACCTCGTTGATACCATTACCGGTGTCGGTCTTCCCTATATGGCCAGCGCCTTTGGCATCTTTCTGCTGCGTCAGACATTCAAGACCATCCCGAAGGAGCTTGAGGATGCGGCGCGGGTCGAGGGATGTTCCCTGATCCAGATTCTGCTGAAGGTTTATGTGCCTCTGGCGCGGCCGACCTATGTCGCCTACGGGCTGGTGTCCGTGAGTTACCACTGGAATAATTTTCTCTGGCCCCTTGTGATCACCAATTCGGTCGATACCCGGCCATTGACCGTCGGACTGGCCATTTTCGGTGCGCCCGAGTCCGGCGTCGAATGGTCGATCATCACAGCCGGCACATTGCTGGCGGTGGCGCCGCTTCTGGTCGCCTTCCTTCTGTTCCAGCGCCAGTTTGTCCAGTCCTTCATGCATGCAGGGATCAAATGACGGGCGGTTTCGACACCGATTTTTCGATCATCGGCGGCGGCATGAACGGCGTTGGCATCGTGCGCGACATGGTGGGACGCGGGCTGATCGGGCCGCGGCCCGGCGTGAGGTCTCATAATGTGGCGTGTGTCGGGCGCCGGGTCGACAGGAGGGCGGTATGAAGCCTCTTGTGGAACTGTCCCCCGATGTAGGTCGCGGGCTGATCGGTGTCTTCACGGATATTGATGACACGCTGACCACAGACGGGCAGTTGCCCGCCGCATCCTACAGCGCGATGGAACGGCTTCGTGAAAACGGTCTTGCCGTGGTGCCGATTACCGGTCGTCCGGCAGGATGGTGTGACCTGATCGCCCGACTGTGGCCAGTGGATGGCGTCGTTGGCGAGAATGGTGCCTTTTATTTTCACTATGACCGCGGCAATCGCAAGATGCGCCGGTACTATGCCGATGATGCAACCTCGCGCCGGCGTAATTCTGAACGGTTGAAGGCGCTTGGTGATGCAGTACTCTCTGCTGTTCCCGGGGCCAGGATTTCGGCGGATCAGGCCTATCGCGAGACCGATCTGGCGATCGATTTCTGTGAGGATGTCGCGCCTCTGGATGAATCGGCCGTCGCCCGGATTGTCGCTGTTCTGAAGGCGGGCGGGGCAACGGTGAAGGTCAGTTCAATCCATGTGAATGCCTGGTTTGGAAGCTATGACAAATTGACAATGACGAGACATTTTGCGCGTGATGTTCTGGGGCTTGATATCGATGCCGTCGAGCAGCGCTTCATCTTCAGCGGAGATTCGCCGAATGACGGGCCGATGTTCAGCTTCTTCAGCCATTCGGTCGGGGTCGCCAATGTCAGCGCCTTCGCCGACCAGCTTGAGCTGCCGCCGACCTACATTACCGACGGTGCGGGTGGCGGCGGGTTCGCCGAAATGGTGGACATGCTGATTGCGATGCGTGGGGATGACGGCTGACCCATGCGGATCATTTCATGGAACATACAATGTGGGCTTGGTGTCGATGGCAAGGTCGACATTGACCGTATTGCCGGTGTGATTGCCGATATGGGGCCGGCTGATGTCATCTGTCTGCAGGAGGTTGCCCGCTTCAATCCTGATCTGGATGGCGGGGCCTGCCATGATCAGCTGCAGGAGCTGGCAACGTGTTTTCCGGGGTATCAGACGCTGTTCGGGGCGGCCATTGACCGGCATCATTCAGCGACTGGGCGGCGGTGGCAGTTCGGTAATGCGATCCTGACAAATTTGCCGATCATCCAGACTTTTGCCCATCCGTTGCCGCAGCCGGCGCCGGGCGACCCGGTCAAGCATATGCCGCGACAGGCATTGGAAGTTGTTGTTCAGGGGACGGGCGCCCCCGTGCAGATCGTCACCACACATCTTGAATTTCACAGCAAGGCGCAACGTGTGTCACAGATGCGGCGTCTGCGGGATCTGTTTGACGAAACGCTGGCCAATCAGGGCTACCACCCCGAGGTGTCGGGGGATGACCCCTATGCAGCGACGCCGCGGCCGGCGCGGACGGTTCTTTGCGGTGATTTCAACGCGGTGCCGGATGGTGAGGATTATCAAACCCTGATCCAGCCGGTTGACGGTGATGGAGCCCGCTTCCATGATGCCTGGCGTGCTGTCCATGGCAGCGCGCCGCATGCGCCAACCTGCGGTTTGTTCGACCACCAGCAATGGTCGCAGGGGGCGCATTGCCGTGACTATTTTTTTGTTTCGAAGGCCATTTGCGATGCCGTCACCGCAGTGGAGGTCCAGAGCACGACCGATGCTTCCGATCATCAGCCTCTGGCAATAACATTGATGGAAGAGACGTTGGAAATTTGACACCCGATGATGCAGGCAGATATGGTCACACGCGATACGCATAGCCACTGTTCACGATGATAATTGTTCAGTTTCTTCTGGAGCTTGCCGGCGCCACAATCCTGCTGTTGTTTGCCGTTCGTATGGTGCGAACCGGCATCGAGCGGGCCTTTGGCGCGTCCTTCCGGCGGCTGATGACCGGTTCAAGGGCGCGGATGCGGGCCAGCCTTGCCGGGCTGGCGCTTGCCGCCATCATGCAGAGTTCGGTGGCCGTCGCGATGCTTGTCGCCGGTTTTGTCGGGGCCGGAACCCTGTCCTTCCAGATTGGTCTGCCAGCGATGCTGGGCGCCGATCTGGGCTCGGCCCTGGTGATCCAGTTCCTGAGCATGGAGATCAGCTGGCTGGCGCCGCTGCTGCTGGTGGGCGGCGGCGTGACGTTCCTGAAGAGCCGGTCCGCCATGCCAAAACAGATTGGCCGGGCGGTGCTTGGAGTCGCGTTGATCCTGATCGCGCTCGAACTGATGCGCGCCACGGTCATGCCGATCCGTGACAGCGCTTTCCTGCCACAGATATCAGCCCTTCTTGAGCGCGACTTTCTGACAGCGTTCCTGGTCGGCGCGGTGCTGACCTTTGTCATGCATTCATCGGTGGCAGCGGTGCTGATGTTTGTCACGCTGGTGGCGATTGGCGCGCTGCCGGTGATGGTCGGTATCTCGCTGATGCTGGGGGCCAATCTGGGGTCCTCCCTGTTGCCGCTATGGATGACCCGCGCGATGCCGCCAAAGGCGCGGCATGTGCCGGTGGTCAATGCGCTTCTGCGGGGCAGTGCGGCCATCATCATGGTCATTATCGTGAACCGCTCGCCGTTGATCGGATTGCTGCCCGATGTCGCAGATGGCCAGAAGATCATCCTCGGCCATGTCATGTTCAACGCCTTGCTGCTGCTGGCGGTGCCGTTCAGTGGCCTGCTCGGGCGGATGACGGGCTGGCTGGTTCGCGAACCGGTGGCCGGTCATGAGGACACGCCGGCGCATTACCGTTCGGTGCTTGACCCGGCGGCGCTTGACGATGCATCTCTGGCAATGGCCTGCATCAGACGCGAGATTCACCGCATGCTGCAGATTGTCGAGGAGATGATGCTGCCGGTGATGGATTTGATCGAGGATTTCGACAAGGACCGGATGGCGCGGATCGTCGAGAAGGACATTGCGATCAATGAGGCGCTGGATGGCACGCGCCGCTATGTCGCCGAGTTGTCTGGCCGGAACGGGCAGGTAAATGGCGAGGCAACGCGCCGCAAGGAGCTGCGTAACCTTCTGGAGTTCGCCATTGCCATCGAGGCGGCTGGCGATGTTGTGTCGAAGACATTGTCACAGCTTGCCGCCACCCGTGCCCGCGACGATATCCGCTTTTCGGCCGAGGGGTTGGCCGAACTGCGCGGCATGCATGACCGGGTCGTCGCCAATATAGCGCTGGCCGGCAATGTGCTGGTGTCCGGTGATGTCGGCATCGCGCGGCGTCTGGTGGAAGAGAAGGGCGAGTTCACCTACCGCCAGCGCAAGAGCCGCAAGAGCCATCTGAAGAGGCTGGCGAAGGGGCGGGTGGAGAGCCTTGAATCAAGCGATCTGCATCTGGAAACAGGTCTCGCCTTCAAGGAATTCAACAGCCATATCGCCTCCGTCGCCTATCCCATCCTGTCACGCGAGGGACAGTTGCTGGATTCACGGTTGATCGCCGAGGACTAGCATGCCGGCGAGAACCGGCTTGTCTGTCCCCGAGCGTTGCCCGGCAGTAGCCATGCCCCGCAGGCCTGTTGCACTGTTTGATCGCGGGCTAGCCGGTTCGCGTCAGGCAGTCCTTCAGTGAGCGCGTCATGTTCCGGATCAGGGTAAAATACAGTTCGGGTCCATCATCGATCAAGGTGCCAAGCGGGTCGAGGACGCCGGTCCCTGCATCAGTGTTTTCGGTCACTGTCGCCACCAGTTTCGGCTTGAATTGTGGTTCGGCAAAGACGCATGTCGCCTTGAGGTGTCTGACCTTTTCCTGGAGTTCGGCGACACGTTCCGCCCCTGGCAGAACTTCCGGTGAGACGGTGATCGAGCCTATGGCGGTCATGCCGAAGCGTGTTTCGAAATACCGGTAGGCGTCGTGGAATACGATATAGCCTCTGCCCTTCACCGGCTGCAATTCAGCCTTGATTTCGGTGACCAGACTGTCAAGTCTGCCCAGGGCGCTGCTGGCATTCGCCGCATAAGCCGCGGCGTTGTCCGGATCCGCCTC
>JAYQDX010000008.1:0-41378 GCA_038138545.1 Rhodobiaceae bacterium | reverse complement strand
ATATCCGGTCATCCATGCCCGACCATCCATGACGCCGCCGACATGAGGCGCGTATCACAGTCTAGGCATATATGGCCGCTTCGCCCTCCCGACAGCACCGTCTTTCGACATTTTTTATGGAAGGGAATTGTTGTATGCGATTTACTTATGAATAGACAGGCGCCGGTTCAAGGGGTGGGGCGCCTGTCCCGGCGTCGGCGGGAAACCGTCGAAAAGCCAAGCTTGGGCGCATTCACCGCTTGCCGTACGCCCCGGCGCCATGGTGAAATCCCCACCATGAGCAATCCTCCCGCCGATATCCCGGCTGCCCCCTCCACTGGTCCCTCCACTGGTCCCTCCACTGGGCCCCCCACTGGGCCATTTACCACGCCGTCTGCCGCCGACCTTGAATTACCAACCTCGACGCTGGATTTCATGCGGGTCGAGTGGCGGTTCCTTCTGTTCGGCATGGCGATGGCGTTCTGCTCGTCGCTTGGCCAGACCTTTTTCATCTCGCTGTTCTCGGCCGAGATTCGTGGCGAGCTCGGGCTCAGCCATGGGGCTTTCGGCACCTATTACGCCATCGGCACCACCGCCAGCGCGATCACCCTGCTATGGCTTGGCAAGCTTGCCGACACGATGCGGGTCGAAAAGCTGGCACGTCTGGTGATTTGCTGCCTGTGCGCCAGCGCCCTGCTGTTCAGCCAGATCTTCTCGGTGGCGACGCTTGTCCTCGGGCTGTATCTGTTGCGGCTGTTCGGCCAGGGAATGACAACGCATGTCTACACCACGGCCATGGCCAGGCGCTATGTCGCGGCGCGCGGGCGGGCGCTGTCGTTGGCCCAGCTCGGGATCAATTTCGCCGAGTCCATCGGGCCAGCATCGATTGTCGCGCTCCTCGCCTTTTATGACTGGCGCACGCTCTGGCTGTGCCTGCCGATGTTGCCTCTGATCATGCTTGTTCCGTTCATCCGGCGGCTGACACAGCGCACCCGCTATCAGGACGGTGCGGGTCTTGAGGGGATCATGGCCGCCGCCGCCGTGGCCGGGCCCGATGACCGGCAGGACGGCGATATCGTGACCATCGACGGGGCGGCGCATTGGCGGCGGCGTGCCGTGATCCGTGATCGCCGGTTCTGGTTCGGCCTTGTCGGGCTGACGATGGTGCCGGGCTTCAGCGTCACCGGGCTGTTGTTTCACCAGATCTATCTTGCCGAGCTGGCCGGCGTGACGCTTGGCAGCTGGGCCGCCAATTACGTGATCTACGCCGCCTGTGTTGTCGCCGGCACACTGATTTCCGGCCAGCTTGTCGACCGCTTCACCGGGCGGCGGGTGGCGGCGCATCTGATGCTGCCCATCGCCCTCGCCTGCCTGTCGCTGTGGCTTGTCGAGGGCGGCCTCGGTGTCCTGCTGTTCTTCATCTTCTTCGGCCTTGCCTCGGGCATGCCGAACACCGCCGTGGCCGCCACCATGGCCGAGATGTACGGCACCCGCTATCTTGGCGAGGTGAAGGCCATATTTCTGCCACTTGGCGTGTTCAGCTCCGCCCTGTCGCCGATGGTGATGGGCATGCTGATCGATGCCGGTTATGGCATGGCAACGCTGATGATGCTGAATATCGCACTGGCATTGCTGGCCCAGGCCGGCGCGACATTGATGCTGACGAAAGCACCGGCGGGACGGCTATGACAATGCGCATTCTGATCGGCATTCCGGCTGTCTTTCTGGTGATGTTTGTCAGCAACGCCCAGCCGCGGGCGGATGAATCCTGGGCCGGCACCTGGTTCACCTGCGAATTCGCGAAAAGCCGGACGCCGCCGCATGATTCCTGTGCGATGTTCGATGATGAGGGGTTCCGCTTCTCAGGCGGTCGTTTCACCTATGTCCGCATCACCGAGTCCGATGAGACCGCCTGCCGGGGCGAGAAGGTTGGCCAGTGCTTCCGCCGCGACCGGCCAGCCATCAGCATCCGCACCAGCGACCGTGGAAAGCTCGATTTGGGACCGGACAGGATCAGAGTGCGGTATCTGCTGTGCACACAGACCTTCTATTTCAGGGATGCCGAACATTACCGCGAAATCTGGCCGGACGAGAAACGTTGTTTCTGGGCTCGCAAGCGCCATTTCTATATAGCCCGCTATGAGGGTGAAATCACGGAAACACCATGACCGGAAACACCATGACCGACGACGCCACACCCGCACCCCGTATCGCCCACGACGAGACGCGCCGCGTGATCCGCGTGGCCGGCAGCGAGGCCGAGGATTTTCTGCAGTCGCTGGTCACCGCAAATGTCGAGACCTTGCCGGTTGATTCGTGCCGGCCCGGCGCGCTTCTGACCCCGCAAGGACGCATCCTTGCCGACATGATGATCCATCGGTTGGCGGACAGCTTCCTGCTGGAATGTGACACCACGCGCGCCGATGACCTTTTTGCGAGGCTGCGCCGCTACCGCTTGCGCCGCCCGATTGATCTGGCGCAGCAGGATGATCAGTGCGTCTGGGTCGGTTGGGGCGGTGATGCGCCGGACGGTGCCCATGGCGACCCACGCCATCCCGATCTTGGCTGGCGCTGGATCGGTCCACGGGGCGAGATGCCGCCAGCCACCGCCGCCGATGACATGGCGCCGCTTGACCGGTGGCATGCCCGCCGGATCGCCGCCGGGGTGCCGCAGGGACCTGTCGACCTTGTCCCTGAACGGGCGCTGATGCTCGAAGCCGGCCTTGACAAGCTTGGTGCCGTCGATTTCGAGAAGGGATGTTATGTTGGCCAGGAAGTGACCGCCCGCACCCATTATCGCGGGCTGGTGAAACGCCGACTGGCGCCACTGCGCATTGACGGTATCGCCGCGATCCGGTCCGGGGCCTCCATCACCGAAGGCGACGCCTCATTGGGAACCGTTCTCAGCCATGTGGCCACCGGTGATGGCGTGGTCTGTCTCGCGGCGATGAAACTGTCCGACCTTCATCGCCTGATACAGGATGACAGCGCACTGCGTATCGGCGCGGCACCGGCGCGGCTCGCCCTTCCGGACTGGATGTTGCCGCTGCCGCAACCGGCGCGTACCGATTCCGGATGACCGGCGTCAGCCCTTGTCGCCGAACAGCGCCGCTGCCGCCGCAGTGACCGAACTCTTGCCGGCGAGGATCGTCTCTACGCGCGCGATCTCGGCCTTCATATTGTCGATATAGGCCTGCAAATCCTCGACATTCCAGCGCTCCATCTCGGGGCCGGCACCGGCCGGCCTGAGGGCCTCGAATTCATCTTCCATGGCATCCTCCCTGTGTCCTGCTGCCATACCCGTATCCGTAACAATATCAGCTTTTTCATACCGTACGGAAAGGCCTTTGCAAAACAGGCGCTTCAGGCGTATATAAGGGCTCTCCCGCTAGTTTAACGCGAACATGCGCCGGCCGGTTTTCCGGACGTGCCGCAGAAAGCAGGTAGTTATGACACAATTGCTCATGCCAAAGGCGACCGCCGTATGGCTGATCGACAACACCGGTCTTTCCTTCGACCAGATCGCCGATCTGTGCAGCCTTCATCCGCTGGAAGTGCAGTCGATCGCCGATGGCGAGACGGGCATCGGCATTCAGGGCTATGACCCGGTGCAGAATGGCCAGCTGACAAGCGCCGAAATCGAACGCTGCGAGGCCGACCCGTCAGCGCGGCTTGTCCTTGCTGAATCGGACCTGCCGACGCCAAGTCGCCGCACCAAGGGGCCGCGCTATGTGCCGGTGGCCCGCCGCGGGGACAAGCCGGACGGCATCGCCTGGCTGGTCAAGCATCATCCGGAGCTGAAGGATTCGCAGATCGTCAAGCTGATCGGCACCACCAAGGAGACGATCACCAAGATCCGCGAGCGCACGCACTGGAACATCAGCAACATCTCGGCAAAGCATCCGGCCATGCTCGGTCTTTGCAAGCAGACCGATCTTGACGCGGCCATCGAGAAGGCCGGCGGTACGGTGCAGGTCGAGGAACAGGTGTCGGACATCAGTGAACTGCCCTGACCCCTCAGTGGCACGGGCATGACAAGGACAGGCACAGGCACAGGCAAAGACGGATCACCGTGAGGGTGGTCCGCGATCATGGGAAGCAACTCCGGTGAGTAACGCCGAAATCGAGGAACAGCAGCAGCTTCACGCCCGGCTTCACACGCTGGAGAGCGAACATCGTGATCTTGACGATGTCATCGAACGGCTTGCCGAGGACAAGCCTTTCGACCAGTTACGGTTGCAAAGGCTGAAAAAACGAAAGCTGGTGCTGAAAGACGAAATCACGCTGGTCCGCAGCCGGATTCTTCCCGATATCATCGCATAGTCCAAGACGAGGCACACCCATGTCCAAACCTGCCAGATTCCAGCCCAAAGTCGTCGTTTGCATGGGAAGCCAGTCCGACTGGGAGACGATGCAGGAAGCGGCGAACAGCCTGAAGGCGCTGGCCGTGCCACATGATGTCCGCATCATCTCGGCGCACCGCACGCCGGAACGGCTGGCCGAATTCGCGCGCGGCGCGGCGGCGGCCGGGGTGTCCGTGATCATCGCCGGTGCTGGCGGCGCAGCGCACCTTCCCGGCATGCTGGCGGCGCATACGACGCTGCCGGTCCTTGGTGTGCCGGTAGAATCGAAGTCTTTGAAGGGTATGGACTCACTGCTGTCGATCGTGCAGATGCCGGGCGGCGTGCCGGTTGGCACGCTGGCCATCGGCGCACCGGGCGCACGCAATGCCGGACTGCTGGCGGCACAGATCCTGGCATTGTCAGACGCCGGCCTGGCGAAACGCCTTGATGCCTGGCGTCGGGCGCAGACCGATTCCGTCGCCGACGCACCATCATGACCGGCGGCATCACCTTTCCCCACACCGCCTGCATCGGCATTCTTGGTGGCGGGCAGCTTGGCCGCATGCTGGCCATCGCGGCAGCACAGCTTGGCCTGCAAACGCATGTCTTCGCGCCGGATGCCGATGCCAGCCCTGCCGGGCAGGTGGCGACATTGGCGACAACGGCGGACTATGATGATGTCGAGGCGCTGCGCCGCTTCGCTGCCAGCGTCGATGCCGTGACAAGCGAGTTCGAGAATGTGCCGGCCGCGACCATGGAGGTCATCGGCGCCTCATGCCTGGCCAGCCCGGGTGCCGCCGCCCTTCGCGCCGCGCAGCACAGGATTGCCGAAAAATCCCTTGCCGCCGAGCTCGGCATCGCGACACCGCGTTTCTGGCACATTCGCGATAGCGAGGATCTGGCGGCCGCCATGCAGGCGCTTGACGGGCCGGCGATCCTGAAGACATGTCGGCTTGGCTATGACGGCAAGGGGCAGCGCCGCATCACGCCCGGGGATGATCTTGCCGCGGCATTTGCCGCGCTGGCGAGTGATGATGTCATTCTCGAGGAAATGATCGCCTTCGACAGCGAGATCAGCGCGCTTCTGGCACGCGACGCCGACGGCGCCATTTGCCATTTTCCGGTCACCTTGAACAATCACCGGAACGGCATTCTGGCCACCTCCGTCGCACCGGCACCGGTGCCCGCAACGCTTGCCGAAGCGGCCCGGACGGCGGCGGCGGCACTTGCCGGGGCGGTTGATCTTGTTGGCCTTCTGGCGGTCGAGTTCTTTGTCGACGCCGATGGCAGGCTGCTGTTCAACGAAATGGCGCCGCGGCCACATAATTCCTTCCACTGGACCATCGAGGGATGCGCCACCAGCCAGTTCACGCAGCTGGCGCGGGTTCTTGCCGGCATGGGTTTCGGCGCCACGACGACCTATGGCAGCTGGCAGATGGAGAACCTTCTTGGTCAGGATATGGCGCGCGTGCCGTCACTTCTGGCAAGCGCCGGCGCGCATCTTCATCTCTACGGCAAGCCCGAGGCGCGGACCGACCGCAAGATGGGTCACGTCACGAGCCGCCTTGGTGCCTGACCGCCATTGCGGGTCTGCGCCAGCGATGACAGATCAAATGGCGTCGACTGGTACAGATCGTTGATCCAGTTATTCATCAGCAGAAAGGCGTAGGGGCGCCAGAAATTGACCGGTTCCGCCTGCGGATCATCCCCCGGGAAATAGCCGTGGGGGAGCGCTGTCGACAATCCCTGTTCGCGGTCGCGCCAATATTCGGCACCAAGCGTGTCGGCGTCATATTCAAGATGGTTCAGCACAAACAGGTCGCCATTTGACGGGTTGCGCGCCAGCCCGATGCCGCAGGCGTCGCTCTCGCCAAGCACCTCGATACCGGCCCCATCAAGGTCCGATTTCCTGTTCTCGGTATAACGCGACACCGGCATCGGAAAGCTGTCGGTGAAGCCGCGCATGAGGCGCCCCGGCACATGGTTCAGCCGGTGCTGATAGACGCCGAACAGCTTGTCACCACAGTCGAATTTCGGCACACCATGGAAATGATAGAGGAGTGTCTGCGCCCCCCAGCAGATGCCGAGGCGGCGGAAACAATGTGACCGCGACCAGTCGAGGATTTCAGTCAATTCCGGCCAGTAGGCCACCTCTTCAAAGGGCAACCGTTCGACCGGTGCGCCGGTGACGATCAGCGCGTCGAAGAAATCATCGCGCACATCCTCCAGCCGCCGGTAGAAGCGGCGCAGATAGCCCGGCTCGGTATGGCGCGGCGTGTAGCTGGCCGTCGTCATCAGGATCAGTTCGATCTGCAGCGGTGAATTGCCAAGCAGCCGCGCAAACTGGATCTCGGTGTCCTGCTTCTTGGGCATCAGGTTCAAAAGCAGCAGCTTCAGCGGCCGGATATCCTGCTGCAACGCCTGTTGCTGCGCCATCACATCGACCTGCTCGGCAAGCAGGTCTTCGAGCGCGGGCAGATTGTCGGGGACCTTGATCGGCATGAGGCATATCCCGTTGGTGGCGGCTTTGTTCGTCAGGCTCGCGGTTATAGCTCAGCAACCAAACAAAAAGCCAGCCCCGAACAGGATTCACCGGCAACCGGACTAGCGACGCACGCGCCCGACAATCTGGAACATGCCCTCGGCAAGGCGCTGGCCGGTATTGAGCGCCGAGCGAAGTGGCGCGCTGGCCTTGGGTATGCGCGCCACATCCTGCAACCGCCGATCAAGAAAGCCCTCGATAACGGTGCGATCGCCGCTTGTGTCGGCGATCCAGGCAAGCAATGTCGCGCTGTAGACGGCGGCAAGCGTGGCCCGTTTGGTATAGAAGGAGATGTCCGTATCGCGCTGTCCGGCGGCGCGCCACATCGCATCAACCGTGGCATAGAGCGCCCGCGCCGAGGCAAGGGCGTTCGCCGGCACCGCAAGCAGCGTCAGTCCGCGTCGCACCGCTTCCTTGTGCGCCGCCGCCTGGTCAAGCCTGATCAGGATCATTTCGCGGATCATCAGATGCACCCGATCCGGCTTGTCGGCCATCGCCTCGAAGGCCTCGATCATGGCCACGTCGGCAAGCGCCGAATGCATCACCACGGCATCGACCGCCCCCCCCGGGAACAGGCGCGCCACATCATCGGCGGAAAATCCGGCCTCGGCCGCGCCGGCACAAAGCGCCTCGCTGGTCCATCCGTCGAACGGAACGTGAACCAGGGTGGCCGCGATGATTGCGGCGGCATCAGGATGTACCGCATGGTCATAGGCACCATGAAGGTCGTCTGCCTTGGTCATGACTGTCCCCCGAAAATGAACCAGAGCTTGGATGCAAAACCCCCACCTCGTTCAGAATAGGTCATTCAGCAGATTTTTCCAGTTACAAACTGCCACAGACCGATTGCCGCACCGCGGGGTGATCGCCGGTTTCTTTACGCTTTGGCCTTTACAGACAGCCCGACTCTATGCTAGTTACCCGGCCTCATCGCGAAGGCATGCCATGCCAGCGCGCAAACCAATTTGACGAAGGGTGTGATTGACCGTGTACGTAACCGTACGAGACAACAACGTCGACCAGGCACTGCGCGTGCTGAAGAAAAAACTGCAGCGTGAAGGCGTGTTCCGCGAGATGAAGAACCGCCGCGCCTATGAAAAGCCGTCCGAGCGCCGCGCCCGCGAGGCCGCCGAATCGACCCGCCGCGTTCGCAAACTGATGCGCAAGCGGATGGAGCGTGAAGGCTATTAGAGGCTGATCCGACAGCAACCCAGAGCAAGGCCGCCCCGGACACCCCGTGGCGGCTTTTTTTGTGTTCGTGAGCAGGAGAAAAAGTTTGGGCCGCCCAACCCGATATTCACAGAAATTGCCATCTGTCGGCGTTGCGGCAACTGCATTATAGCGTTTAGCGCAAAAATC
Source organism: Rhodobiaceae bacterium (assembly GCA_038138545.1). Taxonomy (GTDB): domain Bacteria; phylum Pseudomonadota; class Alphaproteobacteria; order Puniceispirillales; family Puniceispirillaceae; genus UBA8309. Next base: position 33,155 of record JAYQDX010000008.1, on the reverse strand, counting down.
CATTACCACCTTAGGCCTTGTTTTCAGGTCACATATCCGGCCAATGTGCAGCATGAACAGACGGGTGCCGGCCCCACGGCGCCCCAACAGATGGAAAGACGAGATGAAGGTAGGATGCCCAAGGGAAATTCTGGATGGCGAAAAGCGCGTCGCGATGACGCCGGACAGCGTTCGCCAGATCCGGAAACTCGGTTATGACTGCGTGATCGAATCGGGGGCCGGCGTGGCTGCCGGATTCGCCGATACCGCCTATGATGAGGCTGGCGCCGAGGTGGTGAAGACCGCGGCGACACTGTGGAAACAGTCCGACATCGTGGTCAAGGTGCGCGGCGTCGCGGCGAAGGAGGAAAAGCATCTTCGCGCCGACCAGACGGTGATCAGCCTGTTCTGGCCGGGCCAGAACGCCGAATTGCTGGAGACCTTCCGCAAGGCCGGCACCAACGCCATCGCCATGGATATGGTGCCGCGGATCAGCCGCGCCCAGAAGATGGACGTGCTGTCCTCGATGGCGAATATCGCCGGCTATCGCGCCGTCATCGAGGCTGGCAACCGGTTCGGCCGCTTCTTCACCGGCCAGATCACCGCCGCCGGCAAGGTGCCGCCAGCCAGGGTTCTGGTCATCGGCGCCGGTGTGGCCGGGCTTGCCGCCATCGGCACCGCCACCTCGCTTGGCGCGATCGTACGCGCCTTCGATGTGCGGCCGGAGGTCGCCGAGCAGATCGAATCGATGGGTGCCGAGTTCCTGATGCTGGAATTCGAGGAAGACGGCTCAGGTGAGGGCGGCTATGCCAAGCCGGCCTCGCCGGAATTCATCGAGAAGGAAATGGAGCTGTTCCGTGCGCAGGCGCCGGAGATCGATATCGTGATCACCACGGCGCTGATCCCGGGCCGCCCGGCGCCGAAATTATGGCCTGCCGAGATGGTCGGGCTGATGAAGCCGGGATCGGTTGTCGTCGATCTGGCGGCGGAACAGGGCGGCAATTGCGACCTGACCGTGGCCGACGAGATCGTCACCTCGGAAAACGGTGTCACCATTGTCGGCTATACCGATTTCCCGAGCCGCATGGCGGCGCAGAGCTCGACACTCTATGCCACCAATATCCGGCACATGCTGGACGATCTGACGCCGGAAAAGGACGGGCAGGTCACCCTCAATATGGAGGATGACGTGATCCGCGGCGCCACTGCGGTGAAAGGCGGCGAGATCACCTATCCGCCGCCAGCCCCGAAGGTGCAGGCCATTGGCAAGGCGCCGGCAGCCGAAAAGCCGGCCGAGCTGACACCCGAGGAAAAGGCGGCGCAGGAAATCGCCGAACACCGCCGCAAGGGCCGGCAGCAGATCGGCATGCTGGCCATTGGCGGCGCCTTCATGATGCTTGTCGGTGCCTACGCCCCGGCCAGCTTCATGCAGCATTTCATTGTTTTCGCGCTGGCCTGTTTCGTCGGCTTCCAGGTGATCTGGAATGTCAGCCACGCGCTCCACACGCCGCTGATGGCGGTAACCAACGCCATTTCAGGGATCATCATTCTTGGCGCCTTGCTGCAGATCGGGTCGAGCAACCAGATCGTGATGATCCTTGCCAGCATTTCAGTGCTGATCGCGACCATCAACATCGTTGGCGGCTTCATGGTCACGCGCCGCATGCTGGCGATGTTCCAGAAAAGCTGAATGGCGGAAGGGTGACTCCAGATGAGTTTTAACATCGTTACGGCTGTCTATATCGCGGCCAGCGTTCTTTTCATCCTCTCGCTCGGCGGGCTGTCCAATCAGGAAAGCGCCAAGCGTGCCGTATGGTACGGGATCGTCGGCATGGCACTTGCCGTCGGCGCCACCATTTTCGGCCCGCAGGTGGCGCTGTCCAATTTGCTGCTGATGATGATTGTCATCGGGTCGGTGATCGGGTTTATCGTTGCACAGCGGGTCGAGATGACCGGCATGCCGCAGCTTGTCGCCGCCCTTCACACCTTTGTCGGGCTTGCGGCCGTCTTCATCGGCATCAATTCCGACCTCGCCCCGCCGGAGGGGCTTGTCGGTGCGGAGAAGATCATCCATGAAGTCGAGATCTTCCTCGGTGTCTTCATCGGCGCGGTGACAACCACCGGCTCGGTGGTCGCCTTTGGCAAGCTGTCGGGCATGATCGACGGCAAGCCGCTGACGCTGCCCGGGCGGAACATCCTGAACCTGATTGCGGTGCTGGGATGTGTCTGGCTTGGCGCGATGTATCTGAACCATGCCGGGCCGTGGACACTGTATCTGATGACCGCCATCGCGCTTGTCTTCGGCGCGCATCTGGTGCTGGCCATTGGCGGTGCCGACATGCCGGTTGTCGTCTCGATGCTGAATTCCTATTCCGGCTGGGCGGCGGCAGCGACCGGGTTCCTGCTTGGCAATGACCTCTTGATCGTCACCGGCGCGCTGGTTGGCGCATCAGGCGCGATCCTGTCCTATATCATGTGTCGGGCGATGAACCGGAACTTCCTGTCGGTTATTCTCGGCGGTTGGGGCACGGCCGTCAGCAGCAGCCAGGAGGTCGAGGGCGAGATGATTGCCACCGATGTCGCCAGCGTTGCGGGCGACCTGCAGGACGCGCAGGACATCATCATCGTGCCTGGCTACGGCATGGCGGTGGCGCAGGCGCAGGGCGCGGTATCCGAGATCACGCGCCGTCTCCGCGCGCAGGGAAAATCGGTGCGGTTCGCCATCCACCCGGTGGCCGGACGCCTGCCCGGCCATATGAACGTTCTTCTTGCCGAGGCGAAGGTTCCCTATGACATCGTTCTGGAAATGGACGAGATCAACCCGGATTTCCCGAACGCCGACATGGTGATCATTCTTGGCGCCAACGACATCGTGAATCCGGCCGCGCAGGATGATCCGAACAGCCCGATCGCCGGCATGCCGGTCCTCGAGGTGTGGAAGGCGCGCCAGGTGATCATTTCCAAGCGTGGCCAGGGCCGCGGTTATTCGGGGATCGAGAATCCGCTGTTCTTCAAGGACAATTCACGAATGCTGTATGGCGATGCCAAGGCATCTCTCGACCAGATCCTAACCAGCCTCGGCAGTTGACGGCTGACGTCGGGGCGCTCAGGCGCCCTGATGCACCAGCTCTTCGGGAATGCCGGCGGCGGCGGCGGCCTCGCGTTGCCGCACCGCCAGCCTGTCGCGGTCGAAATCATCGATCAGGTCGTGGAACAGCTCGTGCCAGTTCACCTCGGCGCCAAGATGCATGAACACCGAGCCGAGCCCCACCGCCGCGCGGTCCATCAGCACGAATTCGCGCGGCGGGCGAATGCCGCCGATGCGCTTCAACTCACCATGCACCTTGCCGGCAAGCTCGCGTCCGGCGGTGCCGTTGCGAAGCGCCTGTATGGGCCGCACCTTGTCCTCAAGCAGCGGTGAATAGATGAATTCGGCCCACATGTTGAGAACCTCGATGGCCTCCTTGTCGAGACCGTGGAAGCCCCAGCTTTCATAGGCATGCACCGCCAGATCGGGATCATTGTCACGAAGCGCCAGATACAGGTCGATGACGCCGCCGACAAAGGCCGGGCGGAACAGCCTGATCGACCCGAAATCCATCAGATTGACGCGGTTCTCGTCATCAAGCGAGTAATTGCCGAGATGCGGGTCGCCATGGATCACGCCATAGAAATAGAACGGCACATACCAGACCCGGAACATGTTGCGGGCGATCCGGTTGCGCGTTTCCTGCGACGGATCGGTCTCGAGGAACGGCATGATCCGCGTGCCGTCGAGCCAGCTCATCGTCATCAACCGGTCGGTTGACAGCTCCGGCCGATAGACCGGAAGGCGAACCGAGTCCTCGTCGGCAAGCATATGGTGATAAAGGGCCAGATTCGCCGCCTCGCGCCGATAGTCGAGCTCCTCGCGAAGCCGCTCCGACAGCTCGTCATAGATATCGGAGGTCGAGATCGCCGAATCGTAACGCTCATAGAGCTGGAACACGAGACGAAGCTGGCGCAGATCGGCGTCGATGGCCGACGCCATATCCGGATATTGCAGTTTCATCGCCAGCTGCTTGCCATCGAGATCGACCGCCCGGTGAACCTGGCCAAGAGACGCCGCCGACACCGCCTCACGCGAGAAGGACTGCAGTTTATGCTGCCAGTCCAGACCCAGCTCGGCAGCCATGCGGCGGCGCGTGAACAGCCACCCCATCGCCGGCGCGTCGGCCTGCAGGCTGGCCAGTTCATCGGCATATTCGGGCGGCAGCGCGTCCGGGATCGTCGACAGAATCTGCGCCACCTTCATGATCGGGCCCTTCAGCCCGCCAAGCGCCTCGCGAAGATCGGCGGCATGCTTTGACCGGTCGATCTGCATGCCGAGATAGCGCTCGCCAGCCATCCGCGCGGCAAGGCCGGTCATTGTCGAGGTCACGCGCGCATAGCGGCGCAGACGGCCGCCGACGCGGCCATTATCCACGGCGCCGCGGCGGTCGGGTCCGGAGTCGTTCGGCGCCATCAGGACAGCCCCTCAAGCTCGTCGATCATGCCGGAAATCATGTCGAGCCCCATCGACCAGAAGGCCGGGTCACGCGCATCCAGCCCGAATCGGCCAAGCGCGATATCATAACGTTCGGTGCCACCGGCACATAACAGATCGCGATAGCGGGTGACGAAACCGGCCGCCTTGCCGGCTTCGCGCTCGGCCGTGTAGGTCTGCCACAGCGCGTTCACCAGACAGTCGCCGAAAGCATAGGCGTAGACATAGAATGGTGTATGAACGAAATGCGGGATATAGCCCCAGATCGGCCGGTAATCATCACCGGTGCGCACTGCCGGACCAAGCGCCGCGCGCTGCGTCTCCATCCAGATATCGGAAATCTCGTCGGCGGTGAGTTCGGCATGGCGCCGCGCCTCATGCATCCGTGTCTCGAAATTATGGAAGGCCACCTGCCTGACCACCGTATTCAGCATGTCCTCTACCTTGCCGGCCAGAAGGCGGCGGCGGGTGCCTTTGTCATCGGCGCCGTCAACAAGCCGCCGGAAGGCCAGCATTTCGGCAAAGACCGACGCCGTTTCCGCCAGTGTCAGCGGCGTGTCGGACATCAGATAGCCGCGGTCGGCGGCAAGCCGCTGGTGAATGCCGTGCCCCATCTCATGCGCCAGCGTCATCACATCGCGCGACTTGCCGGAGAAATTCATCAGGATATAGGGATGCGCCGAGGGCGTCACCGGGTGCGAGAAGGCACCGGAACTCTTGCCGGCGCGCGGCGCGGCGTCAATCCAGTTGCGCTCGAAGAATGGCGCGGCGAGGTCGGCCATCTGCGGGTCGAAGCCGGCGAAGGAATCCATCACCAGGCGCTCCGCCTCCTCCCAGGTGAAGCTGCTGTCATCATCATCGGGGAGCGGCGCGTTGCGATCCCACCAGTCGATGGCGTCACCCCCCATCCATCCGGCCTTCAGCCGGTAATAGCGATGCGCCAGATCGGCATTGCGTGAATCGACGGCGCTGACCAGCGCATCAACCACCTCGTCATCGACGTCATTGTCCAGATTACGCGACGCCACCGGCCGTTTGAAGCCACGCCACCGGTCCTCGATCTCCTTGTCCTTGGCAATGGTGTTGAGGACAAGCGACAACAGACGCTGGTTGGATTTCAGCGTTGTCGACAGCGAGGACCCGGCCTCGCGCCGTTCATCACCATCGGCGCTTGCCAGCGAGTTCAGGATTTCGGCCTCGGTCACGTCGGCGCCCTTGAAGGGAAAACGCATCCCCGCCGCGGTTTCGTCGAACAGCCTTACCCAGGCACCGCGGCCGGTGGGCGCGCGTTCGGCAAGCATGCGTTCCATATCGGGGTCGAGCTGATAGGGCGCCATGGCACGAACGCGGCGAAGCCACGGCGTCCATGCCGCCACCGCCTCGGTCTCGCAGAGCGCATCGATCCGGTCCTGGGGCAAGGTCGCCAGTTCAAGCTCGACAAACAGAAGCTCGGCGCCGATCTCGGCGCCGGCCTCGCGGATCGACTGGTGATGGCGCGCGATGCCGGCATCGGTCGTGTTGGCGGCGAATTGCAGCTGCGCGTGGCTTGCCGCCTTGCCAAGCGTCTCGAGGATCCGCTCATATTCGGCGATCAGGCCGGCAAGCTGCGGGCCATCCGCCTCGCCGAGCCGGCCACGCCAGTCGGCGGCAAGCGATTTTGCCGCCGCGCGCGATGCCTCGATATCGGCGGTGATCGCCATATCCTCGATATTGCTGTAGAGATCCGTAAGGTCCCAGATAGGGCTGCTGTCGGGCATGTTAAATCTCGCTGATCCTGATCATGTGACGCCATGCTCGTCACGCCATCGGGATATGGGGGCGGCAGCGGCCGGTCGCAAGGCGAAAACCGGCGGCGCGGCACCGTTGCACATCATTCCACACCATCAGCGACGCGCGGCGCTTTGGCTCTTGCCTAATTTTTCATGAACGCATAGGATTCGAAGGCTCGATACAGTGGAGGGGAGAGAGTCGCGACGGTTGTCACCGTTGCGGCCGCCGAAGGAGCAAAGGCCCAGGAAACTCTCAGGTACCTGTACTCTCTATTCTGTGAGCACTCTGGAAAGTGGCACGGCAGTGCCCACCGACGGGGAAAGCCGCCGTCACGTCATCCAAGGCCTCGGGTTGTGATCCCGGGCCGGCATAAGGGGTGATCAGGCGGGAAATCTCTCAGGTTCGACGACAGAGAGGGCGCGTTCGACTTGGTCGAATTGCGTTTTTAATGCGTCGTAACAGGAGTGACCCCGTGGAGACCCGCAGGACCCCGCTTTACGATTTCCACCTCGCCAATGGCGCGCGGATGGTGCCGTTCGCCGGCTGGGACATGCCGGTACAATATGCTGACGGCATCAAGGCAGAGCATCTGGCGACCCGCGAGTCGGCCGGCCTGTTCGATGTATCGCACATGGCGCAGGTCTGGATCGGCGGCGCGGATGCCGACGCGGCGCTTGAACGCCTCACCCCGACCGATATTGGCGCCATTGCCGAGGGGCGTGTGCGCTATTCACTATTCCTCGATGAGAATGGCGGTGTTCTCGACGATCTGATGATCGCACGACTCGATGGCGAGCTGCAGCTTGTCGTCAATGCCGGCCGCGCCGACCACGACATCGCGCATCTTCGCGCCAATCTGCATGGCGCCAATCTGCATGGTGATGTGAGGATGCAGGTTCGTGATGACCGCGCGCTGCTGGCGCTTCAGGGCCCTGAGTCTCCGCAGATATTGCGCCGGCTGGGTGTCGATCTGGATGATTTCTTCTTCATGCAGATCGGGCATTTCAGTCTCGGCGGCATTGACTGCATCGTCACCCGATCAGGCTATACCGGCGAGGACGGGTTCGAAATCTCGATGCCGGCCGACCAGGCCGTCCAGCTTGCCGAGCGTCTGTGCGCCGACGAGGCGGTCAGCCTTGCCGGGCTTGGCGCCCGCGACACGCTGCGGCTTGAGGCAGGCCTGCCGCTTTGGGGGCATGAGCTTGACGAGACAATCAACCCGGTGACCGCCGGGCTGCGCTTCGCGCTGTCGAGGCGTCGCCGCGAGGCAGCCGATTTCCCCGGCGCCGGTGCCATCATGAAAGACTGGAATGACGGGCCTGCCAGACAGCTTGTCGGGTTGCTGCCGCAGGGTGGCCGTCCGGTGCGCGACGGAGCCGAACTTGCGCTTAACGGGACCATCATCGGCACCGTCACATCGGGCGGGTTTGCCCCCAGCCTCGATGCGCCGGCCGCGCTCGGCTTTGTCGATGCGGCGCTGGCCACACCGGGAACAGAAATCAACGCACTGGTTCGCGGACGCGAGGTGCCGGTCACCGTCGCGGCGCTGCCGCTGGTGCCACATCGCTATATCCGCGGATGAACAAACAGCAAGGAAGGAGACCGACATGTTGCGTTACACAGAGGACCATGAATGGATCAATCTTGACGGTGATACGGGGGCGGTCGGCATTTCGCCCCATGCCATCGAACAGCTTGGCGACATCGTCTTTGTCGAGCTTCCCGAGGCCGGCACCACGGTCAGCAAGGGCGACCCGGTCGCGGTGTTCGAATCGGTGAAGGCTGCTTCCGATATCTACAGCCCGGCCAGCGGCGAAATCACCGAGGTCAATGAGTCGCTGCTGGATGATCTGACCGGCATCACGCCCGACCGGGCGCAGGAATGCTGGCTGTTCAGGATCAAGGTGGCCGATGCCGGCGAACTTGACGAGCTGATGGATGACGCTGCCTACAGCGCGATGATTGCCTAGCGGACAGAACGCGCCGGCGGGCCCCCACCCGCACGGCGTTACCACAGACATATGATGGGGCCGGGTGCCACCGGCTGAAAACAAAAGCAAAGGAGACCACCATGTCACCACTTGAGTCATCACTGAACGACGTGAATGGCGTGCCGCAGAACACGCCGCAGGCCGCATTCGAGACGCGCCATATCGGGCTGAACCCGCATGACATCTCGACCATGCTTGCCAGCCTTGATGTCCCGTCGCTGGAAACGCTTCTCGACGAGGTCATCCCTGCCGGCATCCGCCGGCATGACGAGATGAACCTGCCGGAGGCCTTGTCCGAAGCCGATATCCTGGATGAGATGCGCGCGCTGGCGGCGCAGAACAAGGTGGTCACCTCGCTGATCGGCATGGGCTATTATGGCTGCCACACGCCGCCGGTGGTGCTTCGCAACGTGCTGGAAAATCCGGCCTGGTACACCGCCTATACACCATATCAGCCGGAAATCTCGCAAGGCCGCCTCGAGGCGATCCTGAATTTCCAGACAATGATCACCGAGTTGACCGGCATGGACATCGCCAATGGCTCGCTTCTCGACGAGGCAACGGCCGCCGCCGAGGGCATGGCGATGGCGTTCCGCGCGCATCGTGGCAAGGGCACCGTCTTCCGGGTCGACCCGGACACACATCCGCAGACTCTGGCCGTGCTGCGCACACGGGCACGGCCGATCGGGATCGAGATCGAGCTGGAAACGCCGGAAGCCCCCTATGGGGAGGGGTGCTTTGGCGTGTTGATCAGCTATCCGGGAAGCAGCGGCGCGGTGCGCGATATCAGGCCGGCGATCTCTGCCATCCATGATGCCGGCGGTCTTGCCATCGTCGCCTCGGACCTGCTGGCGCTGACGCTTCTCGAGGCCCCCGGCAATCTTGGTGCCGATATCGTCCTTGGCTCGGCGCAGCGTTTTGGCGTTCCATTTGGATATGGCGGACCGCATGCCGCCTTTTTCGCCTGCCGCACGGCGCATCAGCGCGCCATTCCGGGCCGGCTTGTCGGGGTCAGCCAGGACAGTGGCGGGCGCATGGCCTACCGGCTGGCGCTGCAGACCCGCGAACAGCATATCCGCCGTGAAAAGGCGACCTCGAACATCTGCACGGCGCAGGTGCTGCTGGCGGTGATGGCCGGATTCTACGGGTTATGGCACGGACCGGAAGGGCTGACCCGGATTGCCGGTCACGCGCACGCCCTTGCCTGCCGCTTTGCCGCCGCCATGCGCGCCGCCGGCCGCACGGTCAGGCATGACGATTTCTTCGATACCGTCACCATCGAGGCGCCGGATGATCGCGATGATCTGGTCGCCGCGGCACGCGATGCCGGGATCAATCTGCGGATCATGGATGGCGCCATTGCCGCCAGTTTCGACGAGACAGGCTCGACGGCGATGCTGGACCGGCTTCTCGGGGCGCTGGGAGCGTCAGCTGCACCTGCCACGGCACCTGCCACGACGATTCCGGACGCACTGCGCCGGGCCGACGGTTTCATGCGCCAACCGGTGTTCCATCGCTATCGCACCGAGACCGAGATGCTGCGCTACATGCGCAGCCTTGCCGATCGCGATCTGGCGCTTGACCGCTGCATGATCCCGCTCGGTTCCTGCACGATGAAGCTGAACGCCACCGCCGAGATGATCCCGGTGACCTGGCCCGAATTCGCCAACATCCACCCCTATGCGCCGGCCGACCAGGCCGCGGGCTATGCCGCGATGATCGCGCGGCTCGAGGCGATGCTGGCCGAATCCACCGGCTATGCCGGCGTGTCATTGCAGCCGAATGCCGGCTCGCAGGGTGAGTTCGCCGGCCTGCTGGCGATCTCTCGCTACCATGAATCGCGCGGCGAGGGACATCGCAATATCTGCCTGATCCCGCAATCGGCGCATGGCACCAATCCGGCCTCGGCCGCGATGGCCGGCATGAAGGTTGTTGTCGTGAAATGCGATGATGACGGCAATGTCGATATCGAGGATCTGAAGGCGAAAACCGAGGCGCACCGCGATTCGCTGGCGGCGATCATGGTCACCTATCCCTCGACGCATGGCGTGTTCGAGGAATCCATCGTCGAGCTGTGCGCCATCGTCCATGAGGCCGGTGGTCAGGTCTATGTCGACGGGGCCAACCTGAACGCCCTTGTCGGGCATTGCTCGCTGCCGGAATTCGGCGCCGATGTCAGCCATCTGAACCTTCACAAGACCTTCTGCATCCCGCATGGCGGGGGCGGACCGGGTGTCGGGCCGATCGGCGTCGCGGCGCATCTGGTGCCATTCCTTCCGGGCTCACCGCTGGCCGGCGAAGGCGCGGTCAGCGCCGCGCCGTTCGGGTCCGCCGGCATCCTGCCGATCACCTATGCCTATATCCGCATGATGGGAAGCAAGGGGCTGAAGGCGGCGACCGGGACGGCGATCCTTGCCGCCAACTACATGGCGTCGCGGCTGGCCCCGCATTATCCGGTGCTCTACACCGGCGCGAACGGACGGGTGGCGCATGAATGCATCATCGACATTCGCGACATCCAGGAGCGTAGCGGCATCAGCAACGAGGACATCGCCAAGCGGCTTGTCGATTTCGGCTTTCACGCGCCGACGATGTCCTTCCCGGTGGCGGGCACCCTGATGATCGAGCCGACGGAGTCCGAATCGATCGCCGAGATCGACCGGTTCTGTGATGCGATGCTGTCGATTGCCGGCGAGATCGACAAGGTCGAATCGGGTGAGTGGCCCCGCGATGACAACCCGCTTGTCAACGCGCCGCACACGGCGGCCGATCTGTTGACCGCGGAGTGGCACCACCCCTACAGCCGCGAGGAGGCCGCCAGTCCGGATATGGACCGACAGGTCAACAAATACTGGCCGCCGGTCAGCCGCATCGACAATGCCTGGGGCGACCGCAACCTGATCTGTTCCTGCCCAAGCATCGATGAATGGGAATCGGCCGCGGAATAGACTGGCAGAGCAGACCGCCAGAACAGACTGCCAGAGCAGACCGCCAGAATAGACCGGCGGACAGATCTGAAGACATTTATCGGGGGGCCGCCGGCGGGCGGCCCTTCCGGTTTATCGATCGATGTGATTTCATCTTATGCTCCGACCACACAGCGAGACAGCACCATGCGTCATCTTGAATATCCCGGCAGATCACCTGTCGCCGCGCCGAACGGTATGGCAAGCACCTCACACCCGCTTTCCACCCAGGCGGCGGTCACGATCCTGCAGGATGGCGGCAACGCCCTTGACGCCGCCATCGCCGCCTGCGCCGTGCAATGTGTTGTCGAGCCGGAATCAACCGGTATTGGCGGCGACTGTTTCTGCCTGTACGCCCCCGGCGGCAGCGACAACATCATCGCCTTCAACGGGTCCGGCCGGGCACCGATGGCGCTGAGTTCGGACCGGTTGCTGGAACAAGGCATCTCGCGGATCGAGCGACAATCCCCGCATGCGGTGACCATCCCCGGCGCGGTCGATGCCTGGACACAGCTGAACCGGGATCATGGCAGGATGGACCTTGACCGGTTGCTGGCCCCGGCCATCGCCTATGCACGGGACGGCTATCCGGTCACACAGCGGGTGGCGCGCGACTTTGCCGGCGCGTTTGAATGGCTTGATGCGGATGCGCGCACTGTGTTTGCGCGTGATGGGGGGCCGGTACCGCTCGGGGCGCGGCATGCGCAACCGGCGCTGGCGGCGACGCTGGAGCGGATTGGCCGTGCTGGCCGCGCCGGCTTCTATGAGGGACCGGTGGCCGACGAGATCATCGCCAAGCTGCAGGCGCTTGGCGGCTTCCACACGAATGAGGATTTCGCCGCCGCCATTGGCGAGTATGTCGATCCGGTCAGCATCCTCTTTCGTGATCACACTGTCTGGCAGTGCCCGCCAAACGGCCAGGGGGTGATCGCGCTGATGCTGCTCAACATCATGACCGGCATGGCACCTGACGACGGAAATCCGATCACGCCCGAGAGACTGCATCTTGAGATCGAGGCCGGCCGCCTTGCCTATCGTGATCGCGGCCTTGTGCTGGCCGATCCGGCGCAGGCCGACGTGCCGGTGCGGGAGATGATCGACCCGGCCTATGGCGATTCGTTGCGGCGCCAGATCACGCCGGACGCCCGGCTTGACCCGCTGCCGCCAAGCCGGCTGCCACGCCACAGCAGCACGGTCTACATCACCGTTGTCGACCGTGACCGGAATGCCTGCAGCTTCATCAACTCGCTCTATGACAATTTCGGATCGGGGATCATGGCCCCCGAAAGCGGTGTCATGCTGCATAATCGCGGGCAGGGTTTTGTTGTCGATGCCGACCATCCGAACGGTGTCGCGCCCGGCAAGCGACCGCTTCACACGCTGATCCCGGGCATGGTGACGAGGGATGGCCGGGTCACCATGAGCTACGGCGTCATGGGCGGCGAATATCAGGCCTTTGGACATATGCAGTTCCTGACCCGCCATTTCGATTACCGGATGGATGTTCAGATGGCGCAGGACTTGCCGCGCTTCTTCCCGAACCCGTTCAGTGATTTCGTCGAGGTCGAGGCACCAATTCCAGACGATGTGCGCGACGCTCTGCGCCACATCGGCCATGACATACGACCAGCAGGAAAGCCCATTGGTGGCTCGCAAGCCATCAGCATCGACTGGGACACCGGCCTTTTGACAGCCGGTTCCGATCCGCGCAAGGATGGGTGCGCGATGGGATACTGACCCCGCCGCCCTGTCCGGAGATCTGAAGATGCTTGACCGAATTATCGACCCACAGGCCTGTCCGCTGGATGACCCGGCCTTTATCGCCGACTGTCGGCGGCACCTCGATGAGGCCGGCGTCGTGACAATCCCCGGGTTTTTGCGCCAACGGGCCGTCGCCGACCTTGTCGCCGAGGCAGAGTCGGCAGCGCCCGAGGCGTTCTTCACAAGCTCGACGCATAATGTCTATCTGACACCGCCTGATCCGGCGCTGCCGGCCGATCATGTCTTCAACCGGCAGATCACCTCGTCGAAGGGGTGCATCACCACCGATCAGGTGCCGGCGGGGTCGGGGTTGCACGCAATCTATGACTCGGCGACCTTCCGGGCGTTCATCGCGGCCATAGTTGGCGAGACGGCGCTTCATGAATATGCCGACCCGCTATCTTCGATCAATGTCCATTACGCGGCGGCCGGACAGGAGCTTGGCTGGCATTTCGACAATTCATCCTTTGCCGTGACATTGCTCCTGCAGGCGCCGGAGTCCGGCGGCGAATTCCAGTATGTCCGCGATCTTCGCGACGCCGATTCAAACGATCTGAATTTTGCCGGTGTCGAGGCGGTTCTGGATGGCGAGCGCACGCCCGACATCCTGGAGGTCGTCCCCGGCACGCTGGTGCTGTTCCGGGGCCGCAATTCGATGCACCGAGTCACACCGACGATTGGCCGGCGCACCCGCATCCTTGTCGTTCTTGCCTATAACACCGAACCGGGGATTGCGTTGTCGCAGGCGGCACGGATGACCTTTTATGGCCGACTCGGCTAGCCTTGCCCGGCTGGCAGTGGGCAGGCATACTACGCGGACGCGGCGGCATGCCGCCGCTGATGATTTCCCGAACAACATGGCGCCGACGGACGGACGGTCCTAGAAGACAGCACGCAGCCTCAGCCCGGCCTCGACAACCGGTCCGGCCAATGCGTGCGGCGCGTCATGGCGCCATTCAACGAAACTTTCGGCCAACAGGTGACCGTGCAAGGCGTCGTGCCGGAAGAACAGGCCGATATCGGTCTCCCGCCGTGCCGGGCTGAGATCGATCTCACGGCTGGCATATGAAACCCCGCCATCGAGACGCCGCGCCACCGGCAGGCGGTAGGTCATCGCCGCGCGGGTCATCTGCACCGGTTGGCTAAGAACCATGCCGACCCTGCCACCGGCAAGGGGAAGACTGCCGCCGAGGCTGGCCGTGCTGGACAGGATGGGCGCGGCATCGGCCAGAAGGCTTGGCCGGTCCGCGCGTTCGACCTGTGTCACCGCGCCGCCAAGCTGCGCAAAGATCCGGCCGCCCCGCCTGTCGGCCCGCCGGTCAAGATTGACCAGCCCATAGGCGGTGGTGCTGCCGACAATCGACCCCAGCAGACCGCCAAGACGGTTGCCAAGGAAGGCACCATCCTCATGGCCGGCGCCATTGACCATATAGATGCCATCCGCGAGCGGCAGGCGGAATGCCATATGGCTGTCATCCGCGAAATAGCCGGCATAGCCGTCGAAGAGACCACCAATACCGGCGGCACTGCCGCGCCGTGTGTCGGTTGTCACCATCCCGTGGCCGAGATCGACATAGAAGTCACGGTCATAGCCATCAAGCAGCATCACACCCGAGAGCCCGGCGCGTGCCGCTGCCCCCGGGTCGGCCAGCGCGCCGCCACCCTCAAGTGCCAGCTTTTCCGAGGCCACCGTATCACCGGTCGGAACGCCGCTGTCGCCAACCGGACGGGTCGCGCGTTCCATATCGAGAAGCCCCTGGCCATGGACATGCTCGGCATAGCCCGGGATGTCCCGATTCGCGGTCTCAAGCAACAGCGAGGCAAGCTGCCGACCATTCAGATGCGGCCAGGTCTGGTGCAGAACGGCGGCAGCGGCGGCCACAAGCGGCGCCGCCATGCTGGTGCCGGTCATCGCGGCATAGCCGCCCCCGGGATAGGTCGAGACAATATTGACCCCGGGGGCGATCAGGAAAGCGTCGCTGATGCGCGCCGCGTCATGACATGCGCCGTCCCGCCAGCTGGTGCAGACATTGCCGGCCCGATTGCCGGTGATCCGTTCGGCAACGGCATCCCAGTTGCCGACAATCAGCATCTGGCCGTTCAGCATCAATTTCCCCTGCGAATCGGTGGCAGTGGCCCATTGATTCGCTCCGGCGCTGTAATCGGTGTCGTTATTGCCTGCCGCCTTGACAAGAATCTGCCCCGGGCCAAGCGCCGCGCGCCAGTCGGCAGCCGCCAGCCCCATGCCATAGAAACCGTTCACGCCGTGATACGGATCATCAAGGTAGTAACTGCCCTCTCCGATCCTCACCAGTTTCTCTTCCAGCCGGTAGTCGCGAAGATAGGCGGCGCTGACATTCACCGCGACCGAACCGAGATCACGACCCCAGGCGGCGGCGGCCCGCGCCAGATCGAAATCATAACTCCACCCCGACGCCACCTTGGCGATCGCCAGATCCGCATCGAAGGCACCGCCATGCATGCCAAAACCATCGCGCCGCGCCGCCACAATTCCCGCCACATGCGTTCCATGCCCGTTGGTATCCTGCAGACCGGTATCGGTGAAATCGCGGCCATGCATCAGGCCGGGGATCAAGTCTGGATGGGTTGTATCAACGCCGGTATCGGCGACAGTCACCAGAGAGCCAAGACCGGTCCAGCCGCGCGCATAGGACTCGCTGAATCGCGTCACCTCGAGCGGTGAGCGCCACTGGCCACCATAATATTCTGCGGTTTCATAGAAGACCGGATCGGGAACCGTGCCGGGAGTTGGTGTGCCGCCTTGCGCAGGGTCTCGCGGGTCAGCCTCGGGAGCTGGTGTCGGTTCCGCGCCGCCATCGGCGAACCTGTCACTGCCATCGACAAGGACCACCGGCCCGGCGGCTGACAAACCACCACCCCCACCGCCGGCACAGGCGCACAGACAGATCGGCAGCAGAGCAAGCATCAGGGGGCGAACCGGGACAGGAAAGTCGCGTGACACGCGCGACAGAGACTTGAAGGAAGAGGACATGAGAGACAGACATCAGTGATTGAACCTGCCTGCCGGGTATCAATGGTCGGAAAGAAAGTAAAAAAAGCATGAATAACTGATATTTATGCAACTTTGACGATTGTGTCTTTCGGTTCATCCTCACTGATATGTCAGAATGAATTAACCTGAAATTAAATTGTAAATATTAGGTTAATTCTTGCTGGAAAATGCCTCGCGGCCGCAAACCTGCCAGCACCATCGGCAGCCTCTACACCCATGAGGCGAACATGTGCGTTAACTATTCGGCAACTTCTGCGGCGGCGGCCCTCTGTCAGCTGCCGGACCCGGTGCGGGATCCCATGTCGGCGAGACGATCAAGATACAATGCCAGATGCAGCGCCTCGCGGTTGGTGCCATCGCCGATCTGGCAACGACAGGATGTGCCATCGGCCAGAATGGCCTGGTCAGGATCGGCATCCCGTACCGCCGGCAACAGCGACGCCTCGGCCATCTTCATCGACACATCATAGGTATCGCGGCCATAGCCGAAAGCCCCCGCCATGCCGCAACAGGAGGTCTCGATCGTCTCGACCTCGACACCGGCAAGGTCACGAAGCACGGCTTCGATCGGCTTGACCGCGTCAAAGGCCTTCTGGTGGCAATGGCCATGCAGTTTTGCCCGGCGCACCTTGTCACCGCTTGGAAGGCCAAGATCCGGTTGATCCTCGGCCAGAAGCTCGGCCAGCGTCAGAACCGATTCGGCAACGGTCTCGGCCTGCGCAGATGCCAGCAGCGCCGGGATCTCGTCACGCAGCGCCAGCGTGCATGACGGCTCCAGCCCGACAATGCGCACACCGCTGCGGGCCAGCGGATACAGCGCCTCGACAAGACGTTCGGCCTCGGCCCGCGCCGCCGCCACCATGCCGGATGACAGATAGGTACGGCCACAGCATAGCGGCTTTCCCGATGCCGGTGCCGGAGCGAAGACATCATAGCCGGCACGCTGGAGAACACGGATCGCGGCGCGCAGATTTTCCGGCTCGAAATACCGGTTGAACGTATCGGCGAACAGCACCACCGGTGTGCCGGTGCCGGTCGGGCTGCTGGCAATCTCGCCGGCGCCAAACGCATTTGCATGCCAGCGCGGCAGCGCGCGTCTTGTGGTGAAGCCGGTCATACGCGACACCAGGCCGGCGACGCCCGGCAGATGCCGCCAGCCCCCCTGGACAAGATTGCTGAAGCTGGCAAGACGCGAGGCCATCGGGGCATAGGCAGGCAGGAAAGCCACCAGCCTGTCATGCAGTGACATGCCATGCGCCGCGGCGCGCGCCGCTGTCACCTCCAGCTTCATCCGCGCCATATCGACGCCAACCGGGCATTCCCGCTTGCAGGCCTTGCAGGAGACGCAAAGCTTCATCGTCTCGGCCATCGCATCGCCCGTCAGCGCGTCCGGCCCAAGCTGGCCCGACATCGCCAGCCGCAGCGAGTTCGCGCGCCCGCGCACGGCATCGCGTTCATGGCGGGTGGCGCGGTAGGACGGGCACATCACACCGCCCTCAAGCTTGCGGCAGGCGCCATTATTGTTGCACATCTCGACCGCGCCCTGCATCCCGCCAGCACGCCCCGGCCAGTCGGCCCAGTCGAGGATGGTGTCACGGTCCTCGACCCGGTAGCCGGGGGCGAAGCGGAACAGCGACCGGTCATCCATCTTCGGTGCGTCGGTGATCTTGCCAGGATTGAACATGCCGGCCGGATCGAACATCGCCTTTACCTGCCGGAACAGATCCGGCAGCACCGGGCCGAACATGGTGTCGTTGAATTCCGAGCGGACGATGCCGTCCCCATGCTCGCCGGAATGCGAGCCGCCGAATGACCGCACCAGCTCGAACGCCTCCTCAGCAATGGCGCGCATCGTGTCGGCACCGTCCTGCCGCTTCATGTCCAGCACCGGCCGCACATGAAGACAACCGACCGAGGCATGCGCGTACCAGGTGCCCTTGGCGCCATGCTTGTCGAAAATGCGCGTCAGACTGTCGGTATATTCGGCAAGATCCTTCAGCTCGACCGCGCAGTCCTCGAGAAAGGAGACCGGCTTGGCCTCGCTCTTCATGCTCATCATGATGTTCAGGCCCGATTTGCGCATTTCGGCAACCCGCCCCTGCATCGCCGGGTCGATGGCATCGACGACGCCGCCGCGCCATTCACCGCCCTTCTCCCAGCCAAAGCCGAGATCGGCCATCATGGCATGAAGCTGTTCCAGACGGCGCTGGTTCTCCGCCATGTCATCCTCGGCAAACTCGACCACAAGAAGCGCCGCCGGATCGCCGCGCACCGCCTCCTCGATGGTTTTCCGGAAGATCGGGATCGACCGGCCAAGCGCGATCATCGTGTCATCGACAAGCTCGACAGCCACCGGGTCCAGCGTGACCAGGTGCTGCGCCGCATCCATCGCCTTGTAGAAGGTCGGGAAATGGCAGATCCCCATCAGCTTCCTTGCCGGCAGGGGCCAGAGTTTCAGCTCGATCGCCGTGCTGTAGGCAAGCGTGCCCTCGGAGCCGACAAGAAGATGCGCCAGATTGATGCCGTCGCCGGTCCGGCCACCAGGGCGAAGCGCCATCGCATCAGGCATCAGCGCATCCACATTATAGCCGCCAACCCGCCTCAGCACATTCGGAAAGCCATCGAGAATGTCGCGGCTGTGGCGCGCGCCCATTGCCAAAAGCCGCGGTTGCAGATCGGCCAGCATGCCGGTCGGCACCACATTGCTCGTATCGCCGAACCGCGCCTTCGAGCCGTCTGACATGATGGCGTCGATGGCGGTGACATTGTCGCGCATCATGCCATAGCGGATCGACCTGCCACCGCAGCTGTTATTGCCGGCCATGCCGCCGATAGTCGCCCGGCTGGAGGTCGAGACATCGACCGGAAACCACAGCCCGTGCGGCTTCAGCTGGCGGTTCAGCTCGTCAAGAACGATGCCCGGCTCGACAAGGCAGCGACGCGCCTCGACATCAAGCTCGAGGATGCGGTTCAGATGCCGGCTGGTATCCATGACAATGGCGTTATTCACCGTCTGTCCGCATTGCGAGGTGCCGCCACCACGCGGCAGTACCGCCAGCCCCTCCTGTCGTGCGAAATCCAGTGTCGCCTCGACATCGGCAAGGCTTTCCGGCACCACCACCGCATGCGGCATCATCTGGTAGATCGAGGCATCGGTGGCATAGCGTCCACGCGCGAACGCATCATCGAACAGCGCGCCGTCAAGCGCGGCTTTCAACGGGTCAAAGGACGGGATGCGAATGTCGTTCGGCATGGATTCACTCGGCAAACAGGACAGGATGCTACAATGTCATTGCGGCTGGAAATAGCGCGGGCGGGCATAGCGTCGCGGCAACATCCACAAGGTTGTGCATGGACAGCGAAGAATCTAGGCTATCGCCATCATCATTCCAACGCGAAAGATTACCGCACATGAGTTCCAGCACCTATCAGGCCGGGCGCCATTTCCTGCAGATCCCGGGACCGACCAACGTACCTGACCGTATTTTGCGGGCGATGGATCATCCGACAATCGATCATCGTGGCCCGGCCTTCGCCGAAATCGGCAAGCAGTGCCTTGATGGCATGAAAACCATCTTCAAGACCGATTCGGCGGTGATCATCTATCCGGCCTCCGGCACCGGCGCCTGGGAAGCGGCGCTTGTCAATCTGATCAATGAGGGCGAGCGCGTGCTGATGGTCGAGACCGGCCATTTCGCGACCCTGTGGCAGAAGATGGCCGACAGGTTGGGGATCGAGACCGAGTTCCTGGAAACGGACTGGCGCCGCGGCGTTGACCCGCAGGCGATCGAGGACCGGCTTCGCGCCGATGGCGAGGGCCGGATCCGCGCCGTCTGCGTTGTCCATAACGAGACGTCGACCGGATCGACCTCGCGCATCGGCGAGGTGCGGGCGGCGATGGACGCCGCCGGCCATGGTGCGCTGTTGATGGTGGACACCATATCATCACTGGCCTCGATTGATTATCGGCATGATGAATGGGGTGTCGATGTGACCGTGTCAGGATCGCAAAAGGGGCTGATGCTGCCGCCGGGCCTGTCCTTCAATGCGATCTCCGAGCGCGCCATAACCGAATCAAAAAGCAACGGCCAGCAACGCTCCTACTGGGACTGGCAGGAACAGCTTGCCGCCAACGCCGGCGGTGCCTTTCCCTACACGCCGGCAACGAACCTTCTCTATGGTCTTGCCGAGGCGATCGACATGCTTCACGAGGAAGGGCTCGACAATGTCTTTTCACGCCATGACCGGCATGCCGAGGCGACCCGCCGCGCCGTCCAGGCCTGGGGGCTGGAGGTGTTGTGCCAGGAGCCGCGCGACTGGTCCAGCTCGCTGACCGCGGTGCTGATGCCGGAAGGTCATGATGCCGATGCCTTCCGGGCAACGGTGCTGGCGAATTTCGATATGTCGCTTGGCAACGGGCTGTCACGGCTGGCCGGTCGGGTGTTCCGGATCGGGCATCTCGGCGATTTCAACGACCTGATGCTGGCCGGCACGTTGAGCGGCGTCGAAATGGGGCTTCGCGTTGCCGATATTCCGCACCAGTCAGGTGGCGTTCAGGCAGCCATGCAGTTCCTGTCTGAAACTGCCGTTGCCGCCTGATCGGGAGGACGCCATGACAGACGATGCAGAGCTGCAATACAGCGTAACCGACGGGATCGGTCATATTGTCCTGAACCGGCCGCACCGGCGCAACGCGCTGACGTTCGAAATGTATGACCGGATCAGGGAGATCTGCGTGACGGTCGGCACCGACGCTGACCCGGATGATGTGCGGGTGCTGATTTTCTCAGGTGGCGGCGATGCCGCCTTTGCCGCCGGCACCGATATCTCGCAGTTCCGGAGTTTCACCGCACAGGACGCCATCGATTATGAGCAGATGATCGACGGCACCCTGACCATGATCGAGGAATGCCGGGTGCCGACCATCGGCGCGCTGAACGGATTCTGCACCGGTGGCGGGGCGGCCATCGCAGCCTCGCTCGACATCCGGATTGGCAGCCGTGATCTGAAGGTCGGGGCGCCAATCGCGCGCACTCTTGGCAACTGCCTGGCCATCGGCAATCTGAACCGGTTCGTCAGGCTTGTTGGCGAGGCACGCGTCAAATACATGCTGCTGACAGCGCAGCTGATCGGTGCCGAGGAAGCCGCATCGGCAGGCTTCATCTCGGAATGTCTCGACGACCGGGACACCGTGCTGAGCCGTGCCGAGGAGATGGCACGCGGCATCAGCGAGCTGGCGCCTCTGACTCTTGATGCGACGATGCGCGGGCTGCGCCGGCTGCAGACCATGACACCGCTTCCGGACGATCACGACCTTGTCGAACAGTGCTTTGGAAGCGCTGATTTCAAGGAGGGCGTCACCGCCTTTTTCGACAAGCGCAAACCCGACTGGAAAGGAGTCTGATCCGCCGTCCCGGGGCATCCGCCACTTTGCCTTTTTCATAATTTGGTATACCATGTGTCAACAGTGCTGACCGGCGCCATTTCCAGCCGGTCACGCCATCGGGACACAGGAGAGAGTCTTGGATTTCGCACATTTCATCGGCGGCCAGTGGGTTGCCGATTCGGACGTCACGACCAACCGCAATCCGGCCAATCAGGATGATATCATCGGCACCTATGCCCGTGGCGGCGCGCCGCGGGTCGACGAGGCCGTGGCAGCCGCGATGGCGGCGCTCGACGACTGGGCGCATGCAAGCCCGCAACTGCGTCACGATGTTCTGGAAAAAGCCGGCGCGCTTATTGTCGAGCGCAAGGATGAGCTTGGCAGGCTGCTGGCCCGCGAGGAAGGCAAGACAATTGCCGAGGCGGTTGGCGAGACTGTCCGTGCGGCGCAGGTCTTCAAATTCTTTGCCGGTGAGGCGCTTCGCAACACGGGAGATGCGGTGGCGTCGGTGCGCCCCGGTGTCGAGGTGATGATCGAGCGGGAACCGGTCGGTGTTGTCGGGCTGATCACGCCATGGAATTTCCCAATTGCCATTCCGGCCTGGAAAATGGCACCGGCACTTGCCTTTGGCAATACGGTGGTGATGAAGCCGGCCGAACTGACCCCGGGCTGCGCCTGGGAGCTGGCAAACATCCTGGAACAGGCGGGATGCCCGGCCGGCGTGTTCAATCTGGTGATGGGTCCCGGCTCGCAGGTTGGTGCGCGCATTGTCGAGCATCCCGATATCGCCGCCGTCAGCTTTACCGGGTCAGTCGCGACCGGTCGTCAGGTGGCCATCGACTGCGCGGCAAACGGCAAGAAGGTGCAGCTTGAAATGGGTGGCAAGAACCCGATGGTTGTCGTCGATGATGCCGATCTCGATGTCGCCGTCGGCGCGGCGCTGAACGGGGCGTTCTTCTCGACCGGCCAGCGTTGCACCGCCTCGTCGCGGCTCATCGTCACCAAGGGCATTCACGACGCCTTCCTTGACCGGCTGACCGCCGCCGCGGCCGATCTCGTGGTTGGCGATCCTCTGGACCCGAAGACGCAGATCGGGCCGGTTGTCGACCAGTCGCAGATGGACCAGAACATGCGCTATCTGGCGCTGGCTTCGGAAGAGGGCTGTGATGTCCGCGGCGGTGGCCTTGGCAATGGCAATGGATTCTTCATGCATCCGGCGATCTTTGCCGGTGCGAGCAACGCCATGCGGGTGTCGCGCGAGGAAATCTTCGGTCCGATGACCTCGATCATCAAGGTGGATGATTATGACGAGGCACTGGCCGTCGCGAATGACACCGAATTCGGCCTGTCCTCGGGCATCTGCACAACATCGCTGAAGCTGGCATCGCATTTCCGTCGTTACGCCAAGGCAGGCATGGTGATGGTCAATCTGCCGACAGCCGGTGTCGATTATCACGTCCCGTTCGGCGGCAGGAAGGGGTCGAGCTACGGCCCGCGCGAGCAGGGAAGCTATGCCCGCGAATTCTACACTGTCGTCAAGACCAGCTACATCGCTCCCTGAGGAGGCACGGCCACAATGACCACCCGTCCCTACAGCGGTATCTGGCCTGTCGCGCCGACACCCTTCACCGAATCCGGCGCGGTCGATGATGACGGCATGCGCCGGGTGCTTGACTGCATGATTGACCAGGGATGCGACGGTATCTGCATCCTTGCCAATTTTTCCGAGCAGTTCCTGATTTCCGATGCCGAACGCGAGCATCTGACGAAACTCTGTCTTGCCCATGTCGATGGCCGCGTGCCGGTCATCGTCACGATCAGCCATTTCGCCACCGATATCGTGGTGGCGCGGGCGCGGCAGGCGAAAGAGCTTGGTGCGGCCATTGTCATGATGATGGCGCCCTATCATGGCGCTCTGCTGAAGGGCAACGCGCAGCAGACCTTCGACCAGTTCAGGATGGTCGGCGATGTCGGCATTCCGATCATGATCCAGGACGCGCCGCTGTCCGGCGTCGATCTGCCGGTGCCGCTTCTTGCCAGAATGGCGCGCGAGATCGAGATGGTGAAACTGTTCAAGATCGAATCAGCCGGCGTGGCGACAAAGATGCGGGCGCTTCTCGAGGCCGCCGGCGAAGCTGTTGAGGGGCCGTTCGATGGCGAGGAGGGTATCACGCTTCTTGCCGATCTTGACGCCGGTGCCAGCGGGTCGATGACCTCGGCGCTGATCCCGGATCTGATCCGGCCGGTCATCACCGCGCACGCCGCCGGCGACCGCGATGCCGCCGTGGCCGGCTATACGGCGGTACTGCCGGTGATCAATCACGAGAATCGCCAATGCGGCTTTCGCGCGGCGAAAGCGGCGATGGTGGCGGGCGGAGTCATCAAATCGGATTTCTGTCGCCATCCCGTCGACCCGTTGCCAGACCCGACACGTGACGAGCTTCTGGGGCTGATGCGCCCGCTGGAGCCGCTTGTTCTGCACTGGGGCCGGTGACGTCATGGCCAAGGAGAACGCGCTGACATCGCTGGTCAATGAGGGTGAGATCAAGCCAAGCCAGCGCCGCTCGCTGAGCGAGGAAACCGCCGACAAGCTTCGTGAACTGATCCTGCTGGAAAAGCTGCCGCCCGGCATGCATATCCCCGAGCGCGACCTTGCCGAGGTGCTGGGCATCAGCCGAACCCCGATGCGCGAGGCGCTGCGGATCCTGGAAAGCGAGGGGCTTGTCGATCATACCCCGACCCGCCGGTCGCGCGTGGCCAACCCGTCGGTTGACGAGCTGGCGCAGAGCATGAAGGTTCTGGCGACGCTGGAGGCGCTTGCCGGCGAGCTGGCCTGCACGCATGCCAGCGATTCGCAGATCACCACCATCGCCGCCCTGAATCAATGCATGGTCGAGAAAAGCGAAGTCATGAGCTCGATTGATTTCTTCAAGACCGACATGAACTTCCATACCAGCATCGTGGCGGCCAGCGGCAACGCCGCACTGGTCGACACGCATGCAAAATACAATGCCAGGCTGTGGCGCGCCAGGTTCCTGTCATCACGCCGGAAGCTTGGCCGCGCAACGACGCTGCAGCAGCATCAGGACATTACCGCAGCCTTGCAGGATCGCGATGTGGCCGCCACATCACGCGCCATGCGCGACCATATCGAGACGGCCATCGAGAACCTTTTTATGTCTCGCGACGAACAGGAGAGCTTTGAATGAAACCCCGTATTGGCATCATACCGGGTGATCCCGGCGGCATCGGGCCCGAACTCATCGCCAAGCTTCTCGCCGAGGATGGGGTTCTCGATCAGGCCGACATTCTGCTGATCGGTGACAGGCATCTGTTCGAGATGGGGCAGGCGCAGGCCGGCCTCGAGATCACGATGACCGATTGTGACGCCCTTACCGGTGACTGGTCGGCTGGCGACTGGACAGACATTGACGGGCTGGCGCTTCACGATCGCGAGACCATTGCGCCTGAGGAGGTTCGTCTTGCCGAGGTCACGCTTGCGAATGGCCGCTCGGCGCTCGGCAATCTGAACTGTGCGCTGGAAATGGCGCGTGACGGGATCATCGATGCCATCACCTTCGGCCCGTTCAACAAGGCCGCGCTGATCGAGGCCGGGCTGGGGCATGAGGATGAGCTTCATTACATGGCGGAATTCCTCGGCATCGAGAATTATATCTCCGAGCTCAATACATTGAACGGCATCTGGACCAGCCGCGTGTCGAGCCACATCCCGCTGAAGGACGTTCCCGAATATATCAGCGGACACCGCATCACCGAGGCGGTGCATCTGATCGACCGGACGCTGAAACGCTCCGGCCTGGCACGCCCACGCCTGTCAGTGGCCGCGCTCAACCCGCATGCCGGCGACAATGGCAATTTCGGCATGGAGGAGATCGAGGTAATCACCCCGACGGTGGAGACGTTGCGCCAGCAGCAGCTGAATATCGATGGCCCCTGGCCCTCAGACACGGTGTTCCTGAAGGCCAAGGCCGGCGAGGTTGACGGCATCATCACCATGTATCACGACCAGGGGCAGATCGCGCTGAAACTCATGGGATTCGACCGCGGCGTCACCGTTCAGGGCGGCATCCCCTTTCCGGTGACAACGCCGGCGCATGGCACAGCCTTTGATATTGCCGGCACCGGCACGGCCGATGTCGGGGCAACCCGCGCCGCCTTTGACATCGCCTGCGATATGGTCAGCCACTGGGACAGCGCGGCCTGATGAAGATCACCGCCATACGCGCCTATGCCCTGAATCTCGAGGCCAACCTCGACATCACCTCACCGGCGAAAACAGCGCGCCATCAGGCCTGTGTTGTCGAGATCGACACTGATGCCGGGATCAGCGGCCACGGCATCACCTCGATCGGGCCGGCAAAGCCGATCGAGGCTGCCATCGACACCATCGCCGCCCCCGCCATCATCGGCATGGACCCGCTGAATAATGACCGTATCTGGGACCGGCTCTACTGGGCGCTGGTGCCGCGCGGGCAGAGCGGAATCGGCATGCATGCCATCGCCGCCATCGATGTGGCGCTCTGGGATATCAAGGGCAAGGCGCTTGGCCAGCCGATCTGGCGGCTTCTTGGCGGGGCGCGGGAACGCTGCCCTGTCTATGCCACCTTCGGTTTCGGCTTTTATGAAACCGACGAGTTGCCCCGCGCTGCCGAGGCCTGGATGAAGCGCGGCTTTTCACGGCTGAAGATGACGGTCGGCAACAGCGCCCTGCAGCGGCGTGACGAGCCGCGGCTGCTGAGTGATGTCATCATCGAGGACCGGTGGCGCGTCGCCGGTGTTCGTGACGCCACCGGGCCGGAGGCAGAGCTGTTCATTGACGCCAATTGCAGCCTTGATTACTTCCACGCGGTCGAGCTGGCAGGCGCGCTGACGCCCTATCACATCAGCTTCTTCGAGGAACCTATCACGCAGAATGACGTCCGCCAGATGGCCGAACTGCGCCGCCAGACAGGCATGCGGATCGCCTGCGGCCAGAACGAGGCACAGTCCTACCGGTTTCGTGACATGCTGGTGGCGGGCGCCGTCGACATCATCCAGCCGAATGTCGTCATCACCGGCGGCTTCACCCAGTGCCAGAAGATCGCCGCGCTGGCGTCCGGATTCAATGTCGGGATCGACAATGGCGGTGCCTGGCCGTTTTTCAATGCGCATCTGCAGGCCGGCATCGCCAATGGCGGCCTTGTCGAATATCACTATTCATCGGTCGAGGTCTGCCGTCTGATCTATGACGGGCTTCCCGAACCGGTCGATGGCTGGCTGACGATGAGCGATGCGCCGGGGCTCGGATTCGAGCTGAATCGCGAGCGCCTGCAACACCACCTTATCTGACCGGCAAGCGGTCCGCCAATTCGGCCAGTCAGGATGCGCGGCCTCCCCGCGTGATCAGCTTTACGATCTGCGATCCGAACAGGCCGAGGAAGGCCAGCACCAGAAACAGCAGCGCCAGCGGTTGCGTCAGGATCATCCACCAGGCGCCATCGAACATCTTCAGAGAGTTCTGCAGGTTCACCTCGACCATATGGCCAAGGATCAGACCAACCGCGATCGGCGCGACCGAAAAACCGTGGCGGCGGGCAAAGAAGCCGACGACACCGAAGATCAGCGCGATCCAGACATCGAGGAGCGAGGCGCTCAGCGCATAGGCACCGATCACCGACAGCGCGAAAACAATCGGCCAGAGTATGGCTGTCGGGATCAGGGAAATGCGGGCAAACAGTTTTGCCGCATAAAGCCCCATGCCAAGGAAGATGATGTTGGCGACAAGCATCGAGCCGAAAATCTGATAGACCGATTCAACCTGTTCGGTGAACAGATAGGGGCCGGGGCGAAGCCCGTGCACCATCAGACCGACAAGAATGATCGCGGTGGTGCCGCTTCCCGGGATGCCAAGCACCATCGTCGGCACCATCGCCCCGCCGGTGGCAGCGTTGTTGGCGGCCTCGGCACCGGCGATGCCCTCGACGGAGCCCTTGCCGAATTCCTCGCGTTTCTTTGACCAGCGGCGCGCCTCGGAATAACCGATCATCGACGCCACAGTCGCGCCCTCGGCCGGCAGAATGCCGATGAAGGTGCCGATGCCGGATGAGCGCGCGATGGTTTTCCAGATCCGTTTGTAATCCTCGCGGCTGGGAAGCTTCACCGCCTTCAGGGTCACCATGTCGGCAACACGGTGGGCATGTTTCGACTGCACCAGAAGTTCGGAAATGGCGAACAACCCGATCATCACCGGCACAAAGGACAGGCCTTCATAGAGTTCGTAATTGCCGAACATGAAGCGTTCGATCGAGGTCACCCGCTCGGCACCGATGGTGGCAAGCCAGACGCCGAAGATTCCGCCAATGAGGTTTTTCACGGCGCCGCCGGCCCCCACACTGGCAAGCATCGACAGGCCGAAGATCGTCAGCGCGAAATATTCCGGCGGCCGGAATTCATAAGCCACCTTGGCCAGCATCGGCGCGGCAAGGCACAGCACAAGAATCGAGAAAATACCACCAATGGTACTCGACACAACGGCAACGCCAAGCGCGCGGCCAGCCTCGCCGCGCTGCGCCAGCGGGAACCCGTCAAAGGTCGTCGCGGCGGCTGCCGAGGTCCCGGGCGTATTAATCAGGATGGCGGTGATCGATCCGGCAAAAGTCGCCGACACATAGAGCGTCGCCAGAACGGCGATGGCGTGGACCGGGTCCATGGTCAGGGTGAAGGGCAGCAGCAAGGCCGCGCCCGTTGTGGCACCAAGCCCCGGCAGAACGCCGATGATGATGCCGAGAACCGTGGTGACGGTGATGAGCCCCAGAAGATACGGGTCGCCCATCACCGAGGCCATTGCGGAAACCGCTTCCAACATCCCGCTGTTTCTCCTCAGCCGTAATACCAGTTGGTGATCAGCCCGCGCGGGAACCTGATCTTCAGAACTTCATCGAACAGCAGGAACAGCGTCAGCGGCACGGTCACCGAAATCAGCGCGGCAACATGAAGCCGCCTTTCACCCCAGCTTGTCGACAGAACGAACATCACCACCGCGATGGCAATGAAGAAATCCGCATAGGTGGTCAGGAAATAGAAGGCGGCGAATGTCGCGATGCTGACCCAGGTCGTGATCCCCTCCAGCTCGATTGCCGGCGGCGGCGCGCGCCAGCACTCCCAGGCCAGAATGCCAATCAGAATCAGGTTGATCACCATCAGGAATATCGGGAACGAGCGCGGCTGCATGCTGTGCCCGACGATCATCGGCGGCGACAGCTTGAGCTGCATCGCCAGATAGATGATCACCACCGAAAAAGCGGCAAGGATACCCGGTATAATCAAAGGTCGCATCAGAACGGTCCCCCGGTAATCACCGATGGGCGACACAGCTTGTGCCGCCCACCGGTCCGTTCAGGAAAGACTTCCTATTCGATCAGGCCCATTTCCTTGAGCGCAGGGCCGAACTCGCCGACCATCATCTTGATCTGCTTGCCCCAGGCCTCGGAGCCCATCGGCGACGTGTCGTCAAGGCCGGAATTCATCAGATAAGCCTGATAGAGAGAATGCCCCATGGCCTTCATCATGCCAGCCTCAAGCTCGGCGCGACGCTCCTCGGACACACCGGCATGAGTCACAAAACCGCGGGTCGTGGACAGAACGAGGTCGATGCCCATTTCCTTGGCGGTCTTGGCTGCCGGGATCGGATCCATGCGATTCTCGCCAAGGATCACCAGCGGGCAGAGATCGCCGGCCTCGATCGGGGCCGAAGCCTCGGACAGGTTCAGCGTACCGACATCAACAGCACCGGCGACAACCTGAGTGGCAAGCTCACCACCACCGCCGAACGGGATGTAGGTCGGCATGTCAACGCCGAGGCGCTTCGCCCACAGGAAGACGGTCAGGTGGTCAATGGTGCCCGACGAGGTGCCACCGAACTTCAGCGCGTCGCCATTCTTCATGCCGGCAACGAAGTCCTCGGGCGTCTTGTAGGGGCTGGTCTTGCAGTTGACCATCAGGATCTGCGGGTCGTTGGTGCCACGCGCGATCGGCGCCATGTCCTCAACCCGTAGCTCGGTCTTGCCCTTCGCCATGGTGATGGCGTGGCCGACGGTGAAGGTCAGAACGGTGTTGCCATCGGCCGGACGGCTCTTGAAATACTGCATCGCGGCAGCGCCGCCGCCGCCACGCTTGTTGACAACAACCATGTCCTGCTTCAGCGCACGGCGTGTGCGAATCATCATCATCCGCGAGTTGACATCAGTACCACCACCGGCACCGGCATGGGTAACCACCTCGATTGTGCCTTCGGCAGCGACAACAGGTGCCGATGACATCGCCATGACGCCGGCCATCGACGCGATGCCGACACCAACCGACAGGATTTTCTTAGTGCTGAGCATTGGTTCCTCCCAGAAGTTTGCTCCAAAAATCATCTTTCATGCTGGACCAGTGTTTGACCTGGTCACTTTTTCGGGCCAGGGCGGCACGCTCCTCTTCATGATCACGACGCCCATGGGCGGAGTGACACCGCCAGCCTCGAAATACGGTATACCAAATCCCGAAGCGAGACAATGTTCAAAAACGCCACATCGCCCGGCGCCGGCATATCCGCATTACCGCTGCTCAATCGACGGCGAGGCCGGCCTCGCGGGCGCGGGCGACCATGTGGTCACGACCAACCAGCATATCGTCAATCGAGCCGAACCCGTTCATGTAGTGACCGGTATAGCCCATACCCTCGATCTTGCTGAACATGGCGCCGAAATCGATCGTGCCATCACCGGGCTGCTGGTGGATTTCGTAGGACCCGTTATTGTCGGCAAGCCTGACCTCGTGGCACAGGCTGAAATCCATCGCGTCGATGAAATTGGCAATTCCCACCCCGGGAAGGAAATGCGCGTGGTTCGCGGTGAATGACCAGCGTACCGACGGGCTGTCGATCTCGCGGAAGAAATGCATGCATTCCGCCGGCGTGACGGGCATGTAATTCACCTCGGCAAGCACCGGTTCCCAGTTCAGATTTTCCAGCAGCAGCAGGACACCTCGCTCAGCGGCATAGTCGCCAATGCGGCGCAGCCTGTCGATCGCGGCCTGCATCCTGATCTTGCGGCAGGCGGTGAAATGATAGCCACCATGAACAACGATCCAGTTCGCGCCGAGTTTGGGCGCCAGATCGATATAGGCCTTCATGTAACTGTCGACGGCATCGCGGCAGAAGGGTGAGATTTCGGCGACATTGACCCCGGACAGGGTATGAAGCCCGAAATGGACCCCTGTCTCGGCCAGCAGATCGCGAACCGTCCCGCAGCGGGCATCATCGAAAGTCTCAAGCGCGTTCGGCGCGATGTCGGTCTGCGCGTCGATAAAGCGGACGTCATTCTCCGCCGCCCAGCGAATGCCGTCCTCGAGCGGCAATCTGCGGCCAAGATCAACACCTATCCTGTCTTTCAAAGTCATGCCGGTCACAGATCCCTCCCCAGTCTCATGCCAGCCCCCACGGCCGGCTGTATCAGCTGCCGGTGAATTTCGGCTTGCGTTTCTCCATGAAGGCGCGACGTCCCTCGATATAGTCCTCGCTGTCAAAGCACCCCTTCACCAGCGCGTCCAACGCATCGAGGTCACGATTCGCCTCGTCAAGCTGCAGCGCCTGCGTGATGGCCTTCACCGATTCGATTGTCAGCGGCGCATTCTCGCTGATCCGGCTGGCATAGTCATCGGCATAGGCGGTCAGCATCTGTGGCGACAGCACCCGGTTGACCAGCCCCATCTCATAGGCCTCGGCGGCGCTGAACTGGCGCGCGGTAAAGAAGATTTCCTTCACCATCGACGGGCCGACAAGATTGGCCAACCGTCTGATCCCCTCATAGCCATAACCGACACCAAGCCTGGCGGCGGGCACGGCAAACCGGCTCTTGTCCTCGCACAGCCGCAGATCACAGGCGACGGCAAGCCCCATGCCACCACCGATGCAATAGCCCTGGATCACAGCGACGGTCGGTTTGGGAAAGGTGAAGACGGCATCATAGAACGCCTTGCTTGCCTGCGCGTAGGTCTCGACATCCTCGGCACTGGAGCGTTCTGTCTCGAATTTCGAGATATCGGCACCAGAGGCGAAAGCCTTGCCACCGGCACCGCGAATGACCAGCAGCCGCGCCTCGGGATCGGCAGCCATGCGGGCCACCTCTTCGGCACCGGCCCGGTACATTGCCAGCGAGATCGCATTATGCCGTTCCGGATTGTTGATCACCACATGGCCGACACGCTCGACGATGCCGGTCAGGAGTTTGCCGTCGGCATGCGATGTGAGATGGTCGAATTTCATGTGATTCCCCGCGAGGCAAAGCCGTTGATCTCTTCTTCCGAATAGCCGTACTCGGCAAGTATTTCGGCGGTATGCTGGCCCTTTGTCGGCGGCGGACGGCGAATATCGGCACGCGAGCGGCTCATTCTGATCGGCTGGCCCACAATCTGCGAGGGACCACGTTCCTGGCTGTCGACGTCACGGGCCATGCCAAGATGCTGCACCTGCGGGTTCTCGAACACCTGCCGGATATTGTTGATCTCGCCGCAGGGAACGCCGATCTCGGCAAGCCGCGCCACCCAGTATTCGGTGCTTTCCCGTGATGTATTCTCATTGATGATGGCGTTCAACGCGACGCGGTTCTTGCTTCGCGTCGGCTGGTCCGCATAATCCTCATGGTCCATCCGCGGATCCGCCAGCTCATCCTTCAGGCGCAGCCAGATATGCTGGCCGGCGCAGGCGATGTTGATATAGCCGTCGGACGTCGTGAACACACCGGTCGGGATCGATGTCGGGTGATCATTGCCAGCCTGTCCCGGCACATCACCATCCATCAGCCAGCGCGCCGCCTGGAAATCCAGCATTGCGATCTGCGCCTGCAGAAGTGAGGTCTGCACCCACTGTCCCTCGCCTGTCTTCTCGCGGCCAAGCAAGGCCAGCAGAACGCCCTGTGCGGCGAAACCGCCAGCCGTCAGGTCGGCGATCGGGATGCCGACCCGCATCGGGCCCTCGCCCGGCGCGCCGGTGATCGACATCAGGCCGCCCATACCCTGCGCGATCTGGTCAAAACCCGGCCGGCCGGCCAGCGGCCCGTCCTGGCCGAATCCGGAAATCGAGGCATAGACGATGCGTGGATTGATGGCGCGAAGCGTTTCATAGTCGATGCCGAGGCGGAACTTCACGTCGGGGCGGTAATTTTCCACCACCACATCGGCCGTGGCCGCCATTTTCTTGAAAACCGCGACGCCGTCAGGATCCTTGAGATTGATGATCATCGAGCGTTTGTTGCGATGCAGATTCTGGAAATCCGAGCCCTGGCGTGAGCCGCCCATGTCCGACCCGGCGGTATCGGGGTTCTCGATCTTGATGACATTGGCACCCCAGTCGGCGAGCTGGCGAACGCAGGTCGGGCCCGAACGCACCCGTGTCAGATCAAGGACGGTGTAGTCGGACAGGATATCGCTGGCAGGCTCGAAAGGCATCTGAAACTCGTCACTTATGTAGGTTGGACAGGGTATAACGCCCCATCAACACTGAAAAAATATTGTATACCAAATTAGAAAACGATAGCCTTTTTGAAGTCAATTCAAAACTTGCCAATGCGCGCTGACGCGATGATCAGCCACAGCCGGCGCGGCCCCGGAGAGTGATTCACTTACATGAAGACGCTGTTCCTGTTGTTCGACAGTCTGAACCGGTCGGCGCTCGGTGCCTGGGGCGGGACCATCCCGACGCCGA
>JAYQDX010000007.1:0-42374 GCA_038138545.1 Rhodobiaceae bacterium | reverse complement strand
TGTCGATCTGAACAACTGCACTGTCAACATGCTGGTGCCGGAGGAAGAGCTGGCCAGCCGCGCCGCCGCTCTTGCTGATGGCGGCGGTTTCCCGAGCCCGGAAAGCCAGTCGCCCTGGCAGCAGATCTTTCGCGAAAAGGTACGCCCCTTCGCCGAGGGGATGGTGCTCGACGGCGCAACCGACTACAAATCCATTGTTCGCACCCGCGGCCTGCCGCGTGACAACCACTGAGGATTCGCGCACACGAATGTGCGGATGAACACAACCGGAGATCGTAGATGAAACTGATACGTTATGGTGACGCTGGCCGGGAAAAGCCCGGCCTTGTTGATACAACCGGTGCGATCCGTGATTTGTCCGCCCATATTGGCGACATCACCGGCGCCACCCTCGACAACGCCACGCTGGACCGTCTGCGCGGTCTCGACCCGGCATCGCTTCCGGTGGTCGATGATGGCGTCAGGATCGGTCCTTGTGTTGGCGGGATCGGCAAATTCCTTTGCATCGGATTGAACTATTCCGACCATGCCGCCGAAACCGGCGCCGCCATTCCTGAACATCCGATCCTGTTCATGAAGGCCACGTCCGCTGTTGTCGGGCCGAATGACCGGGTGATGATGCCGCGGCACTCCCGGCACAGCGACTGGGAGATCGAGCTTGGCGTCGTCATCGGCACCGCCTGCAAATATGTCTCGGTCGAGAATGCGCTGGACCATGTCGCCGGTTACTTCATCTCGAATGATGTGTCGGAGCGGCATTTCCAGAGCAAGCTTACCGGCCAGTGGACCAAGGGCAAGTCCTGTGACACCTTCGGGCCGATCGGCCCCTGGCTTGTCACCGCCGACGAAGTGCCGGACCCGCAGAATCTGGATATGGCGCTCGACGTCAACGGGATTCGCCGGCAGACCGGCAACACCTCGACGATGATCTTCACCGTCGCCGAATGCATCTCGCATTTGTCGGAACTGATGACGCTTCATCCCGGCGATGTCATTTCCACCGGCACACCTCCCGGTGTTGGCCTCGGCATCAAGCCGGAGCCTGTCTTCCTTCAGGAAGGTGACGTGATGGAGTTGACCATCGACGGGCTTGGCCAGCAGCGCCAGGAGGTCGGGCGGGACCCCTCCTGACATCGCTGATGACCAAAACCGGTGCCATTGCCGATATCGTGCTTGCCGACTGGGGCACCAGTTCGCTGCGCCTGTGGGCGCTTGACCGGCAGGGACGCCTTCTGGACGAAAGGCGGTCGGACAGCGGCATGGGCACGCTGTCATGCGACGACTACGCGCCCGAACTGCAGTTCCATCTGGCGGCGATGAGCGTACCGGATGAGACACCGGTGCTGATCTGCGGTATGGCCGGGGCGGCGCAGGGTTGGCAGGAAGCCCCCTATCTTGAGGCCCCGACCAATTTCGCGGCGCTGGCGGATGGCGCGATCACAATCGCCGGGCAGGCGCGTGTCGGGCAGATGCGTGTCGGGCCGGCGCGGGATATCCGCATCCTTCCCGGAATCGCGCAGCGCGACAGCGCCAATCCGGACGTGATGCGGGGCGAGGAGACCATCCTTCACGGGCTGGTCTGCAACGGGGTGCGGGATGGCACCGTCTGCCTTCCGGGAACACATTCGAAATGGGCCGAGATCGAGGGAGGCAGGCTGGTTGGCTTCCGTACCATGATGACAGGCGAGATGTTTGCGCTGCTTGGCGAGCGGTCGATCCTGCGCCACACGGTGGTGTCAGACAGGTGGTCGGATGATGATTTCATCGCCGCTGTCCGCGAGGCACATGCGGACCCGCCACGGGCGCTTGCCGACCTGTTCGGGCTTCGCGCCGGCCCGCTGCTGTTTGGCGATGCAGTGCCACACGGAGCCTCCCGGCTGTCGGGACTGATGATCGGGGCCGAGATCGCCTGCTGCCTTCAGGACGATGGCAGGCCGCTTCATCTGGCGGCCACCGGCGAGGTGGCGGCGCATTATGCAAGGGCGCTGACCGGCCTTGGAATCGGCTTTGATATGGTGGATGCCGAACTGGCGGTGCGGACCGGGCTGTTCGACATCGCATCAATTCTCTGGCCCGACATCATCCCCGCACGCATGCAAGGAGGTACCACAGCATGAGTGAACGTGACAGCAACAGACGCCTTGTCGCCATTCTGCGCGGGATCACGCCGGCGGAAACCGAGGCGGTTGTCGAAGGATTGATCGGGGCCGGATTCGATGCCATCGAGATTCCCCTCAATTCGCCGACACCCTTTGAGTCGATCAGGATTGCCGCCGCGGTTGCCGCCCGTCAGGGCGGCCCGGCGCGGCTGATCGGGGCAGGCACCGTCCTCAGCCCCGATGATGTCGACCGGGTGCGCGAGAATGGCGGCAATCTGATTGTCGCCCCGAACATGGACCGCGCGGTGATCACCCGCGCGCTGGATCTGGGGCTGACGATGATGCCGGGGGTGATGACACCGACCGAGGCGCTTGCCGCCATTGACGCCGGCGCACGCGATCTGAAGATATTTCCGGCAAGCCTTCTCGGCCCGGCCGGAATCGCGGCCATGCGGGCGGTGCTGCCTGACGGCATCAGGCTTTATGCCGTCGGCGGCGTCGGCGCGGATGATTTTGCCGCCTATGCCGACGCCGGCGTCCATGGGTTCGGCCTGGGATCCAGCCTGTTCAAACCCGGCCACGAGGCAGCGGATGTCGCCGCCAACGCCGTCATCTGTATGAAGGCGATGCAACGCATCCATGGCGGCGGGTAGCCGCAGCCCGAAGCCGGCGCGGAAACTCCCTAGGCGTAAATGGCCTTGAACCGGTCGATATTGATCCGGAATCCGGCCTCGAAATCACCATCGCCCCGGTGATAGACCGATTCAAAGCTGATCACGCCGTCATAGCCGTCATCGCGCATCGCCGCGGCCATCGGCGCGAACTGGTCGGCAAGCTGGCCCTCGCCCATCGGACGCACCTCCAGCGTGGCGCGTGGCGTATCGACCTGCACGTCCTTGATATGCACATGGCCAAGATAGCCGCCGCGCACCTCCTCATAGCCGTCGGGATAGGCGGTCTCGTGGCACCAGCAATTATTCGCCGGGTCCCAGAGAACCTTCAGCGCATCCTTGGCACCCAGATCGTCGATCATCTTGCGGCCGGTATAGTTGGAATTGACCATCGTGCCATTGCCGGTCTCGACGACCAGCGTCACGCCGGCATCGCGCGCCACATCGACGGCCGGCGCGATCAGCGGCAGCATCGCATCCCACGCGCCCTTCGCCACATTCCATTTCTCGGCACCATTGCGGCCGAACAGGATCTGTTCCTTCTTCGGGGTCATGATCCGCACCAGCGGCGAGCCGACAATATGCGCCATGTCGATCACCCGCTTCAGCGCGTCCATATGTTTCGTATGAAGCTCGTCCCCCGCCCTGTTGGCCACCGTCATGCCGGCGAAGATATGCCGGCTGAGGCAGGAAACAGGCTTGCCCCGGTCACGCAGCAGCGCGTCGATCTCGCGGATCTCGCCAGCGTCATGGTCGCCGACCTCCTTTTCACCGACAAATTGCAGTTCGGCATATTCCAGTCCGAATTCGTCCATTACATCGACGGTATGCGCCAGATCGCGGCTGATACCATCACAGATCACACCAAGTTTCATGGTTTCATTCTCCTCTAGCGGTGCAGCTCGGCACCGATAATATCCTCGATGACGCGCGTACAGATCCAGTTGTCACCATGCGGGTATTTCGTCTTGCCCTGATGGAAGATCTGCATCGCGGTGGCGGCGGTGAACAGCGGCACGCCAAGCTCCTCAGCCATGGCAAGCGAGATCGTCAGATCCTTGTGCATGGTGCCGATCCCGGAGCCGGTGCCCTCGAATTTGCGGTCGATGATATTCTCCAGCGCGCCGGAGGTGATGCCACACCCCGCACCGGAACTCGACACGACATTATAGAGCGCCTGGCCGGACACCCCGGCCTTTGCGGCCAGCGCCGCGGCCTCGAAGGTGGCGCTGAAGATCGAGCCGATGATCGACTGCAGACAGGCTTTCATCACCTGCCCGTCGCCGGCGTTCCGGCCCACATGATGGATGGTGGCCGACACCGCTTCCATTGCCGGGCGGGCAGCTTCCAGAACATCATCCGGGGCCGCCGCCATCATCGTCAGCGTGCCGCCCTGCGCGCCGGGAAATCCACCCGACACCGGGCTGTCGACCATGCGGATTCCGGTGCCGACAAGCCCGTCACCGATATCGCGCGCCTCGGAAGGCTTGATGGTGGCCGTCAGCATGATAATCCCACCCTCAGCCATGGTTGCGGCAAGTCCATCCTCGCCAAGGATCACCGCCTTCGCCTGTTCACCATTCATCACCATCACATAGACGATATCGGCATGGCGCCCGACATCGCCGACGCCGGTGCAGCCCACGCCCCCCATCTCGGCGAATTGCGCCATGCGCGGCTCGCTGAGGTCGAACCCGCTGGTCTCGAACCCGTTGGCGATCAGGTTCCTGGCCAAACCCGATCCCATATCTCCCAATCCAATTACCCCTGCTTTCATCTGTCTCCTCCTGACCACACCACGGCGAACCTCGCCGCGACGCGGAACGATTTCAAGGTCATCATTCGAGGGATTTCTTACGTCGGCAGGCGACGTCGGGCGGGTCCAGTAGACACCCCCTGCCCGTCAGCGGAACGTCGGCAGCGCCGGATCGTCTCCACATTCTTGGATAAATTGTTGTCCCAATATGGCGGCAATTTCAAGCAGAATGGCACCGTCCCTGGGCATGGAATGCGCCGGCCTCGGCTCTGTTATCCGTCGCGCGGAATGATCGCCCCGGGGGCGGCGACAACCCTGGACGCAAGACGATGCCCGGCCGCCATCCGCTCTGCCTCGCCATCACCGGCAAGGAAGGCCGCGAGATAGCCGCCATTGAAACTGTCGCCGGCGGCGGTGGTGTCGACAACCTTGGTGGCTGCCTGAAAATCGGGCAGTTGATCCGCCGCCATCTGTGGTGACAGGGGACCGCGCGATCCTCGCTTGATGGCGATGCCGTCCCAGTCGCGCGCGGCAAACCGGGCCACCACCGCCTCTTCACTGGCATCTCCATACAGCGCCATCTCGTCATCGATCGAGGGCAGGGCAATGTCGGCCAACTGCCACATCCGCTCCATCACCGCGCGCGCCGTGGCCCGGTTCTCCCACAAAGCCGGCCGGTAATTCGAGTCAAACGCCACTTTGGTAGCGCCCTTGGCACGCAGATCGACAAGCGCCTCGTGCAGCCGTTCGCGCGCCGCCGGCGCCAGGATGGCCAGCGTGATGCCGGACAGATAGACGATCTCGGCCCGCGGCATCGCCGGGGCCGGTTCTGCAGCCGTAAAGAGCTGGCGCGCCGCCGAGTCCGCCCGCCAGTAGGAAAAACTGCGCTCGCCATCCCGGTCGGTGGCAACAGCATAGATGCCTATATTTCGGTTTGGATCGCGCGCGATGTGGCTGACATCCAGCCCCTCGGCCGCGGCACCCGACAACAGCGCCTGTGATAGCGGCTCGTCGCCTATGCGGGTGACATAGCCAACCTGCCCCGGCGCGCCAAGCTGACGCGCGGCATAGATCGCTGTATTGTAGGTGTCACCGGCAAAGCCGACGGCAAAGCCGGCATCCTGTGATCTGATCTCGGCCATCACCTCGCCTATGGCGAGAAGCCTGATGGATGACATGGCATGAAGTCCTTTCCGCCACCGCGTCAGACAAGCCGCCCGCGCGCGGCGACAGGCAGAACATCGACGATATCGTTGCCGCGCACCGCGACAAGCCGGTCGACCATATTCACGGCGACGCAGACATGGTTCGGGATCACCCGCAGGATGTCGCCGACAACCGGCATGTCCCCGCAGGTCGACAGATCGAGAAACCCATGCTCCTCGGCCATCCTGTGGATGCGGGCCGCGGGATGTTCGAGGATCAGGCCATGCCCGTCGAGGCCACCCTGGTCCGAGGTGAAAGTCTTCGATCCGGCGTCAAGAATGCCGCGGGTCTCGCCAGCCCGGCTGACCACGCTGGTGAAAATTTTCAGCGCACAATCCTCGATCCCGGCCATACCGGCCGCCATCATCATCCGGTCATTGAAGATACAGGTGCCTGCCCGGTGTTCGGTGGCACCGTCGAGATGATCCATATTGACAAGGTTGGGCGTGCCGCCGGTCGACACGATCTCCGGCACAAGGCCGAGATCGGCGAGGCCCGCACGCGCGGCATCAAGAAAAGCCTGTGTCGCCGACCACCCGTCAAGCGGCGGGTAGAACAGCAGGCCGCCAAAATCCAGCGCCGGATCGTCCCGCACCATTTCTGCCAGTGCCACCGCCTCGCCGGGGGTCTCGACCCCGGCGCGCTTCTGGCCAGTATCACATTCAATCAGAACCCTGATCGGTCGTTCCGCATCGCGGCCGGCGGCGGCATAGGCGGCAAGCGATACCGGATTGTCGGCACAGACCTTCAACCCGACACGCCGTTGCAGCGCCGCCAGCCTGCCCGACCGCGCGGCCCCGATGATATTGGTGGCGATCAGGATATCCTCGATCCCGGCGTCAAACATCACCTCGGCCTCACCGAGTTTCTGGCAGGTGATTCCGATGGCACCTGCATCAAGCTGCCGTCGCGCCAGAAATGGAGATTTATGAGTCTTGATATGCGGCCTGTTGGCAAGACCGGCCGCGTCACACAATGTCTGGACATGCGCGATATTGCGATCGACGACATCCAGATCGACCACGGCGCAGGGGGTGCCGAACCGCTCGATCACGTCTGTCTTCAGACATTCAATTGTCTTCGGCGATTCACTTCCGGTCATGACGGTCGCTGCCTTCATCGCCGCCCGCCGTCAGCGCCCTGTCATTCATCGACGGAAGACTGGTTCGGCGGGAACAGAAGGTCGAGCGTCTTGTGCGCCACGAAGGCGGCGATCAGAACCATCAGGCCCTCAATGGCCCCGAGAATGAAAACATCCGATATTCCGACGCGAAAGGCCGCAAAAGCCGCCGCCGCCGCCCATAGAATGATATTGATGAAACCGCGATACCTGTCCATGGCGAAAGCATAAACCATCTGGGCAGATGATTTCCAGCGGCCATTTACAACTCCGTATCCGACAGTCAGTAGCCGCCGCCCTGACAGCTCAGCAGCAGGAACCCGGCAGCCATTAGCAGTGGCAGGAGAATCAGCCACCGGCCCACCCGGCGACGCGGGCGCGAATCACCCTGCATGATGGCGTTGGTTGGGTGGGACAGCTCAAGGTCGCGATCAAAGATATTTACTGACGGGATGGCCTCATAGGCTGTCTGATCATCCTCAAGTGCGGCGGTCATGCGGGCCGAGGCAAAAATTTTATCATCCATGATGGTCCGCCCTTCAGTATCGGTGGCTGGTGGCAGGCTCAGTCATGACAGGTTGTCGCAGCTGGCACGACGCGTCCAGTTTGGACTCGGCAAAAGACTTTTCAGGATTCCGCGAGATTTTCTCAAAAAAAAGGGCGGGTGCATGTTGGGGACTTCATGCACCCGCCGTGATGAGCAGCCTGTTTTGCGGTCACTTGCTGACCGTTCAGACTTGTCATCCGAGGGAATTTTGGGGGAGGAACACCAAAATTCTGGGTATGTGATACGGCCAATCAGGACTGCGGAAAAATGCTAAGTTTGCGCTATGGTGATGCAAAAAACGCAGCATGAATTTTCTGTTGAAATGGTGCAAACGGGTTTGCCGGACAGCGTCGCAGGGCCCTATCATTGACGGGACAACATCCAGCTTTCCATCTGTGGGGGATCGCAATGACCGATGATGACGCACAGCGCAGGCTG
Organism: Rhodobiaceae bacterium; assembly: GCA_038138545.1. Taxonomy (GTDB): domain Bacteria; phylum Pseudomonadota; class Alphaproteobacteria; order Puniceispirillales; family Puniceispirillaceae; genus UBA8309. The sequence continues at coordinate 34,537 of JAYQDX010000007.1, read as the reverse complement.
GCGAGGCTGAAACGCGAGCAGCGCGCCCGTTCGGGACCCGAGACGGCCCTGAAGAACCTCATTGCGGGCGGTGATCGAACTGCGGACGACAAGCTTGCCACCGTGAGGGCCGTGCAGAAAGTCGACCGGCGGCGGGTATTGTCGGCTGTCAGGCACTTTCTTGATGATGACGCCTCTGGGTAATCGGGCAGCCCCAGAGCGCATCCGGGCGGCGCCATATATCAGGAATTTGCAATCAATCCGTGCTATAGACTGACTTCGAGCAACGTGTCAAAGGAGACCAGCCATGGCGATGCTGGCAATGGCCATTCCGATCCTTCCCGGCAAGAAGGAGAAGTGGCAGAAGGAAATCATCGAGAATTTCACCATGACCAACAAGGCGGAGACCGACTCGCTCCGTGAGGAGGCCGGTGTCCATGAGCGAACCTTTCTTCAGGAAACGCCTAATGGCGATTTCGTCATCCTGACCTTCGAGGGTGACGATCCGGCGGCCGGATGGGCGCATATCATGCAGAACATGCCGCCGGAAATGTCGGCGGTTGTCGCCGAGATCCATGGCTTCGACATGGACGCCCCGCCACCGCCAATGCCGACACTGGTCTATGACAGCAAGGCCTGACGCGCAAAGGTGATCAATATCCTGCTGACCGCCGGGTGCGACCACCGCGTCGCTTGAACTTCCCGGCGGGTCAGCATTAGACTTTCGTCGTGGTTTTCGCAGGACAGACGGATATTGACGGCGATGGTGGACGGAACACGCGAATATTCGCTTCTCGGGCCAGATGGTGAGCAGGCCATGGCAACCGGGCTGGCCGGTGCGCGCTGGTACCAGACCGAAATCCCGCGCAAGCAGCTTGCCGAGCTGATGCAGCGCCGTGACGGTCCGGCCATCCGCGACACCATCATCCTGTTCGCCGCCATGGCGGCGCTTGGCACGGCCGGCGCGATGCTGTTTCCATCCTGGCTTTCGGTGCCGGCCTTCCTTGCTTACGGCGTTCTCTATGGTTCGGCGATGGATTCACGCTGGCATGAATGCGGACACAAGACAGCCTTCAATTCACGCTGGATGAATGACGTCGTCTATCAGATCGCCTGCTTCTGCATGATCAGGAATCCCTATAGCTGGCGCTGGAGCCATGCCCGCCATCATACCGATACGATCATCGTTGGCCGCGACCCCGAAATCCAGCTGATGCGCCCTCCGGCCTTCATGAAGTGGATTGTGAACTTCCTTGGGCTGATTGACGTTCCGGCAGGCATCCGGCGCATGTTCCTCAATGCCGGCGGCAGGCTGGACCCGCAGGAAGCCAGCTTCATTCCGCAGGTTGACCACCCGAAGGTCATTCGCATCGCGCGGATCTGGATGCTGATCTATGCCGGCACGATCGCCGCCGCCATCGCGCTTGGCAGCTGGGTGCCGGTTCTGCTTGTCGGCACGCCGCGCCTCTATGGTGCCTGGCACCATGTCATGACCGGCATGCTGCAACATGGCGGTCTGGCCGACAATGTCGTCGATCACCGGCTGAACTCACGCACCGTCCATATGAATCCGATCTCGCGATTCATCTACTGGAACATGAATTACCATGTCGAGCATCACATGTTCCCGAAGGTGCCCTTCCATGCGTTGCCGGCGCTGCACCGGCTGATCAAGCATGATTTGCCAGCCCCGTCGCCCTCCATCGCCGCCGGGTTTGCCGAGATGTGGCCGGCATTGGTCCGGCAGCTCAGGAACGAGAACTATTTCATCCGGCGCGAGCTTCCCGCCACAGCGCAGCCCTACCGCGAATTCACGGCAAAAACCGGTTAGCCATCTCGCCTTGGCATCAATCGCCGGTCGCAGCAGCAAAGGGCGGGCCCTTCATTTCACGCTTCTGGGCGCTGATCCGGAACGGGGCGTTGGCGGCACCATAGCCGTCATAGCCGTCTGCCCGCTGGACAAATTCAAAGAAGATCTCGCTGCTGCGCCGGCGGCTGTAGAACTGGAAATATCGCCCCTGCGCATCCTCGTCATAGAGGATGCTGAAGGCCTGAAGGCGTGCCAGAAACGCCTCATCGAGACCGAAGCGCGCGCCAAGGTCATCATAATAGTTTGGCGACATGGCAAGCGCCTCGAATCCTCGCGCGGCAAGCGCCTCGGCTGTCACGAAGATATCATCACAGGCAAAGGCGACATGCTGCACGGCGGCCCCAAAGGTCCGGTCGATGAAATGGCCGGCAAGCGTGTTCTGGTTCTCGGCCCCGTTCAGCGTCACCCGCAGCTGGCCACTGTCATTCTGGATGGCGCGGCTTCGCACCAGCCCGCCCGGATCGACAACATCCACCATCGGCACCTTTCCGGTGTCGAGAATGGAGGTGTAGAACAGCGTCCAGGTCAGCATTTCCTCGTATTTCATTGTCTGTGCGAGATGATCCACCCGCCGCAGGCCAACACCGGAGACATCGCCGGCTCCGGCAACCGGCACAAAGTCGATGTTCCACAAATGCGCGAGATCGCCGGTCTCATCGATAAAGCGGACCATGCCACCGCCGACGCCCCGGATCGCCGGGATTGACAGCTCGCCCTCGCCTGCCGGAGTCGTTACCGTCTCGGCACCAAGCATCCGCGCCCGCTCGATGGTCTGCGCCGCATCATCGACCCGCAGCGCGATATCGCAGACCGAGGTGCCATGTGTCTGATAGGCGGAATGGGCGAAACCGGACTCCTCGGTATTGATCAGGATATTGATATCGTTCTGACGCCAGTGCGCCACCTGCTTTGACACATGGTTTCCGGCATGGGTGAAACCCATCACCGACAAGAAGCCGGCAAGTTCTGTCGCCTCTTCCTCGCTGGTGGTGAATTCGATGAATTCGACACCGCTACACTGCGCGCGCGCCGGCATATCGGGTGCCGGCAGGCGAATGTCGGGTTCGCGGCGCCGCACATCATCCATCAACCCCATCAGCGAGCGATGCCCGTCACGGGCGATTTCAACCGGGCTGCCACCGCGGAACTGGTCATTGAAGATTTCCAGGGATAGCGGACCGTCATAGCCGGTGGCGGCGACAGCGCGCATGAAATCGACCACCGGCAGATCACCCTCGCCCGGCATATTCCGGAAATGGCGCGACCAGTAGAACAGGTCCATGTCGATCCTCGGCGCATCGGCAAGCTGCACGAAGAAGATCTTGTCACCGGGGATCGAGCGGATGGACTGCGGGTCGATGCCGCGGCTGAGTGTGTGGAAACTGTCGAGGATCAGCCCGACATGGCTGTGGTCGGCGCGCCGCACAACCTCCCAGGCATCCCGGTGGTCATTGATGTGACGACCCCAGGCCAGCGCCTCGAAACCAACCCTGATGCCACGCTTGCTGGCCCGCTCACCAAGCTCGGCAAAATCATCGGCTGCCCGGTCAATACCGCCAAGCGCCGCCGCCGCGATATTGGAACAGACAAGAACAAGGTCGCATCCCATGCTGTTCATCAGATCGAACTTGCGCTCGGCACGATCAAAGGCGCGGCTGCGGTAGGGTTCCGGCAGCCCCTCGAAATCACGGAAGGGCTGGAACAGCATGATCTCGAGACCATAGTCAGCGACCAGCCAGCCAACATCCACCGGCGCGCCGTCAAAGGCGACAAAATCCTGTTCGAATATCTCGATGCCGGTGTAGCCGGCCCGCGAAATCGCCGCCAGCTTCTCACGAAAGTCACCGGCGATCGAAACGGTTGCGATAGATGTTCTCAACGTGTCCGAACGATCTGTCATCGCGTTGGCATCCTTTCCCGCGCCTGCGGTCTGGCGGTTATTATCTGCCCTGCCATCGCGGTTTGCGCTTCTCCAGGAACGCGGCGCGTCCCTCGGCGGCATCATCGCTTTCCAGCATGGCCTCAAAGGTCGGATAACGGGCTGCGTAGGCGGCCTCGAGCGCTGGCTGATCAAGGCCGGTCATCATCATTTCCTTGGTGGCCCGCACCGCCAGCGGCGCCCCCTCGCAGACCAGCGCCGCCATCTCCCTCGCCGCGGCAAGCGCGCCGCCGGACCGGTCACCTGCCGGCACGATGCGGTTGACAACCCCCATGGCGGCGGCCTCGTCGGCGGTGAAGATGCGGCCTGTCAGCGCGAATTCCATGGCCCATTTCCGTGGCAGCTGGCGTGCCAGCCGGTGCAGCCCGCCGCTTGCCGCCAACCCCACCCGTGGTTCCGGCAGGGCAAATCTTGCCGACCGCACAGCCACGCACAGATCGCAGGCAAGCACGATCTCCATGCCGCCACCGATGGCATCGCCATTCACCGCGGCAATCACCGGCTTGGTCAGGTCAAACCGTTCCGCCAGACCGGCAAATCCGCTCTCCGGCAGATTGGCGCGATCAAGTCCGGCTGTCACCGTCAGGTCGGAACCGGCACAAAAAGCCCGGTCACCGGCACCGGTTATGATGGCAACAAGATGGGAGTCACTGTCGGCGAAGCTGTCGAACAGGCTGGCAAGCTGGTGATGGGCGTCCGGGTGAAGCGCGTTGCGGCGATCCTGGCGGTCGATTGTCAGGACGAGCGTCCTGTCATTTGTTTCCCACCTTATGCCGGCAAACTCACCTTCCATCTGGCCGCGCACCTCCGCCTCAGGCGTCCATCGCCGCCCTGATATCCTCATCCGCCATCTCGCGCCCGAGATAGGCCTCCACGACCGCCGGGTCATTCTTCACGTATTCCGGCGTGCCTTCGGAAATCTTCTGACCGTGATCGAGAACACTGATCGTATCGCAGGTCGACATCACCACTTTCAGGATATGTTCGACAACGATGATCGTCAGGTTGTAACGCTCCTTCAATGTCATGATGGTGGCCATCAGATTATCGACATTGACCGGCGACAGACCCGCCCCCGGCTCATCAAGAAGCAGCATTTTCGGCCGCATCGCAATGGCCCGGCCAAGCGCCAGCAGGCGGCGCTGGCCACCGGACAACTCGGCCGCCGGGATCTCGGCATGATCTGCAAGACCGATGAATTCGAGAAGCTCCTCCATCTCTTCCTTCACGGCCTTGTCCTGGCGTCGCACCTCGGCGCCGTTGAACAGCGGCGCCAGCGGCCCGTATTTCGTGTGCGGGTGGTAGCCCACCATGACGTTGTCGAGAACACTCAGCTCGCCATAGAGACGCAGAAGCTGGAAGGTTCTTGCCAGCCCCAGGCCGGCAATGGCGTGGGCCGGGCTGTTCGTGATGTCGACCCCGTCGAAACTTATATGGCTTCCCTCGTCAGGCTGGTAGACACCAGTCAAGAGGTTGAAGAAGGTCGATTTGCCCGAACCGTTCGGCCCGATCAGCCCATGGATCGTGTTTGGCTCAACCTTCAGGCTGACCTTGTCGATGGCCTGCAGGCCGCCAAAGCTCTTGCTCAGGTTACGAGTTTCTAGCAGCGTCACCCAACTTCTCCTCGCTTCTCTGAATGAATCTGCGGTTCCGGCGGACGCCCTCGAACCAGCCACCGATGCCGCGCGGCATGAACAGCACCAGCAGCACCATCGACAGCCCGAACACAAGCGGCTGGATGACGATCGGCCGGTCCATGAAATAGACCACCAGATCCTTTGTCTGGTCGTAGGCGATGGTCACCACAATGGCGCCGATGACGCCGCCCCAGACATTGCCGATGCCGCCAAGGACCACCATCAGAAGCAAAGTCACCATCTCGATGACGGTGAAATTGTTATGGTGAAGATAGCCCGGCGGCATATGCGCGAACAGCGCGCCGGCAAGCCCGGCATAGATGGCGCTGAGAACAAAGGCGAGGAGTTTGTATTTCACCACATTGATGCCATTCACCGAGGCGGCGATGGTATCCTCGCGAATGGCCTGGAAGGCGCGGCCGGTCGCCGAACGAAGGATCGCGAAGGAAAAATAAATTCCAACGACGGCCGCCGTCATCACGAGATAATAATAGCTTGTGAAGCTGTCGAAGACGAAGCCGCCGATACTTGGCGCCGGGATCATCATCAGCCCGGTACTCGACCCCAGCGCCGGCGTCACGGCGATGAAGATTCGGACCGATTCCCCGAGCCCAAGCGTCGCCAGCGCCAGATAGGCACCTTCAAGCCGCACCGACGGCAGCCCGACAATGAGGCCGGCGAAGGCGGTCACAATCACCGCGATCGGGATCGACACCCAAACCGACAGGCCAAAGCCGAGGGCCCCGCCAAAGCCGCCCGGTTCCAGCGACAGCACAGCCGAGGTCACCGCTCCGATGGCGTAGAGACCGATATGACCAACCGTGACCTGGCCGCAGAAGCCCTTCACGATGTTCAGCCCGACGGCCAGCATGATGAACAGACAGGCGCGGTTCGCCAGATCGATCAGATAATCATTGAAAAAGGTCGACAGGATGAATGGCAGGGTCAGAAGCAACGCATAGGCAACCAGCCATGGCAACAGCCTGTGGCGTTGGGCAAGCGCGTCGATCAGGTCAGCAATGCGCGACAGAAATGACATATCGAGCTGTTCCCCCAGTTCGTCTGAAGACCGAAAATTGAAAATCTAAACAGGATAATGGCCGGGGAAGCGAGCCCCCGGCCATAAAGTTCAAGACCCTATTCGAGACCGAAATCAGGCTCCATGGTCACGCGGGCGATCACCTCGGTTTCGAAGTCCTCACCACCCTTGGTGTAACCGATGAGAACCGCTGTCCGGTTGCCATCACGGCACTGTGGGGTCGGTGCCGCGCAGAAGCTGATCGGGCCGGAAGCCAGACCCTCATAGCCCTCGACATTCGCGATTGCATCGCGGATGGCGGTACGATCAGCAGCAAGCGAGCTGTCGGACAGGTTCAGATCGGCATTGTTCAACGCAATTTCCATGATCCGGATCAGGTCATAAGCCTGCGAGAAATCATGGTCCGGCGCATGGATGCCATAGCGCTGGCGGGTCATTTCGTTGAACAGCTTGGCAATCGGGCGGTCATCAGCGGCAGCGTAGGCGGCAGCGAAGAAAACACCCTTTGCGGCGTCACCGGCAATCTTCGGCACCGGCGCGTTGGAGGCCGAGGACGAACCGATACGACGAACATCCTCGCCAATACCGGCCTCATAGGACTGGATCAGCGCCCGGGCCATGGTCTCGGCAAGTGCCGCCACCAGGATGCCATCAACGTTCATCGACTTGATCTTCTGCATGTGCGAGCGGAAATCGACTTCCTTTTCCTGCACGTCGGCACGATAGGCAGGATCAACGCCGAAGCGCGCGCGCATCTGCTTTTCCATGCTGGCGCAATCGCCGACAGACGCGGCGTCGGCGGCACAGATATACGCGATCTTGGTGCCGATGTTCTCACCAATATATTTGGCGTTCACACCACCGTAATAGCGGCCCGATACCGGGATGCGGAATACCCACTCGCTTCCCTTCTGGGTGATCTTCGAGTTTGTCGAATGCGGGATCATCTGCGGAACGCCGGCCTTTGCCGTCACATCGACGATCGGCAGCGACACCGACGAGCAGGTCGAACCGATCAGAAGGTGGATCTTCTCCTGGAAGATCAGCTTGTTCGCGTTGGCAACGCCCTTGTCGGACTTGCACTCGTCATTCATCAGCGTGGCTTCGATCATGTTGCCATTGATGCCGCCGGCATCATTGATCGCCTTGATCTCGTCCATCACCATCTGGCCATAGGCCTGACCGTTTTCACTGACCATCCGCATCGTGATGCCGACCCGGATGTCGCCAGCGAAAGCAGCGGTGGCGGCAAGGCCGACACCTGCGGCCATAACGCCAGCAAACACTTTGTTCAGTACTCGCATGTTTTCCTCCACTTAGTTTCGGGCTTTGCCCTTATTCATAGTGATCACACTCACTATGCCTTCACCTTTGCCTCGACCCCGAACAGGCCTGATGGCTTGAACATCAGAACCAGGATCAACAGCAAAAATGCATAAATGTCCTTGTGGCTTGCCGAGATGTAGGCAGCGCCCAGATTCTCGAAAATGCCGACCATGATACCGCCGACGATGGCCCCCGGAAGCGATCCGAACCCGCCGACAACCGCCGCGGCGAACGCCTTCATCAGCATCAGATAGCCCATCTCCACCTGCACCGACTGCATCGGCCCGATCAACACCCCGGCGGCGGCGGCAAGGCCGCAGGCAAGGCCAAAGATCAGCGAGATCATCAGCGGCACATTGACCCCCATCAGATAGGCGATGTCCTTGTTGTGGGCGACGGCCCGCACCGCAAGACCGGTTTTCGTGTGCCGCAGGAAATAATGCAGACCGGCCATCAGCAGAACCGAGATGATCGCCGTCAGCACATAGCTTTCCGGCACGTTGATGTCGCCCGGGAAACTGAGCCGCGGGATGTAGTCGAGATTGGCGCGGAACGGCTCTGCCTCGGCGCCGAAAAAGAAATAGGCGGTATTGACCAGCGCGACAGACATGCCGAAACCGCAGATGATCATACCCATGCCGGCAACGGTGTAACCACCGCCGGCACGCGTCAGTCGTCGATAGAACACACGTTCGACGGCCATGCCGAGAAGCGCCGTCAGGATCATCGCCCCGATCAGGGCGACCGGGTAGGGCACACCGACATTATGCGCCAGCACCAGCCCGAAAAAGGCACCGAACATATACATTTCGCCATGCGCGAAATGCACGATGTCGAGCCCGGAATAGATCAGCGAGATGCCAAGCGCGACAATGCCATAGACGACACCGATGGTGACGCCGAAAATGATAAAGGCCAGCAACGAGTTGAAATCGAATCCCATTATGTTCTGTCCCCGCTTAGTTCCTGAGCGCCTTTGACGTGTCGGCCACCGAACCGCCAAGGAAGGAATCCTTGACCGCCGGATCGCTGATCAGATTGTCTGCCTCACCCTGCATCATGATGACGCCATCTCGTATGATATAGCCATACTGCGCCAGGATCAGTGCCATCCTGACATTCTGCTCGACGACAAGGATGGTGACGCCGGATTTGGCAATCCGGTTGATATTGGCAAAGATTTCAAGCACCACCTTTGGTGCCAGAGCCGCGCTTGGCTCGTCGAGCATCAGCATCTTCGGCGACGCCATCAGGCCACGCCCGATCACCAGCATCTGCACCTCGCCGCCTGACAGTGTGCCGGACAACTGCTTGCGGCGCTCACGCAGCACCGGAAAAAATTCATAAACCTTCTCGAGATCGGCCTTGGTGCCCTCACGGTCGCGGCGCGTATAGGCACCAAGCACAAGATTCTCCTCAACCGTCATCGCCGGATAGGCTTCCTTGGCCTGTGTCACCTGCACAAGACCAAGGCGCATGCGCTGGTGGGGCTTCATTTTCGAGATGTTCACGCCATCAAAGAAGACATCCCCCTGCATCAGGGGAATCAGCCCGGATATAGCCTTGAGAAGTGTCGATTTACCAGTGCCATTGCCACCAAGCAAAGTGACAATACCGCCGGTCGGCACATTCATATTGATGCCACGCAGGATTTTCAGATTGCCGTAGCCTGCGTGTACGTCCTTAACCTCAAGCACCGCTCCCCCCGAGCTTGGTAAGCATTCCTCGCGCCGCCACCTTACGGTGATAACCTCGTGACAGGCAAACTGTCAGCCGGCGCAAGCGTTCATAGTATGGAGCATTGCCAGATACGGAACCACAAATTTGATGGTTTCCCATCATTTTGCATGTAAATGAGGTTTCCCGTGCGCTGACAACCCATGCTGGCAACCCTTTCAGAAGGCATTGTTCATCCGCTCCAGGATTGTCCTTGTCATTTTCTCGGGCGGCTCTTTCCACCATCTGTCGCGGGAAAAGATTTCCACCTCGACCGGACCGTGATAGCCGGCAGCCTCGATCATCCCTCGCCAGTCAAGCAGCGCGATCTGACCATCGCCCGGCATGCCGCGATCCAGCCGCAGGTCACGCGTGTCGGCAAGCCAGTCGGAGACGTGGTAGTTCAAAATGCGGTCGCCGGCGCGCATCAGCTTTGCCTGCAGATCATGCTCCCACCACAGGGCGTAGGCGTCGATGGCAAGACCGATATCATGGCCCTCATCAAGCCGGTCCAGAATATCGAGCGCTTCACCGAGACTGGACACCACCGACCGGAACCCGCACACCATCGGGTGAAGGGGCTCGAACGCCAGTCTGACATGGAATTGCCCAGCGAGATCAGCCGCCGCAGTCAGCCGGTCGACAATCATCCCGCGCGCCCGCTCAATGTCGAGCCCGTCCGGCCCGTCATGCGCCAAATCGTCAAAACCGCCGGTGATCAGGACCAGTGTCCGCGCCCCGAACATATCGGCAAGCTCCAGCCTCGCGCGAAGCGTGTCCTCACCGGCAAACAGGCTGGCAACGCAGAGCGATTCCGCCACCATGCCGCTGTCCTGCCAGATTCGCGCGGCCTCGGCGACGCCGCAACTCTCGATCATCGGCGCCCACAGGGCCGTGCGCCGGATGCCGGCATCATGAAGCGTCCGCAACGAGCCGGCAAAATCACATTGTCCGGACAGCGAAACCTGATGAACGCAAATATCATCGGGATATAGCTGGCGCGGCGGCGCTACCATGTCGCCCGTCCGCCGGTGACGTCAAAGACCTGCCCGGTGGTGAAACTGCAGGCCGGCGAGGCGATGAAGGCCGCGACATTGGCAATCTCTTCGGGTGTGCAAAACCGCCCCATCGGGATACGGCTCTTCTTGTCGGCGATATATTCCGCGCTCATCCCGTCCAGAAGATCGGTCATCGCCATCGAGGGCGCGATACAGTTGACGGTGATCTCGGATGGCAGCAACTCTCTGGCAAGCCCCTTGGCAAGGCCGATCACGCCGGCCTTTGCCGCGCCATAGGGAACGGCGCCGGGGTTGCCCTCCTTGCCGGCGATCGACGAGATGATGATGACCCGGCCGCGCCGACGCGCCCGCAAATGATCAAGCCCGGCCTGCACCGTCAGGAACACACCGGTCAGATCGACCGACATCACCATCTGCCATTCGGCAAGCGAATAATCCCATAGCGGCTTTGTCGGCCCGTTCACACCGGCATTCGCGACAATGCCGTCAATATCGCCAAGCGCGGCAAGGCTGGCGGCGAATCCCGCCGCGGTCTGCGCCGGATCGGTGACATCGACAATTCGTGAGTCGGCGAAGACAGGGTTGTCCTTCATGTCGCTGTCATCGAGGTCCCAGCCGGAGACCCGCGCGCCAAGGCTGTGGAACAGTGTGCTGATGGCAAGGCCGATCCCCTTTGCCGCACCGGTGACAATGAAAGCCTGACCGGCAATATCCATGGGTTTGCTCATAATTCTGTCCCCTTCAGCAGTCATTCCGGTCCGATATCAGCTGTTCGGCACCCATTGCAGAATATGGCTGGCAACGGCGACAAGGTCACCATCCTGATTGGTCACCTCGATGCCAGCTGTCGAGCGGCGACGTTCGGTGTCGATCTCGGTGACGGTGTAGGCAACGGTGATCGTGTCGCCAAGAAAGACCGGCTTGAGGAACCTGATCTTGTCATAGCCGACCGAGACCGGCGTTTCCTCAGCCTCGCGGCTGTGCGCGATCATCTGCGTTGACACTGTCGACATGAAGCCGACGAGAAGCGCGCCATGCGCCATCAGCCTGCCATAGGAGGATTTCTCCATATAGACACGGTTGACATGGTTCGGCGAGAAATCACCGGTGATGCCAGCGAACTGATAGACATCGCTTTCCGAGACTGTCTTGGTGAAACTGGTGCTGTCACCAATGTCGATATAGAAATCCGTCATCCCTCAGCTCCTGAAACTACTTGTTTATGACAATGTGACCCTGCTGCCATCGGTGGCGGCCCGCGCCGCCGCCAGCGTGGCATCAAGCGACCGGCTGCCGTTCAACGCATCGATGACCGGTTCCTCAAGACCCCGCGCCACCGCGCACAGATGCCGACACTGCGCGACATAGGCATCGATGAACGGCGTCTCGATCACCTCCGGCCTGATTTCATGGTGCCAGTCGCCAGCATCCTCGGCATGGCGCCACAGCACCAGGTTCGGAAATTCCAGCGCCCCCTCGGTGCCAAGAAACCGGATGGCGTTCATCCCCGTCTTCGGGAATTTTGCACTCTCGCCAAGCGCCATTTCCCAGGTCCAGGGCGATGGCGTTCGATCCGAAAGAAGAAAGCTTCCCACGGCCTGATTGGCGAATTTCAGGCTGATGGCAACCGCATCCTCCTTCTCGTACTGCTGGTCATGATGCGTCATCTCGGCGGACACCGATGTGATATCACCGCAGATGAAGCGCAGGATATCAAACTCATGGATCAGGTTGGTCAGGACCGGGCCGGCCTTGATGTCACGGCGCCATTGCGGGGCGTAATATTCATCATCCTTTCGTGTTGTCCACTGGCCGCTGACCGCCATCAGCCTGCCGATGCGCCCGCTCCGGATGATCTCGCGCGCGGTTATCGCACAGGGGTAGTAACGCCGCTGATGACCGACCAGAACCCGGCATCCCTGCTGCGCGGCGTAGCGCGTCACCTCATCGGCCTCCTGCATGGTGGCGGTGATCGGCTTTTCGACAAGCACCGTCTTGCGATGACTGAGGGCCGTCATCACATCGGCATGATGACGCTCGGTCGGGGTGGCGATGATCACCGCCTCGATATCCGTCTCGGTCAGCATGCTGTCGGCGTCGGCAAAGACCGGAATGCCGCGGGACTCGCCAAGCCTCGCCGCCACCGGCGACGGGTCGGCAATCGCGACAAGATCGATATGCGCCACCTCGTCGATGGCTTTCATGTGGCGCGCCCCGATCGAGCCGGCACCGATCAATCCAATTCTGAAAACATCCATCTCTTCTTCACCATCTTTCATTCGCGGAACAGGTCCCCGCTCATCACAGATGGGGGCATGTCCATGCGCGGGGCAAACCCCATCCGGTCGAGAATATCGCTCTGAAGGTCGATCCCGGGCGCGATCTCGACAAGATGCACCCCATCCTCGCGCAGCTCGAAGACGGCACGCTCGGTGACATAGACAACCTGCTGGCCCTGGATACAGGCCTGCGGGCCCGAAAAGGTGATCTGGTCGACCGACCCGACAAGCTTGGCAATGCGTCCATGCGAGGCGACCCGCAGAGTGCCGTCGCCGGTCTCAAGCCGCGCCCCGCCAGTGTCGAAGGTGCCGCAAAACACCACCTTGCGCGCATTCTGCGCGATATCGATGAATCCGCCCGGCCCGACCGTGTTGCCGGCAAGCTTCGACACATTGACATTGCCGGCGGAGTCCATCTCGCCAAATCCCAGAAAGGCGATATCCAGCCCGCCACCCGAATAGAAGTCGAATTGCGAGGGGCCATCGATCATGCAGCTGGGATTCATGGCGTAGCCGAACAGATCGCCATCCATCAGCCTGCCACCATAGGTGCCATGCTCGATGGTCTGGAAATAGCGCCCGGAATGGCCGTCACGGTCGATCAGCTTGGCGATCTGGTCGGGAATGCCGAAACCGAAATTGATCACGGCATTGTCACAAAGTTCCTGCTGCGCGCGGCGGGCGATGACAAGACGCGGCGAGAAGGCCGGCGGCCGCAACTCAGGATCATCGCGCCGATCCTGCCCGGACAGCGCCGCGTCATAGACAACATCATAACCCTGTTGCTGCGTCTCATCGACGACAACGGCATCGACAAGCGCCGCCGGAATGCGCACCTCGCGGGCCTTCAGGCTGTTGCGCGGCACCTTCCCGCGAACCTGGAAAATGACCTTGCCACCGCTGTTATGCGCCGCCGCCGCCATCGCGTAGATATCCAGATTGGCGGGCTCCTCCTCAAGCGAGATATTGCCATCCTCATCGGCATAGCTGCCGCGAAGCAACGCCACCGTCACCGGAATCGGCAGATAGCGAAGATAGTCGCGCCCGTCGATGGTGATGATCTCGGTCAGGTCCTGTTTCGCGGCCTCGTTCATGCGCCCGCCATCCAGTCGCGGATCAACGAAGGTGCCAAGCCCGACATGCGTGATCAGTCCCGGCCGGCCAGCAGCGACCTCGCGCATCAGCTGCATGATCACGCCGCCAGGCAGGACATAGGCCTCAATCACATTGTCCCGCGCCATCTGCTGCATGCGCGGCGACCAGACCCAGTGACCGCCAATGACCCGGCCGGTCATGCCGACATGCGCGAAGCGGTTCATCCCGCGTTCCTGCCGGTCACCAATGCCAAGGGCATGGATACAGGTCAAATTGCGTGGGTGTCCTGTCTCCAGAAAACGGCGCTCGACAGCGGCGTGGAGCGCGCTTGCCTCGACCAGCCCACCACCGCCACCGGTCAGCCCGATCACGTCATCATCCTTGATCAGCGCGGCAGCCTCGTCGGCTGACAGAAACCGGACCTTTGTCATCCTGCCTGCTCATAGATGTCGAACAGGCCGACATCCCCCTTCATCATCTGCCGTGCCATCACCATGCGGTGGATTTCCGAGGTGCCATCATAAATTCGCGCAATCCGCGCGTCGCGGTAATAGCGCTCGATCGGCAGGTCACGGCAGTAGCCGGCACCGCCATAAATCTGCACCGCCCGGTCGACGACGCGGCCCAGCATTTCGGACGCCTGGATCTTCAGCATCGAGATCGCGCCCCGTGCCTCGTCGCCGGAATCAATCCGGCTTGCCGTATGCCATAGCGCCAGCCGACAGGCATTGATCTCCATCGCCGAGTCGGCAAGCATCTGCTGGACCAGCTGGAACTCGCCAATCGCCGATCCGAACTGCCGCCTGTCACGGGCATAGCCAAGACAGGAATCAAGTATCATGCTGGCCTTGCCGACGGCCCGCGCCGCCACCTGCGCCAGCCGCACCCGGCCAAGCGTGGCCAAAGCCAGCTTCAGCCCCTGGCCCTCCTCACCCAGAAGGCGGCCATCATCCAGAACGACCTCCTCGAACCGCATCTCGACATGCGAGGTGCCGCGGAGCCCCATCATCGGCTGATCACGTCCGATGGTGAAGCCGGGCACGCCCTTGTCCAGAATGAAGGTGGAAATGCCGCGCGCGCCGGCGGCCGGGTCGGTCACAGCGGTGACGATGAAAAAATCGGAATAGAGCCCGTCCGAAATGAAATGCTTGGCGCCGTTCAGCACCCAGCCATCACCCTTTCGCACCGCGCTCGTGGAAATGGCGGCGGCGTCGGAGCCTGCCTCGGGCTCGGTGAAGGCCACCGAGAATGTCCGCTCACCGCGCACCGCCGGCAGCAGATATTCCTCGATCTGCGCCGCCGTGCCTTCCAGCAGGATCTCATAGACATTGCCGAAGGCACGACGGATCAGGATATCGCTTGTGCGCCCGAACTGCTCCTCGGCGATCATCCAGTCGAGAACCGACAGGCCGCCGCCGCCATATTCGGCCGGGATGTTCACAGCATAGAGCCCGAGCGCCTGCGATCTGGCGCGAATTCGGTCGGCCACCGCATCGGCAAGCTGGCCTGTCTCCTCGATTTCGGTTTCAAGAGGCCGCAACTCGTCATCAATGAAGCCACGGATGGTGGCGACAAGAAGGCGCTGTTCCTCTGACAAGGAGAAATCCATCAGAAATAGCCTTTCGTCGCACCGCCATCGACACTGATGCCGGCACCATGGATATGGCGCGCCTCGTCGCCGCACAGGAAGGCGACAAGGGCCGCCGTGTCCTCGGGCTGGCCAAGGCGCCGGATGCCCTCGGCCTGCATCCTCTCGGCACGAACCTCGTCGATGCTGCGGTTCTCGTCACGCGCCCGCGTTTCCAGAAGCTGCTGCAGCCGCTCGGTCTCGGTCTGGCCGGGATTGATCCAGTTCACATTCACGTCATCCTCAAGACCCTGACCGGCCAGCGCCTTGCTGAAATTCGCCAGCGCCGCATTGACCGCGCCGCCAACCATGAATTTGGCGTCCGGCGTGCGCGACGCGCCGCCGACAATCATCACGACAGTGCCATGCGCGGTGACAAGCGATGGCCAGAACAGGCGCGCAAGTCGGACCCCGGCGTGGAATTTCAGGGCAAAGCCGTCGATGAAATCAGCATCATCCTGGTCAGGGAATATGCCGCCCCTGGTGGCGCCGGCGCTGTGAACAAGGATATCGCAGCCACCAAATGCCTTGTTGTGCGCCTCGAACGCCGCGAGGCAGCCGTCAAGCGTGCGAAGATCGGCGGCATGCGCCATGACCCGGCGGTCCGATTGCGCGGCGATGGTTTTTGTCGCCGCCTCGCAATGCGCCGGATTGCTGCCGGCAATCATGATATCCGCGCCGTCCCGCGCCAGCCGCGCGGCAATGGCAAGCCCGATACCCCGCGTTCCCCCCGACACAAAGGCCGTCTTTCCGGTCAGTGAACCCATGTCATCCTGCTCCATTGCTTTCGGCCGCGCCGACATAATGCGTCTCGATCCCCTTCACCAGACCATAAAGGCTGCGCAGGGTGGGAACGGCAAGCCCGGCCGCGTCGGCAAGCTGCAAGGGCTTGCCATAGATGAACTCGACCTCGCTTGGCCGGCGCGCCAGCACATCAAGACACAGCGAGGATTTGTTGTCGCCGGTGCCGCCCGGCGTGGTCATCAGCTCCAGCCCCCGCACCACCGCGTCGCGGTCGAGATTGACATTCTGCGAATGCGCTATCGAGATGGCTTCATCAAGCGCGGCGAAACAGACGCGGCGCAGCGATTCTATCTGCAGGATCTCGGCGCTGGTTAGGTTGGTCACACCGGACACCGCACTCATCGTCATGTTGCCAAGAAGCTTCTTCCAGATCTCGGCCCTGATATCGGCGCTGGCATGGGTCTCCAGCCCGGCCGCGGTGAAGGCGGCGGCGATCGCCTCGGCCCGCGCCGACATCCCGCCACGCCATTCGCCGATATAGGAGGGCACCCGGTCGAAATCATGGATCTGCCCGCGGCCGGTTCGCGCGCCGGCCATCGCGGTCAGCCCGCCGAAGACATTCTCCTCACCGAGGATTTCGGCAAGGATGTCCTCATTGCCAAGACCATTCTGGAAGCTGATGAAGACAGCACCGGAATCAGCAAGGTGGGTCATCGCAAGCGCCGCCTCGCGGGTCGCCGTTCCCTTGCATTGCACCAATACGATGTCGGCTGTCTCGACCTTTGCCACATCATGCTCGGCGGCGATCATCTGACATCTGTCACCGCCTAGTCCAGTGATGCGAAGCCCGTCCTTGCGGATGGACTCGATATGGTCACGGTCCGTGTCGACAAGCGTCACCTCGAGGCCGCCTTCGGCCAGGATCGCACCGAACAGCGCACCCATCCCACCGGCCCCGACAACAGCCACATTCCGTATTTCAGACGTCATCCGATGTCCCCCTTCATGATCTTTCGGACCGCCCCATTGTCACCACGGCGGATCAGCAAACGGTGTACGGCATCCAGCCCCAGCAGGAACGAGTCACTGCCAAAACCTTGGATGACGCCATCACTGACCCCGGCTGTCATGCTGATCTGGCGAAACGCCTCGCGCTGGTCATTGTTGGACAGATGCACCTCGACCTTCGGCCCGTCGAACATCGCCAGCGCGTCGCGAAGCGCCACCGAGGTGTGGGTATAGGCCGCCAGATTGAACAGGATCGCCGCCGCGTCATCGCGCGCTTTCTGGATGGCCGTGACCAGAACGCCCTCTTCATTCGACTGGATCATATCGATCCGCCGGCCAAGATCCTCTGCCCGATCGGTGAGCGCCGCCATGATATCAGCCATGCTGTCAGAGCCGTAGATTTCAGGTTCGCGCGTGCCAAGCATGTTCAGGTTTGGACCGAAGATCACCAGAATATCCATCATTCATCCGCCCTCCCCAAGGCGACGTGTCGGGCGTCTAGAATGCAAGTTCAATGACACCGAGCGTCCCGAAATCGGCGCGGACATGATCCCCGGCCGTAAAGGGCTGCGGCACCGATGCAGCGCCGGTCGAAATGAAGTCGCCGGCCTGCAGCGCGTGCCCGCGGGTGGCCAGGTGATTGACAAGCTCGGCAGCCGCCTGCGCCGGCAGGCACCGCATCTCGCCAAGGAAATTCTCGGCCGGCACGCCCCCACTGACCGTCAGATCGATCCGGTGCTGCTGGAAATCGATGGTTCGCCAGTCATCCACCGGATCGCCGAAGACAAAACCGATGCCACCGCCATTATCGGCGATTGTCATCAGTGAATTCTCGGCCTTGCTCGCCCCGTCAAGGCGGTAGCGATTGCCGATGATCTCAATCGCCGGGTGAAGCGTCATCATGCTTTCCATCTCGCCAGCGGTCCATGGCGCGTCGCGAAGATGCGGCGTCGCGGTCAGCCGAAAGGCGAATTCGGTCTCGGCGCGCGCGCCCGGGAATTGTTCGATAGAGAGATTCTGCCGCGCCCCGACATAGCTTCGCGACGCGAAGATGCGGCCCGGAATCACATCATCATGACCATCCAGCTCGCGCATCTTCTGGCTGGTCGCGCCGACCTTCCAGCCGGCAAGCCCCTGGCCAAGCTCGTCATGCATGCGGTCCTGGACGAAATACGCCTCGGACCGGTCGTGCGGATAGAAATATGGGTCGATCTTTACGGGATTCCCCGGCGCGCGCCATGACGCGGACAGCATCCCTGCCAGCTCGTTCAGCACAGATTTGCGCGCGTCATTCATCCCTGTCCCCTCCCCCGGCTCTTGGCAGTCGCGCCTGACAGCCACCCTCAAGCCAACAGGAAAGGGGGAAAATCGCAAAGGGTAAAAATGATGGGAAACCCTCAGAAGTGCCAGCCTGTGGCCAGTTCACAAACTGTTGTCGGTACGCGGCAGATTTTCCGAGGTGTAGAGCTGGAAGTCGACGGCTGCCATGGCCGTGTCCGTTTCATGACCATGCTGTCTGGCGATGAAATCCACAGCCTGAAAGGCCTGTTGCATCGGATTTGAATCGATGACCATGTCAATCAGGCCTGATCTGAGGTTCTTGATGGAATGGGGGCTCAGGTCATGAACGATCTTCGCCAGTGACCTGAAGGACTCCTCATGCCGGCCGTATTCGATCAATGTCTCCAGCAACACATTGTTGGCTGGACCATAGACAACACGGAATTCATTCTGATTGCCGAGAATCGCCAGCATGTCCGACACAGCTTCACTGACTGTATCCCGCGAGGGAAACAGCGTCAGCTTGTCCTCGATGCCACGGTCCGCGAAAAACTGACTGAAACCCTTGATGCGGTCCAGATTCGAACGTGCGTTCGTGCCTGGTTCAACAACAAGCACCCGCCCTCCCTTGCGGCAGATGGCCTCGCTGAGCTTTGCCGCCGAGCGCCCGGCATTGATATTGTCGATCCCGACATAGCAATGTCTGCGGCTGTCGGATATGTCGGTACTGATTGTGACGATGAATGTCCTGTCGACCAGCCCTGCCACCGCCCTCGCTATCACCGGAAGGTCACTGGCAAACAGAATGATACCGTCACGGCTGTCGGCCGCGGCATCAAGATGCGCGACAAGCCGCTCGGGTTTGTCCGCGTCGATATGGGTGCGGTAGATGGTGACCGGATAATCGACAAGTTTGTTCACGGCTGCCAGCGACTGGTTCAGTCGCTCGGAATAAGCTGTCGCATTCCGCGCAAAGACAGCCTCAATCGACAGCTGTCGCCTTTTGCCGGCTGGCAGGATGCGGTTGGTGCCAAGCTGGCGCGCGCTTGCCAGAACACGCGCCGTCGTCCGTTCACTCACGCCGCCGCGTTCATTCATCACCCGGTCCACGGTGGCGAGACCAACGCCGGCATGTTTCGCGATATCTTCGAGACGCGCCTTTCGTGGGTGTACCTTCATGATCGAAGTTCGGCCGGACCCAACTCGCCAATGGAGGATGCCATGGTATCCCGGCCGCGCGCCGGCACGCCGTCGGACGGCACCGGCGTGTCATGGGCATAGTCCGGATCGGTCTTCTGGCGCTTCCAGGTCTCGCGCATCTCGGCCCAGGCGCCGAACAGCGTCCGCGGTGCCGGCATGTCGTCGGCGGTGGCCTTGTGAAGCGCCTTCAGATGATAGCAGGGAACGCCGGCGAACATATGATGCTCGAGATGCCAGTTCATGTGCCAGTAGAGGAACTCGGACACCGGGTCGAGCGTGATGGTCCGCACCGACTTGCGGAAATCGGTATCGCTGCTCTTCAACCCGCAATGCATCGGCACCCCGACAAGGTAGCGCCACAGATTGGCGATGAAGGGCGAGCCGGAGATCAGCAGCGCCAGGATCGGCTGGCCGATGGCAAAGGCACCGCCGATGACGACAGCATGGAACAGCAGCGTGGTGCGGGCCCAGGCGCTGGCGCGGCGGCGATGCTCGTCATAGCCGTCATACAGCTCCTCGCCCCAGGAATTGAACGGGTTGTCGAACCTGTTCGCGGCGATGGCGAAGAAATTATGCAACGTTGGCACGACGCCTTTCGACTGGTAACCGCCGAAGATGTTCACTGTCAGAAGTTGCAGGAGATACAGCGCGCGCAGTGATGGCGTCGCCGGCATCACCTCTTCCCGGTCGCCCTCGGGATGAAGGGTGAAACGATGATGGTAATTGTGGCTGAACTGGTAGATCTCGAAATTGTTCCAGCCAAGAAGCGCGAAGATCCGGAGAAACGCCTCGTTCATCCATTTCGTCCTGAAGACCGTGCGGTGGCACAGCTCGTGATGCGGGGCGGTGAAGAAAGACCCGATCGTGCCATGAACAAACAGCGCCGCGACAAACCCGATCCAGATCTGCTGCGAGAACAGATAAAAGGCGATGCCGCCGCTTGTCGCCCACAGGCCAAGATGCCCGAGCGCCATGAACAGGCCCCGCGCGTCATCGGGTGTCATCAGGCTGCGAAGGGTTTTCTTGTCGACCGGGCACCTGTACCAGCGGATCTGCAATGTCTTGCTGACCTCGCGCATCGGCGCAAACTTCATATCCTTTGTAGTCACTGAAAGCGGGTTCATCGACCTTACCCCCGGTAATCCTGCACCCTTTGTTGCGTCTTTGCAGTCTGCCGTGGGTTGTGATTATCATGATGGCTGAAAAAAAATCCAGTGCGATCCAACAGTGCGATCCAACAGTGCAGCATAGTCCACGATCTTCGGAGCCAAACCTGTGAGCATACGTCTTGCCATCGATATCGGTGGCACCTTTACTGATCTTGTTCTTGATGAAGACGGCCAGCGCCATACCGCCAAGGTCCTGACCACGCCTGAACGGCCCGCTGACGGGCTGATGCAGGGGGTCGACCGGGTTCTGGAACAATCGGGGGTCCGGCCCGACAGGATCGATCTGGTTGTGCATGGCACCACCCTCGCCACGAACGCGCTGATCGAACGCAAGGGTGCCAGAACAGCCCTGATCACCACCGAAGGCCATCGTGACACGCTGGAAATGGCCTTCGAGAACAGGTTTGACCAGTATGATATCCAGGCGGACCGCAACCCGCCATTGATTCCTCGCGCGCTGCGGTTTGAGGTTGGCGAGCGGATGAACTACCGCGGCGAGGCGCTGACACCGCTGGATGAAGAGGCGGTGGCCGCGCTGATTCCAGCGCTTCGGGACGCGCAAATCGACAGCGTGGCGGTGGGGCTGCTCCACGCCTATGCCAACCCGGCACATGAACAGCGCGTGGCGGCGATCCTTTCCGCCGCGATGCCGGACCTGTCGATATCGCTGTCATCGGATGTCTGCCCCGAAATACGGGAAT
Source organism: Rhodobiaceae bacterium (assembly GCA_038138545.1). GTDB lineage: Bacteria > Pseudomonadota > Alphaproteobacteria > Puniceispirillales > Puniceispirillaceae > UBA8309. Next base: position 12,908 of record JAYQDX010000007.1, on the reverse strand, counting down.
ATGAGCGGCAATCCACCACCGTCGCCAACGCCTATGTCAGGCCGATGATCGCCGGCTATCTTGCCGACCTCGACAGCCGCCTTGCCGAGACCGGGCTGCGCTGCCCCTGCCTGCTGATGACAAGTGGCGGCAGTCTGGTGACGATCGAGACGGCCTCGCGCTTTCCCATCAGGCTAGTTGAATCGGGGCCGGCCGGGGGCGCGATCCTCGCCGCCCATATGGCGCGCCAGCTTGGCGAGGACCGGCTGATCTCCTTCGATATGGGCGGCACGACGGCGAAAATCTGCCTGATCGACGACGGCCAGCCGCTGCTGAACCGCGAGTTCGAGGTGGACCGCGCACACCGGTTCATGAAGGGAAGCGGCACGCCGCTGAAAATTCCGGTCATCGAGATGGTCGAGATCGGCGCCGGCGGCGGCTCCATCGCGTCGGTCGACAGGCTGGACCGGATCCGCATCGGCCCGCAAAGTGCCGGGTCGGACCCGGGGCCGGCCTGCTATGCGCGGGGCGGTGCTGACGCGACGGTGACCGATGCCAATCTTGTTCTTGGCAGGCTTGACCCGGCGCGCTTTGCCGGTGGCACCATGCCGCTTGACCGGCGGGCGGCGGATATCGCGCTGGAACGCAATGTGGGGAACAGGCTGGCACTCGACCCGATGGATGCGGCGCGCGGCATGATCGAGATTGTCGACGAGAACATGGCCGGCGCCGCGCGGGTTCACGCCGCTGAACGGGGTCTGGACCTTGAAGGGCGGACGATGATCGCCTTTGGCGGCGGGGCGCCCCTGCATGCCGCCAGGCTGGCGACAAAGCTGGGAATCGAGCGGATCATCGTGCCGGCCGACGCCGGTGTGGGATCGGCCGTCGGGTTTCTGCTCGCCCCGGTGGCCTATGAGGTTGTCAGAAGCCGGTATGCCCGCCTTGACGATCTGGACGCGGCCTCCCTGACCGCCCTGTTCGGCGATATGGAGGCCGAAGCCACATCGATCGTACAGCTTGGCGCCCCCGGTGCGGATTTGTCGGTCACCCGCCACGGCTATGCCCGCTATGTCGGCCAGGGCCACGAGATCAAGGTCGAACTGCCGGACGGCCCGTTCGACGAGAGGTCCGGCGCGGCCATCCGCACCATGTTCGAGACCGCCTATGAGGGCAGGTTCGGCCTGCTGATCCCCGGCATGGCGATCGAGGTGCTGACATGGTCATTGACCGCCATTGCCGACACGAAGACAGCAGCACCGGCGACGCCGACCGGGGTGATGCCGGACGCCGGCACGGCTGGAACGCGGCAATTATGCGACCCTTCGGCGCGCGAGCCGATCATGGCCAGCGTGATTGACCGCCGGAGCTTCAGCGGCGGCCTGAGCGGCGCGGTGGCCATCGAGGAAGCCCAGACAACGACGATCGTGCCGGTCGGGTGGAGCGCCGGTGTCAATCAGTCGGGTGATCTGATCCTGTCGCGTGATCCGACTGTCGATGGCGCGAATGCCGGCACCGGCGTTGCTGGGAAGGTGCGGCTGCAGGTTCTGTGGGACCGGCTGATCTCGGTTGTCGAGGAGCAGGCCCAGGCCATCATTCGGACGGCCTTCTCCACCTCGGTGCGGGAGGCCGGCGATCTTTCGGCAGGAATCTTCGATCCGGCCGGCCGGATGCTGGCGCAGGCTGTCACCGGCACGCCCGGACATGTCAACGCGATGGCGGCCTCGGTTGAATTCTTTCTCGAGAAATATCCGGCCGCCGACATGCAGCAAGGTGATGTCTATGTCACCAACGACCCCTGGCAGGGCACCGGACATCTGTTCGATTTCACTGTCGTGACGCCGGTGTTTCTCGATCACCAGCTGGTCGGACTGTTCGCCTCGACGGTGCATGTCGTCGATATCGGCGGCATCGGATTCAGCCCTGACAGCGGGCAGATCTATGAGGAGGGTCTGTGCATTCCGATTACAAAACTGTTCGCGGCCGGCGCGGCGAATGACCAGCTGTTCGAGATCGTCCGCGCGAATGTTCGCGAACCGGAACAGGTTGTCGGTGATCTATATTCACTGGCCTCAAGCAATGAGGTTGGCGCGCGGCGCCTGCGTGCCCTGATGCAGGAAGCCGGGATCCGCGATCTGGCCGACCTTGGCGACCATATCATTTCAACCTCGCGCCGCGCCATGCAGGACGCCATCAGCAGATTGCCTTCCGGAATCCATGAAAACAGCATGACCGTCGACGGCTATGACAGGCCGATTACCCTGCAGGGCAGAATGGAAATCCATGATGACCGGATCACCGTCGACTACGCCGGATCATCGGGCGCATCGGCCTTCGGGATCAATGTGCCCCTCACCTATGCCCGGGCCTACACCTCCTTTGGCATCCATTGCATCATTGGAGAGGGCGTTCCCAACAATGCCGGATCGCTGGCCGCCATCGAGGTAACGGCACCGGAAGGATCGATCCTGAACGCGCCGCGGCCCTGCGCGGTCAATGTGCGTCATGTGATCGGACAGATGCTGCCCGATGTGGTGCTTGGCTGTCTTGGCAAGGCGCTGCCCGGCCGGGTGCCGGCCGAAGGCAGTTCCAGCCTGTGGAACCCGATGCTGTCGGGCGGGCATGGTGTGGTTGGGCCGGTCAGCTATGGTGATGCGACGCCTTTCGCGGTGACGGTCTTCCATGCTGGCGGCACCGGCGCCAGGCCCGGCAAGCCGGGTCTGTCAGCCACCGCCTTTCCCTCCGGCGTGCGCACCACCTCGGTCGAGATCACCGAATCGATTGCGCCGCTGGTCTATCGCCGCAAGCAGTATCGGACCGGGTCCGGCGGGGCCGGCGAATGGCCGGGTGGCGATGGTCAGATCATCGAGATCGAACATACCCAGAAAGCACCCTTTGCCGTTTTCGCCCTGTTCGACCGAATCGAGCATCCGGCGCGCGGGCGCGATGGCGGGGCGGCCGGGCAGGCTGGCCGGGCCTATCTGTCCGACGGCACAAAACTGAAGGGCAAGGGAAAGCAGATCGTGCCGGCCGGCCGCAGCCTGATCATGGAATTGCCGGGCGGCGGCGGGCTTGGCAGGCCGGAGGATGAAAGGTGACTCCAGTTCGATTCAGCCCCGACCTGGCCATTCCCGGCCGATTCGGCCTTTGTGAAATCAGGAAGGGTCTTTTGACAAACAAGCCATAGATCATTCCGACCGCATGCGACATGATGTCAATGCGGTCGACGTTCCCCTCCCCCGAACGTCCCGCACCTTTACCGACCCCCAGTGGCTGGCACCGCCGCTGGGGGTCTTTTCATTTACGGGTTCCCGGTATCAGCGCATCGAGGTCAGCCGTCCCCCCCTCGACGAACTCTCGCCAAACTCCTGCCGAACCTCCATCGTCACATCCCGGATATTCAGAACATTGCCCGCATCCGGAAAAAAGCCCTAATGACCGTGGTCACTGAAGGCTCTTCCAGTTTCCCCTTGCCACGCCACGCCCCGGCACGTCGGCGCAGGAAACTGTTGGACACCGGCGCGGTGTTGATCGGCAAGGGGTATGGTCAGGCTGTGGTTGTCCCGGGGACTGTCCGCGCGACCTTCATCATCAGCGTGATTGCCTGTTACATGCTGATCAAATTCACGCCACTCAACTGGATCATCAACGGCTACCACAAATCCCGGTTCAAATTATCGCAATCGAGGTAGACAGGAAACTGCCGGCACTGTGGTGGTTGCAACCACGGCCACCTTCCAGTACGAAACCGCATGACGACAGACCACTATCTGCTTTTCCTTGATCTGGCCCTGTTCGCCCTTGCCATCGTGTTTCTTGGCAAGCTTATGACACAGTGGGTCATTCAGGGACGTACAAGCAAGAAAATGCGGGTGATTGCGCTGGGGGCGATGGTCATCCTTGGATGGGGCTACATCATCTACCGTTACGGTCCGCTGATGTGATGCCGGGTTTCTCTGACATCGGCCTTCCCGTTGCAGGCCCGACATGAGGAGAAAATGGCACGGCATGTACCCCGGCCATTTCGCGGTATATCCGCATGATAGCCCGGCTGGACTGGCAGGTACCGGTCAACTCGGTGGCCGCGCGGCAGATCGACCGGCTGGCGTCTCCCATCCCGCCAGATCTTGTATGGCAAAATTCCTATGTAATTGACGTCGGCGCCGTGATTGGTCACTCTTTTCCGCGGTATCACGAGGGGGGATATAACGTCGTGCGGTTGTTTGCAGTTACCGTTGTTGTTGCCGGGTCTTTGTCCACCATGCCGGTTCACGCCGAGGAGCTTCTTGCCGGTGCGGATATCGGCTATGGCGAGTATCTGTCGGGCGAATGCGTTACCTGTCACAGCCAGGATGGCGCGGACCGGGGCATCCCTTCTATCACCGGCCTCGATCCCGAAACCTTCGCCACCGTGATGCACGCCTACAAGGTCGGGGATATTGAACATCCGGTGATGAAAATGGTGACAAGCCGTCTCGACGCCGAACAGATCGCCTCGCTTGCGGTGTTTTTCGCCAGCCTGCCGGCAGCGGAGTAGCGCACAATCATTTGTAATATGCAAAAATAAACATGCGTAGGCGGATTCATTTGTAATTCCCCGCATTGATTATACCCTTTTTGGTAGCGATGATCGCTCAATGGGACAGAGGGGGGAAAAATGACAAAATTTTCCAGAAGACAATTTGCCGGCGGCCTGCTTGCCGGTTCGACCGCGCTGGCGATGCCGTCGCTTGCGTTCGGCGCGACACCGCGCGTTGTGGTGATTGGCGGCGGCGCCGGTGGCGCGACCGCAGCCCGTTACATTGCCAAGGATTCGAAGGGTGCCGTCGATGTCACTCTGATTGAGGCATCGAAGCGGTACTACACCTGCTTCTTCTCCAATCTTTATCTGGGCGGATTCAGGAATTACGGTTCCATCGGCCACAATTATTACGGTCTGGCCGTGAACCGTGGCGTGAACGTCGTTCATGAGTGGGCCACATCGGTGGATGCGGCCAACAAGGTCGTCAATCTCGGCCATGGCGGCCAGGTCGGCTATGACAAGCTGGTTCTGTCGCCGGGCATCTCGCTGAAATATGACAGCGTACCGGGTTACTCGCCGGAAGCGCAAAGCCTGATGCCGCATGCCTGGACTTCCGGCACGCAGGTGCAGCTTCTACGCAATCAGGTCATGAACATGAAGAAGGGCGGCACCTTTGTCATGGTACCGCCGCCAAACCCGTATCGTTGCCCACCCGGCCCGTATGAGCGGGTATCGATGATCGCCCATATGCTGAAGGAGCGGAATCCGACAGCCAAGATCATCATCCTGGATCCGAAGGCGAAGTTCTCGAAGCAGGGCCTGTTCATGGCCGGCTGGGAAAAACACTATCCGGGGATGATTGAATGGCTCGATCCCGACACCCATGGCGGCATCAAGAACATCAATGCCTCGACCATGGAAATCGAGACCGACCTCGACACCTTCACGGCGGACGCAGCCTGCGTCGTTCCGGCCCAGCGTGCCGGCTCCATCGCCATGGCCGCCGGCGTCAATGACGGTGACTGGTGCCCGATCAACCCGGCCAACATGACATCGAGGGCGGACGAGAACATCTATGTTCTCGGTGACGCCTCGGTGGCATCCTCGATGCCGAAATCGGGCTTCTCTGCCAACAGCCAGGCGAAGGTCGCGGCAAACCACATCCGTGGCGCGCTGACCGGAAGCCGTGTCTATGAGCCGCGCTTTGCCAACACCTGCTGGTCGCTGATCGGCACCAATGACGGCATTAAGGTCGGTGCCAACTACAAGGCTGGAGCCGAGAAGATCGACGTCACCGACAAGTTCATCTCGCAGGGTGACGAAACTGCAGACGTCCGCAAGGCGACCTATGAGGAGTCGCTTGGCTGGTATGCCGGCATCACCTCCGACATGTTCTCGTAAACACGGAACATATCAAACGGTTGAAAGGCGGCTTCCCCACAGGCCGCCTTTCTTTTTGACCTGATGAAGCGGAACGGAAAAGGGCGGCCCACGGCCGCCCTGTCATCAAGGCGGGAAGCTTGCCTCAGACCATCCCGTCGATGATGACGGACTGCGCGCCGGACGGCGTGACGACACCTTGCGCCTTGATATAGCTTTCCAGCAGATCGTAGATGGCCGGTCCCTTGGTATCGGGATTGACCGAGGCCCAACCGCCGACCATGTAGCTTTTCTCGGCTTCGATCGGCGCACCTGTGTCAGTCAGCACCATGTCACTGATGCGCTGTCCCATGGCGGCCTTTGGCGCGCAGCGATAACGCATCCCGCCGACCCGCACCATGTCACCACCCTGCTGGAAGAACGGGTCCGGATTGAACAGGTTGTCACAGACATCTTCCAGAATGTCCTTCAGCTGCTTGCCGGTGAATTCCATGCGATAGACGGCCGGGTAATTCATGCTTGTCTGTGTGTACATGTCATCGATGGTGATATCCTGCCCCGGCAGCAGCGTCGTGCCCCAGCGAAAGCCGGGGCTCAGCGCGATCTCGACATCACGTTCAACGCGGATGGCATCGCAGATCACATCATCCCAGCTGCCGTTGAAATTGCCGCGCCGATAGAGCAATGACCCGGCCTTGCCGATGACGCGGCTGCACTCGGCCTCATGGGGTGCACGCAGCGCATCGATATGCGCCGCCATCCCGGCATCAGGCGTAATCACGTCGGAAAAGACCGGGATCAGAGTGCTGGCGGCATCGACCACCCGGCCGCCCTCGACCTTCAGATCGACCCGGCCAAGATATTTGCCGTGTGAGCCCGATGACAGCAGCAGCGTGTCCCTGATCCGGATCGCCTGCGGAATGGCGTCATGCGTGTGGCCTGTCAGGATGACATCGATCCCCGACACGGTGGCGGCGATCTTCTGGTCGACATCGAAGCCATTATGCGACAGCAGCACGACAATCTCGGCGCCATCGGCGCGCGCGGCATCGACATTCGCCTGAATCTGTTCCGGCCGAATGCCGAATGACCAGCCCTCAACCATATGGCGCGGATTGGCGATCGGCGTGTAGGGGAAATGCTGGCCAATGACGGCGACATTCACCCCGCCTCGCTCGAAAAAGGCCGTGCTTTCGAACACCGGCTCGTCCCATTCGGTATCGAAGACATTGCCGCCAAGGAAGGGATAGCCCATCTCCTCGATCAGCTCCTCCACCCGGTCCTTGCCAAAGGTGAATTCCCAGTGGCCCACCATGGCATCCGGCTTCAGCAGTTTCATCGCCGAGACCATGTCGGCACCCTGCGTCTTGAGCGATGTATAGGATCCCTGCCAGGTATCACCGCCATCCAGCAGCAGCACGCTGTCATCGCCGCGTTCGGCGCGGATGGCCTTGACCAGTGTCGCGGTCCGGTCCAGCCCGCCGAGGCGGCCATAGGCGCGTGCCAGCGCCTCGTAATCGACCATCGTATGCGCATAGGCCAGCGCGGAGCCCGGCTCGATCCCGAAATGGCGCAGGAAGTCCTGACCGACAAGATGTGGCGGGATGCCCTCAAAATTGCCGACACCAAAATTTTCCGATGGCGGACGGAAATAGACCGGCTTCAGCTGGCCATGGATATCGGTGAGGTGGAGGAGCGTGACCTGGCCCTTGGCGTCGAAGGACAGCAGGTCGTCCTGCGTCAATTGCTGGCGTGCGGCAGCGGCGGCGAAACTCGGAAAGGCCGAAAAGACACTGGCGCTGGCCGCCGCAAACTGGAGGAATTCACGGCGTGAACGCATGGTGTCTCTCCCTGGAGTCAGGCTGGAGTCTGGCTGGTGTCAGGCTGGCAATAGACGCCTACTGGAGTGACTCGAAATAGGCGATGATGTTGTCGCGGTCCTTTTGCTTCTTCAGTCCGGCAAAGGCCATCTTGCCACCCTTCAGATATTTCTTCGGGTTTTCCAGATAGCCATCGAGGCTGGCGGCGTCCCAGACGATACCGCTGGCCTTCATCGCCTTCGAATATTTCTTGAAGCTTTCTACACTCGCCGCCGGACGGCCGATGATGCCAACAAGATGGGGGCCGGTCTTGTTCTTTTCCTTGTCGACGACATGGCAGGCCTTGCACTTCTTGAAGACCTTCTCGCCAGCCTTGATGTCACCCGCATGTGCCGGCATGGCGGCCGACAGCATCACAATCAACGCAGCCATTATAAATCGCATCATTGTCTCCTTTTGCTTTAGCTTTCCTGCTCGGGCGTCACATCGATATCGCGCGCCCGGCCGATGATGTTCGTTGCAACATCACAATTCTTCATACAGGGTTCACCGGCGACCGGCTGCGCGTCGGGGCGCGGGTCGGGCATGAAGAATCCGTTACGGTTCGGCATTTCGATGGTCCCGATATTCTCGTGACTGACTTCGAAATCATCCTCGATAATGTCGTTCATATAGAGAAGGAAAGCAACAATCTGGTAGGTCTCGTCATAAGTCAGTGACTGCGCCTCGCCAAATGGCATCGCCCGGTAGATATAGTCATACATCGTCGAGGCGTAGGGCCAGTAACTGCCGGTCGTCTTTACCGGATCATGGCCATCGAGGGTACCTTCGCCACCGACCAGCACCGGCCAGTTGTCAACCGCCTCGCCGAAATCACCATGACAGGCGGCACAGCGATCGGCATAGACCTCCTCGCCATCAATGGCGTTGCCCATGCCAACAGGCGCACCAAGCCCGTCCGGGCGCACGTCGATGTCCCATCCCGCCACCTCTTCGGGTGTGGCGATCTTGCCAAGATTGAACGGTCTTTCCGAGGCCAGCACCGGGGACGCAACCAGCGCCAGCATCGCGCCGCCGGCAAGCCATGCCTTAACCAAGCCTGACATTGTCCACACTCCCGTCCTTGTTGACCATCCAGGTGGCGATCGCATTGTTGTGATAGATGGAATTCACGCCGCGCTCGGCCTGCAGCGCGTCGATCGTCGGCTGCACATAACCGGTCTCGTCCATCGCCCGTGACTGCACCAGCAATTCCTCGCCATTCCATTCAAACGGCAGGGTGAAGCGGGTCAGGCACTTGTCAAGGACCGGGCCATGGAGTTCGGCCGTCTGCCAGTTGCGCCCGCCATCAAGCGAGACATCGACACGGGTAATCTTGCCGCGACCGGACCAGGCAAGCCCCTTCAACTGGTGAACGCCTTTCTCGAGGATCGGCTTTTCCGGGCTTGGCGAGGTCACGACCGATTTCGCATCCATCACCCAGGTGAACATCCGCGCGTTGCCGTCCTTCATCAGGTCGGTGTATTTGGAGGTCTCCTCACGCGCCATATAGGGCATGTCACCGAATTCCAGGCGGCGGATCCATTTGACCCACATATTGCCTTCCCACCCCGGCACCACGAGACGCGCCGGATAGCCCTGTTCGGGACGAAGCGCCTCGCCATTCATCGCCCAGGCGATCATGCAGTCGTCCATGATCTTCTCGATCGGGATGGAGCGGTTCATACCGGATGAGTCGCCACCTTCGGCCAGGATCCATTTGGCATCCGGCTTGACTCCGACCTCGCGGGCAAGGTCCTTCAACAGCACGCCGGTATATTGGACATTATGGACCATGCCAAAGGTGAACTGACAGCCATTGAGCTGCGCGCCGCGCCATTCCATGCCGCCATTGGCCGCGCATTCAAGGAAATAGAAGCGGTTGGTTTGCGGGAACCGCTTCAAATCATCAAGCGTGAAGATCAGTTCACGGTCGACCAGGCCGTTGATCATCAGCCGGTAATCGGTCGGGATGACCTCGGGAACACCGCCATGATGCCGCTCGAAACACAGGCCGTTCGGCGTCACGAAACCCTCAAGCTCATGCAATGGCGTGAAGTTCACCGATGATTCTGTGCTGGCGGTCAGCCATTCCACATTGCGACGAACGACGTGCTCTTCAAAGGGCGACGGCATGCCATACGGGTTGGCATCCACCCCGGCCCCGAGATAAGGCGTCCATTCCGAAACATTCGGTGGCAGATTTTCGGGATTTGCCTCGGCGCCGGTCGCCGCCCTGGCAAGCCCGACCGACCCGAGAGCCGCCGCCCCGCCAATCAGCGAGCGGCGCGAAAAAGTGCCATTGCTGTTCTTGTCTTCGGCCATGAAAACGTCCCCCTGTACCTTTGACTTGGCCCTCTTTTCAATCAACCATGCGGGATCAGCCGACGCTGATCTTTTTTGATTTTGTGTATTCCTTGCCACCATCCTCGACCCACACAAAGTCGAAGGTCCCCGACTCGGTGACGGTGAACGGAAAGGTGAAGAACGGGTTCGCCGATACCGAAGGCTTCAGATCCACCGACATCACCACAGTGCCGTTGAAGGAGGCACGGAAACTGTTGATGATCCGACGTGGAATCAGCTTGCCATCACCATCCACGGCACGGCCGCTATGCATCGGGTGCGAAATCAGCGTCTTGATCTCGATCAGTTCGCCCACTTCAGCGGTCTTCGGCACTTTCACGCGGGGTTTTACTTTCGCCATGATCTCTCTCCTTATCCGCCACAGCCACCGATGGTGACCTTCACAGTCGCCTCGGCGCTGCCGAAACTGCCATCACTGAAGGCGGCAATCACATGCACATTCTGCGTTTTCGACAACCGCATGCGGGTGGTCGCGTAGCAGGCCCCCATCGCCGGCGAGAAATTGAATGTCGCGACATCCGCTTCCGGATTGCCGTCGGCCAGAATATGCACGGCTTTCACGTAATTGTCGGCGGTCATCGGGCTGTCGATATCGAAAGCGACCTTCACGGCGTTGCCATTCTCGGCAATCTCCGGCATGTCGAGCGTAATCAACGCATCGTCAGCGGCCGCGCCGCCGGTGAGCTCGGCGATCCGGGCCGCGACATCTTCCGGTCCGGCCAGGGCCACCGGGGCCACAGCACAGGTCAGTCCGGCGGCGCCGAGAAGCGTCATCGCCTGACGTCGCGACATCGGTTTCAGGACGTATGTCTTCACGAGTAGGCTCCCTTGCTTTTGTTCGTTCGAACGGGAGCGGGCATCACGGTCGGCTGGCTTTTCTGATCCTGTTGCCCCGACCCTGCACCAATAAAGGCCCTCTCCCATTGATACGAGGATGGGCAAATATGCGGAATATCACAACATAAATTGTGAGTGACATGCAAATTTCAGCATGTGAATTTGTTAGTTAAGGTCATTCAGGCACATGACCCGAAAGCCACCACCAGAACATCTCGGCATCATCATAGCCACGTTGACGATCAACCTCACGACCTTCGCTGACAATCAGAAAGGTGGGCGTCCCTATAACAGGCTCTGTCAGGACAATATCATCCGGCAACGGGGCGCCCATCTCCACCCGCGTGAGCGGCATGTTCGGCGCGTAGGGTGATTTGTCATAGATCGCCCCGACGTCACGTTCCCAGGCCCGGCAGAACGGGCAATGATCGGATGTCACCATGACCAGCCTTGTCTCGGCGATCGCCGCAAGCGGCACCAGAAGCAGGGCGGCCAGCAGCAGCGACGACGCCACGCGCGACAATCTAGCCAAGGCTGGCAAACCCGCCTGCCTGTTGCTTGCGGTCGACTTCACGGAGTTTGATCTCATTCGGGCTCACAGCAAGGTTGGCGATGCTGACACGCAGGATCCGTCGCACCTTGTCACTGCTCAGAATATAGATGATGTGACGCGAATCACGTCTGGTGGCGACAATTTCCGCCTTTCGCAGCACGGCAAGCTGTTGCGATACAGCATATTGCTTCAACGACAGCGCCTCGCACAACTCACCAACGGAATACTGACGTATCATCAACAGCTGACAGATTTCGAGACGCACCGGATGTGACAGCGCCTGAAATACCTCGAGGACGCTGTTGGTTGTCTCGCTGGTGATCGGTAAACCCCCGGCCGATGCCATGAATCTTCCCCTATCCTTCCACGCGGTTCCCAATGGTGCTGGCAAGCCAGTTATCCGTTTCAATGGCGTGCATATCCAGCGTCGTCCGCAGATATTTCTCGCCGGGGCGCCAGTCGGCGGGCGTCGACAGATCGTTCCTGTGCGTGTCTATCAAGGCCTTTTGCACGCGCAGCAACTCATCGATCGAGCGGCCGACATACATCGGATAATGGATGATGGCCTGGATGATCTGGTCCGGATCAATGAAATAGCACGCTCTCACGGTCGCTGTTGTCCGGCTTGTCGGGTCAAGCATGCCATAGGCGGTGGCGACCTCCATCGACAGATCCTCGATTACCGGGAACCGCACCTCGACATCCATTTTTGCCCTGATCCATTCCAGCCAGTTGATGTGGCTGTAAATACTGTCCACCGACAGGCCGAGAAGCTCGACACCGAGTTCGTCGAATTCGCGCTGCCGGCGCGCCAGTTCGACAAACTCGGTCGTGCAGACAGGTGTGAAATCTGCCGGGTGGCAGAACAGGATCGTCCAGCTGCCCTCGAAGGCCGATAGCGACAATTCACCCTTCGACGAGCGCGCGGAGAAGTTCGGCGCCTGCCGGCCGATCATCGAGTGAGGTGACTGGTGATGATTGACGTTATCCATGTGAAGCAGGTGCCTCGTGCTCTATTGCTCAAAAAAGTCGACTGTTTGGTCAGGATATAACACGATGCATGGACGGTTACAAAACCCGGTTCGATATTTGGCAATCGATACCGGCCAGAACCGGCCTTGCAAAGTCACACCGCCTTGCGCCTGGCAGGTTGTGGTGGCCTACGGTTTCTCGTAACGGCCGCACGGGCGAGAACCGGCGCTTCACCTCAGAGGACGACACGCTTCGTTCGGCCGGTGACAAGGCGCCGACGCATCGACAGATGAAGCTCACTCGAAGCTGCCATTTTGGCTTCGGGTGAAACCGTCCGATCACGCCCCTGTTCCGGAATATGGGCCGCCCGGAAGAAGGGCGTTTGACCCGAAGCCGCCACCGGACATTGAACCACGAATCTTTGGGAAGATGGTGCCCGGGG
>JAYQDX010000006.1:0-44413 GCA_038138545.1 Rhodobiaceae bacterium | reverse complement strand
TGCAATTAAGCGTAAAATCCAACAAACCTGACATGCCCTGTCTACAGGCGCGCCTTGCAGATAATCGGGATTGCCTTTCGTGGTTAACTGCGGTCAGGCTGATGCCACATTGTGTTTTCGGCGAGGTGTCGGCATGTCAGCACAATCCACTGCCAATCCTGAGGATTTCATCGATCTGGATGTCTATCCGCTCGATGGGCGCGACCCGGACCGTTATGATGCGGCGGTCGCGTCCGCACGGGAGCAACTCACAACGGACGGCTGCTGTGTTCTTCCCGGCTTCGTCAGGGCGTCGGCCTTGCCGGCGCTTGTCAGTGAGGCGGATGCTGTCGCCGACCATGCGCACCGCTCCTTCAACCGAACCAATGCGTATTTTTCCGAGGATGATCCTGGCCTTCCCGCGCGCGACCCGCGGCGGCGCTTCTATGACCGGTCGAATGCGTTCGTGCCGGCAGATCATTTCGGCGCGGATAGCGGGCTTCGCGCGATCTATGAATATGCGCCCTTTCAGACCTTCATACGCGCCGCGCTTTGTGCCCCCGATTTCTACCGCTACGCCGACCCGCTTGCCGATGTGATCATCAATATGGTCGAGGAAGGCGAGGGGTTCCCCTGGCATTTCGACACGAATAATTTTACCGTCACGCTGGCCATCCAGAATGGCGAGGCTGGCGGTGTGTTCGAATATGCCCCCGGCCTGCGCAGCGCCGAGGATGAATGTTTTGCCGCAGTGGCGGACGTGCTGGATGGCCGGTCGGAGCAGGTGAAGTCGCTGAACCTCGTTCCGGGCGATTTGCAGATCTTCAAGGGCCGCTATTCACTTCATCGCGTCACACCGGTCACCGGAACGCGCCGGCGCTATGTCGGAATATTCTCCTTTGTCGAGACCGAAGGCATGGTTGGAAGTGTCGAACGCACCAGGCAACTCTATGGCCGGGTGTTGCCAATCCATCTCGAGCGCGCCGGCATGCGGGGCGATCGCCTGCAAGACTGATATCCCACAAACCGTGCCGGTGCGCCGGGAATTTACTTGGATTTTACACCCTGTATGGGCATTTCGTTTCTTGCCACAGATAGCGGTTGCGCGTTACTCTTGCCACAATATCATGTGTCTTCTCCCCGGGTTGTCTCAGCAGGCCAGGATGAAGGCCGCAGCGCAAGGCAGGGAAATCTTGTATCACACTATATCGAATGCAATCGGATCGCTCAGACGCGCTGCGCGGCATCTGTTGCGGCGGTTCTTTCTGTTGTTTTTGGCCTTCGTCGCCGGACTCGCTTTGCCTGTTCTGGCGAGTGATCAGCCATTTGACGAATGGCTGGTCGAACTTCGCGCCGAGGCGCGCGGCCTTGGCATATCAGAGGCAACGCTTGATGCCGCCCTGTCCGGCATAGAGCCCTTGCCAAGGGTCATCGAGCTTGATCGCAGCCAGCCGGAATTCACCCTTACCTTTGATGAATATCTTGACAGGTTCGTCAGCGAGTGGCGGCGCAAGACAGCCGCCCGCATGCTTGTCGAACATGCCGATATTCTTGACCGGGTGGCCGCCAAATACGGCGTTCAGAAGCGTTACATCGTCACCTTCTGGGGGATGGAGACCAGCTTCGGCAAATATCTGGGAAGCTTCAACATTCCGCAATCGCTCGCCACGCTGGCGCATGATGGTCGGCGCAGCGCCTATTTTCGCAAGGAATTGCTGAACGCACTCAAGATTATTGAGCAAGGCCATATCAAGGCTGCCGACATGAAAGGGTCGTGGGCGGGCGCGATGGGACAGAGCCAGTTCATGCCATCCAGTTTCCTGAATTTTGCCGAGGATTGGGACGGTGATGGCAGGCGCGATATCTGGGGCACGACCGAGGATGTATTTGCCTCGACCGCCAACTATCTTGCCAAGGCAGGGTGGCGCGATGACATCACCTGGGGGCGCAAGGTGCGGATCCCCGGCAACCTTGTCATTGCCGGCATGGGGGCAACCAAGCTGTTCGAGACGAAGTCACGCCATACGCTGCCGGTATGGCAGAACGCCGGGGTCCGCAGCGCCGATGGCACCAACCTGCCGTCACGGCCTTTGTCAGCGCGGTTGGTGATGCCGGAAGGCGTCGGCGGTCCGGCCTATCTCGTCTACAGCAATTATGAATCGATCCTTCGCTGGAACCGGTCCAATTACTATGCGCTGGCGATCGGCACTCTCTCCGATTCCTTGCGTTAGGGAGGCGTCATATGCGGCGGGGACTGATTGAATGGATGCGGGTGATCGCGAGTCTGGGGATCGCCGGGGGCATTCTGGCCGGATGCACGACCGCAGAACTTGCCATCGATATGGTGAAGAAATCCCAGAAGGAAAAACAGGTGGCGCGGCAGGCCGAGGAACTGACCGCCGGCACCGTTGTCGCGAAGCCGCGCTACAAGGTTGGTGATCCCTATAATGTTGGCGGCGTCTGGTATTATCCGTCGCGTGACCTTGCCTATGACGAGACCGGGATCGGATCATGGTATGGCGATGAGTTTGCCGGCAGGCTGACCGCGAATGGCGAGATCTTTGATCCCGGCAAGATTACCGCCGCGCACAAGACGCTGCCGATGCCGAGCGTGGTGCGGGTGACAAATCTCGACAATGGACGATCCCTTGTCGTCAGGGTGAATGACCGGGGACCGTTCGTGGCGGGCCGGATCATCGATCTGTCTCGGGAATCAGCCAGACTTCTGGGGTTCAAGGATCAGGGCATCGCAAAGGTGCGGGTGAAATTGCTGGCAGAACAAAGCCTGCGTCTTGAAGATCTGGCGAGGAAAGGCCTGTTTCCGCAGGTCGAGGGCAAGCCGGAAACACCAATGCCTGAATTTAACGCTGTCGGGGCTTCGAACGTGACCTTTTCTGCCACCTCGAATAGTGGCCGGTCAAACTACAATGCCGAGGATGGGCAATCGGCGATTGATCTTCTGGCAAACGCGCATGTCGGTGAGGTAATAAATGTGCCGCCGATAGAGACCAGCATCTGGGTGCAGATTGGCGCGTTCCATTCCGAGACGAATGCCGTCAATGTGCTGAATCGTGTTGACCGGGTTGGCACTGGCAAGGTGTCGCGCATCAATCGCGACGGGCAGGTCTTGCATCGCGTCAGGCTGGGCCCGGTGAATGAGGTCGAGGAGGCGGACAGGCTGCTTTCGGCAGTGTTTGATCTCGGCTTTAGGGGCGCGCGAATCATCGTCGACTGAGGCGACATTATTGTGCCGTTTTTTGCCTTTAGCACGGTCATGTCAAAGGTTCTGGCAGAAAGGAAAATCCAGTGAAATGTTTCCGTATGGTCCTTGCCGCCATTCTGGCCAACTGGTTAGTGCAGTCGGCGGGCGCAGCTGAAATCGACACCTCCGCAGAGTTCGCGTATGTGACCGATTTTGGGTCTGGCAAGGTGTTGATGGAACGGAACCCGGACGCGCCGATGAAGCCGGCCTCCATGGCCAAGATCATGACCGTCTACATCGCATTCCAGCGCATCGCCGATGGGTCGCTGTCACTGGATGACACCTTTCTGATTTCAACCAAGGCCTGGCGCAAGGGCGGCTCCAAGACGTTTGTCGAGGTTGGCAAGCAGGTATCCGTTCGTGATCTTCTCTATGGCATCGTTGTACAGTCTGGCAATGATGCGGCTATTGCGGTGGCCGAGGGCATATCTGGCACCGAGGACGGTTTTGCCGAGGAAATGAATTATGTGGCACGGCAACTCGGGATGGAAAATACGAGATTTCGAAACTCCACCGGCTGGCCGGACCCGGACCAGTTCACCACCGCGCGCGACCTGAACATCCTGGCAACGGCGATGATCCGGGATTTTCCGCTCGATACCTACCCCGAACTCTATTCAATGTTTGCCGAAAAGGAATTCACCTATAACGGCATCAAGCAGGGCAACAGAAACCCCCTTGTTTATGGTACCGAAGGCGCTGACGGGCTGAAGACTGGCCATACCGAGGAATCGGGATATGGGCTTGTCGGGTCGGCGCATCGTGACGGCCAACGGGTTGTCATGGTCTTGAACGGTCTTTCAAGCATGAAACAGCGCTCTTCGGAATCGCGCCGCCTGATGGATTTGATGTTCCGTGAGTTCAAGCTGTACCGGTTCTTCGATAAGGGTGAATCGGTCGATCAGGCCAATGTATGGCTTGGCAGGGCGCCAAAGGTGGATCTGGTTCTCAACGAGCCGCTGCATCTGGTGTTGTCGCGGACAGACCGTCGCCGCATGAAAATGTCATTGCAGTGGAGTGACCCGGTGCCAGCGCCTGTTACCGCCGGGCAGACAGTCGGTACGCTGGTGCTGCAACTGCCGGATGAAAAGCTGGTCTACCCCCTGACAGCAGCCAGTGATGTCGCAGAGCTTGGTTTGTTTGATCGCGTTGGCGAAGCTTTTAAATATCTGATTTTCGGCGCTGGCGCCGATTCAATCCAGTTCCAATAGTCCGATCTCATGAGTGGTTATTTCATTACGTTCGAAGGTGGTGAGGGAAGTGGCAAAACCACACAGATACAGAGACTTGCGGATCACCTTAAAAGTCATATCGGGAACTGCGAACCGCTGTTGACACGTGAGCCGGGCGGAACGGAGTCAGCTGAATCCATTAGACAACTTCTTGTCACTGGACGTGCCGACCGCTGGTGCGCAGCGACCGAGGCCATGTTGATGTCGGCGTCACGGCATGAGCATGTGGTGCATGTCCTGCGCCCGGCACTGGCAGCGGGCCGTATCGTGATCAGCGACCGTTACAATGACTCAACGCGGGTATATCAGGGGTATGTTGGCGGCGTGCCAAGCCAGGATATCGAGGCGCTGAATCGTCTTGCCTGCGGTGATCTTGTTCCTGACCTGACGGTCCTGTTGGATATGGATGTCGAGGAGGGATTGCGGCGCGCCGGCGCGCGCGCCACCTCGGAATCCCGTTTTGAGAGCAAGGGCGCCGATTTCCATCGCCGCGTCCGGCAGGCATTTCTCGATCTTGCCAGTCAGGAGAGTGGCCGGTTCGTGGTGATCGATGCGGCACGGGATATCGATGTCATCGCCGGCGACATTGTGGCAGCGGTGATGCCGCGGCTTGCGGCCGCCGGTCTGTCCTGACATGCCGAGCGGAACAGCGCATGAGTGACCCGGCCCTGTTGATACCCGAGAGGGAGATCCATGGTCACGCGGTCTTCACCGAAGCGCTGTCGCAATCCATGGTCCGCGGTCGTGTCGCACATGGCTGGCTGCTTACCGGACCGCAGGGGATCGGCAAATCGATCATGGCCTGCATGGCGGCGGCCTGGCTTCTCAGCGAAAACAGGCCGGCAGGGCAGGGGTTTGTGCTTGATCGCGATGATCCCGGGGTCAACCTCGTAATCAGGGGAGCGCACCCAGATCTGATGCTTGTCCGCCCACAGATCGATGACAACAAGTCCGGGCAGATCAAGATTGACCAGATACGCAAGCTTGCGGCTTTCATGGCGAACAAGCCCGGTCGTGGCGGATGGCGTGTCGCGATCATCGATTCCATGGATTCTGTAAACCGAAATGGATCCAATGCGTTACTAAAGCTTCTTGAGGAGCCGCCTGAGCGCGCCATGCTGATCCTCATCGCTTCGCGTCCCGGGCGTCTGCCGCCGACAATCCGGTCCCGCTGCCGGGTGGTGAGGCTGGATCCGTTGAACCCTGATGCCTGCCAGGCCATCCTCGCCACACAGCTGGTCGACGAGGAAGACAACCGGGTGGCGACGTTGGCGTGTCTTTCGGAAGGTGCACCGGGGCGGGGCTTGGCGCTGGCCGAAAGTCAGTCCGATGATCTTTACAGGGCCGTCTGTTCACTGATCGGGCAGCAAAAGCTGGATGAAGCGGCGCTGGCGACGTTGTGTGAGAAATGGGGGCGGGGCGGGGCCGCCGGGCAGATGGCACGGGACGGGGCAATCTGGCTCGTCGGCCGACTGCTGCGGCTTGCGGCATTGCGGGCCGGAAGGGGTGAGACCGCGCCATTATGCGATTTTGAGGAAGCCGCCATCCGGCAGATCCTTGAACACCGTGTTCCGGACGATCTTGCCGAGGCGCATGCCACCTTTCTGCGACGGGCCGCGCAAATGGACAGTCTCTACCTTGATTTTGGGCATTTTCTGAGCCGCGAGTTGATAGCACTTCATCGGAAATCCTTGCCCTGAAAGGGCTATGGCGGTAAATCCTGCTAGGTGGCTCGATAACTGCGTCGCGGCCGTTTCAAGGGTATTCAGGACAATCGGATGACCGGTTCAGACAATGGGCGTTTCTACATCACGACGCCTATCTATTATGTGAATGACAAGCCGCATATTGGCCATGCCTACACAACGCTTGCCTGCGATGTTCTGGCCAGGTTCAAGCGGCTGGACGGCCATGAGGTCATGTTCCTCACCGGCACCGATGAACATGGACAGAAGGTGGAGAAGGCGGCAAGGGACAAGGGCGTCACACCGCAATCCTTCACCGACAGCGTCAGCCAGAATTTCCGCGACCTGACCGCGCGGATGAATTACTCGAATGATGATTTCATCCGCACCACCGAGGCGCGTCATCGGGTGGCCTGCCAGACATTGTGGTCGATGCTGATGGAACGCGGCCATATCAGGCTGGGAAGCTATGCCGGCTGGTACGCGGTCCGTGACGAGGCCTTCTACACCGAGGCCGAGATTCACGATGGCAAGGCACCAACCGGCGCGCCGGTGGAATGGGTCGAGGAGCCGTCCTATTTCTTCAACCTGTCGGAATGGCAGGAACCGCTTCTTGAATTTTATGAGGCGAACCCGAATTTCGTCGGACCCGAGTCGCGATTCAACGAAGTCAAGAGCTTCGTCCGTGGCGGGCTTCGCGATCTGTCTGTCAGCCGCGCGAGTTTCTCATGGGGTGTTCCGGTACCGGATGACGATGCGCATGTGATGTATGTGTGGCTTGATGCGCTGACGAACTATCTGACCGCGACCGGATGGCCAACCGACGGTGAATTCGGCGATACCGAACGGAACGCCAAATTCTGGCCAGCCGATCTGCATATGGTTGGCAAGGATATCCTGCGCTTCCACGCTGTCTACTGGCCAGCTTTCCTGATGGCCGCGGGCCTGCCTCTGCCGAAACGGGTTTTCGCGCATGGCTGGTGGACGAATGAGGGCGAAAAGATATCGAAATCGCTTGGCAATGTGATCGACCCCAATGCGCTTGCCGCGGAATTCGGTCTCGACCAGACGCGCTATTTCCTGATGCGCGAGGTGCCGTTCGGCAATGACGGGGATTTTTCGCGCCGCGCGATGATCCACCGGATGAATGGCGATCTTGCCAATGACCTTGGCAATCTGTCACAGCGTGTTCTGTCGATGATCTTCAAGAACTGTGATGGCGTCATGCCAACGCTTCCCGCCGATCCGCAGGATGAAGACAAGGCGCTGATGGCAGCCACAGACGCCCTGATCGATGAGGTGCGGATGCAGATGGACCGGCAGGCCTTTCATGAGGCATTGCGGGCCATCTGGCAGGTTGTGTCGGACGCCAACCGGTATGTTGATGCGATGGCACCCTGGGGGTTGAAAAAGAGCGACCCGGCCCGCATGGCCGAAGTGCTGGCGGTTCTGGCCGAGACAATCCGCCAGGTGGCAATCCTTGTTCAACCGGTGATGCCGGAATCGGCAGCCCGTATGCTCGGCCAGCTTGGCGTCGCGCCTGACGCCCGCGATTTCAACTCTGTTGGCGGAAAGAGCCGGTTGCAGGGCGGCACGTCCATAGCCAAGCCGGAACCGGTGTTCCCGCGCTATGTCGAAGATGACGCCGGGCAGGGTGGTTGATGATCATCGACAGCCACGCCCATCTTGACTACCCGCAACTTGCCGACGATCTGCCGGCCGTGCTGGCGCGCGCCACCGAGGCGGGTGTTGACCGGGTGATCACCATCGGCGTGAAGCTGAGCACGGCGGACCGGCCGCGACGCATCGCCGAGACCTATGACAATGTCTGGTTCAGCGCCGGCATCCACCCGCATGAGGCAGGCAATGAGGAACTGGCCTGCGACACCGACGCCATCATGGCGGCGGCGGATCATCCGCGATGCGTCGCCATTGGCGAGGCAGGCCTTGATTACCACTATGATTACGCGCCGCGTGACCTCCAGGCGGCAAGTTTTCGCGCGCAGATCACCGCCGCACGTCGGCTTGACCTGCCGATCATCGTCCATGCGCGCGAAGCCGATGAAGACATTGCCGCGATTATCGAGGATGAAATGACAAAGGGCGCTTTCACCGGTGTCCTCCATTGTTTCAGCTCGGGCGCGGAGTTGGCGCGGCGCGCCCTCGATATCGGCTTCTATGTCAGTTTTTCCGGCATCCTGACCTTCAAATCGGCCAAAACAATCCAGCAGGTGGCCCGCGACGCGCCTGCCGACAGGATTCTGGTGGAAACGGATGCGCCATTTCTGGCGCCTGTGCCGATGCGCGGCAAATCAAACGAGCCTGCCTATACCAGCCACACGCTGGCCAGACTGGCGGACATCCGCGGCGTCGAGGCAGATGAAATGGCAAGATTGACACGCGCCAACACGCTGCGGTTGTTCTCACGGATGGAGGTATCATGAAGGTCACGCTTCTGGGATGCGGCACATCCGTGGGGGTTCCGGCGCTCGGTCAGGCCGGCTGGGGGCGCTGCAATCCCGATGACCCACGCAACCGCCGCCAGCGCTGCGCCGTTCTCATCCAGACCAGTGATACGACGATCCTTGTCGATGCTGGCCCGGATATCAGACAGCAGCTGTTGCCGCTTGGGCTGAAGAAGATCGATGCGGTGCTGATCACCCACACCCATTCCGATCATATTGCCGGGCTGGATGATTTGCGGGCCTATTACTGGCCTGACCGGATTGACCTGCAACTCCACGCGACGCCGTTTCATGGCGATTTCATCAAGGCGCGCTTTCCTTATCTGTTCGAAAAAAAGCCTGAATCCCCGAGCTATTTCGTTCCACCGATGAAAATCGTGGAGATTGCGCCCGGACAGCGGCTGGAGATTGGTGACATCAGCGTCGATGTGTTCCACCAGGATCATGGCACGACCGACTCGCTTGGGTTCATGTTCAATGACCTGTTTGCCTATTCAACGGATGTTGTCGCTTTGGGTGATGATGTCCTTGAGCGCATTGCCGGTGTGCCTCTCTGGATTGTCGAGGCGCTTCGTGACACGCCGCACCAGTCACACAGCCATTATGAACAGACGTTCGACTGGATTGATCGGGTGAAGCCGGAAAGGGCCGTGCTGACGCATCTTGGCCTTGAAGCCGATTATGAAACCTTGGCAGCGCTTTGTCCGCCAAGAACCGAGCCGGGCATAGATGGCATGGTGTTTGACCTGAAGTGACATAAAAACAATATAATAAGGAAGGTTTCTTATCCAAAATATCGCTTTGTGAGTAAGGTCTATATTGCATAATATACATTATGCGACAATTCTATGATGATGTGATCCATGCCCCCCCGACACGCAAACAACATCCTGCACCTGCATCCCCATCCACCGCTGGCATCTTCATCTACCACTCCATCCGATCAGCCAGGAGCCTCTTTGGTCACGCAGGGATTTGCCGTGAGGTGATTCAGGGGCCTGGCGGCAGCCTTCGCGCGTTCTTCGTGCTTTTAAGTTTTTCGGTATCGCTGTATAACATCACGACACGCTTGGGGTGTCCGCGCCTTTCGGCCGGGCTGAGAAAAACCCATCGAACCTGAACCAGGTCATGCTGGCGGAGGAAAGCGAGTTACGGGGCGGACATCCACCGTCGATCCCGACTTCCCCTTCCTTACCGTTCGATATGGCTGATTGAGCCGCATTGGAGGTAACATGCGCATTTCATTTATAACTGTCATGGCGATTATCGCCGCGACATTCTCGTCCCTTTCACTGCAGGCGGACGAAACGCCCAAACTGACAATCTACACTTATGATTCCTTTGCTTCGGAATGGGGGCCGGGCCCAGCCATTGAAAAAGCGTTCGAGGCCGAATGTGCCTGTGATGTGAATTTCCTTGCTCTCGACAGTTCCATCGGCATTCTGGGGCGCGTGCAGCTTGAGGGGACATCCTCCAAGGCTGACATCGTGCTTGGTCTTGACACCAACCTGATGAAGACCGCGCGTGATACCGGCCTGTTTGCGCCGCACGGCGTGTCTCTGGACGGCCGGACCTCCCTTCCCGTTGCGTTTGATGATGATCATTTCGTGCCCTTCGACTGGGGCTATTTCGCCTTTGTCTATAACAGCGAGACAATGGCCGCCCCGCCGACATCCCTGAAGGCGCTGGTCAAGGCACCTGACGATGTCAGGATCGTCATTCAGGACCCGCGCACTTCCACCCCCGGCCTTGGCCTTCTGCTCTGGATGCGCTCTGTCTATGGTGACGATGCGCCCCGGGCCTGGGCCGATCTGGCGCCAAAGATCGTCACCGTCACCAAAGGATGGTGGGACGCCTATTCGATGTTCCTCGATGGTGAGGCTGACATGGTCCTGTCCTATTCAACCTCGCCTGCCTATCACATCGTTGTTGATGAGACAGACAAATACCGGGCAGCCGCCTTTGACGAGGGCCACTATCTGCAGATTGAGGTGGCCGCGATGTTGAAGAACGCGCCGCAACCGGACCTGGCCCGCCAGTTCATGGATTTCATCCTGTCACCGGATTTTCAGTCAGTGATCCCGACAACGAACTGGATGTATCCGGCTGGCAAGGCTGATTTGCCAGAGGCCTTTGACGGATTGATCAGACCGGTCGAGGCGCGGCTTTATGCGCCTGAGGATGTGGCGGCAAACAAGTCCGCCTGGGTTGGCGAGTGGCAGCGCGCGCTCAGCCAATAGCGCTCTGGCGGCGGCCGGGGCCAATCTCGCCGGTTGGCCTTGGTATCGCCATCGGATTGCTCGTCCTTGCCATGGCGGCGATCGGTGCGCTGGTTTCGGTTGCCGGTCACGGTTCGGCTGGCGGTGGCGACAACATCTTGCGCGTCGCGGTCTTCACCGCGATGCAGGCCAGCCTGTCTGCCCTGCTCGCCCTGGCCCTCGCACTTCCGGTGGCGCGTGCCTGCTGGCGGCGGGCGCTGACGTGGCGCGCTGCCTGGCTGTTGCCATTCTCATTCCTTTCGGTGGTGATGCCGACAACGGTCGCGGCAACCGGCCTGATCGGTGTGTGGGGACAGCGCGGATTTGTGTCGGACTGTCTTGCCTTTCTGGGATTTGACGGATTGCCGCCAATCTATGGGCTTGGCGCGGTCCTGCTGGCGCATGTGTTTTTCAACGCCCCTTTGATGCTGCGCGTGCTGAATGGCGCGCTGGCCAGCGTCCCGGCATCGCAATGGCGCCTCTCGGCGCAATGGGGACTGTCAGAATGGGAGCGGTTCCGACAGATCGAATGGCCGGCGCTGCGGCCGGTGATCCCCGGTTTGCTGGCGCTGGTGTTCCTGCTGTGTTTCACGTCCTTCTCGCTTATCCTGATGCTTGGTGGCGGGCCTGCGGTGACGACACTTGAGGTCAATATCTACACGGCGCTGCGGTTTGATTTCGACATGGCGCTGGCCGGCAAGCTGGCGCTTCTGCAACTTGTGATCTGCGGCGTGGTCGTGGTCCTGCTGACGCGCCTGACCGGCAGATCATGGGCCGCCACCCCGCGCCGCACCATCGCCGTGCCGGCACAAAGGGGCGACACATCAACACTCTGCCGTGCCGCCGATGGGTTGGCGCTGGCACTGTTCATTATCATTACCATGCTGCCGGTCATCGCAATCCTGTTGCGCGGGCTGGGGCCACATTTGATGGTGGTGGCAGAATGGCCTGCCTTCCGGCGGGCATTGATCACCTCACTTTTTATCGCGCTGTCGTCGGGCAGCCTTGCCACCATCATAGCGCTGATCCTTGCCAGCGCGCGAACGCGCCGCAGCAACGCCGGCCTTGCTGTCTGGCCGCTCGATCTCTCGATCTCGCTCTATCTTGCCGTGTCGGCGATTGTTCTGGGGACCGGGCTGTTCATTCTGTTGCGACAGGTGGCGGATGTATTCCTGCTGGCGCCGTTGCTGGTGATGCTTGGCAATATGCTGATCGCCCTTCCCTTCGCCTACCGTGTTCTTGAAGGCCGGCTGGCGGCGCTTGCCGCGGCGCATGACAGGCTGTGTGCCGGGCTTGGCCTTCGCGGCTGGCGTCGCCTGCGGCGGGTCACCCTTCCGGCCATCGCCCCTGAACTTGGTTTTGCCGCCGGCCTGTCCTCGGCCTTGTCACTTGGCGACATGACGATCGTGGCGCTGTTTGGCAGCCAGCAGTTTCAGACCCTGCCATGGCTTCTCTATCAGACAATGGCACGCTATCGTGCCGGCGAGGCAGCGGCATTGTCGCTGTGGTTACTTGGTTTGACATTGCTGCTGTTCACGGGGTTCACGCTCGCGGCGAGAATGCTGGGGAGACGCCGTCATGCTTGAACTCGACAATCTGGTCTTTGAACGCCCCGGCGGGTTGGTGTTTCGCTATGATTTCACGCTTGCCGCCGGCGACATTCTGGCGATTCAGGGCCCCTCGGGTGTTGGCAAGACCACCCTTCTCGATCTGATCGCCGGGTTCGAAACAACCGTGAGCGGACGCATGTTCTGGAACGGCACGGAGTTTTCCGCCCTTCCGCCATGGGAGCGTCCCGTTACCACCGTGTTCCAGTCGGACAATCTGTTTGCCCATCTGTCATGTCGCGAGAACGTCACCATCGCCCTGGAAGGTGCCGGCATCGAAGCCGGCGAGGTGGACGGTGCCTTTGCTCGGCTTGATATAGACGGGTTGCAAGCGCGCCTTCCGGAGGAAATCTCCGGTGGCCAACAACAGCGTGTGGCGCTTGTTCGCGCGATGCTGCGTGACCGGCCGATTCTGCTGCTTGATGAGAGCTTCAGCGCCCTTGACTGGCCGACGCGCCGCGGTTGTTTCGATGCCCTGCGCGAAATCGCAACCACACGCCGGATGGCGGTGATTTTCGTCAGCCATGATGAACGTGACGCGGCTTATCTGGGGTGCGAAGTGCTCAAACTCGACCGCTAGACCGTCTGTTGTACCGCTGGCCTAGTTTGCCAGAGCCTCGATCCGGTCCCGAAAGGACGGGTGGGAGGCCAGCAAACCACCACCATCGCACAACCCGCCACATTCCTCCTGAAGTTTGCGGAAGAACCGCGGCAACGCCTCGGCATCACGGCCGAGCCGTTGCATCCAGTCGGCCGACACAAGGTCAGCCTCCAGTTCAAACGCACGTGACTGGCCGGACAGGACGAGGTTGCCGCCAAATCCGACAATTTCCTCGATGACCGACTCATCCGCGCCCACGATCATGCCGATTCCAATGGCCACGACGGCGCTGCGCATGATCTGACGCAGCGCGTGTTGTTCCGTGACATGGCCGAATTCATGCGCCAGAACAGCCAGAACGACATCCTCGTCATCGGTAAATGTCACAAGTTCATCCAGCAGGACAATGTCATGGCCCGGCAGCGCGAAGGCATTCGGTCCAATGGCCGGCGCGTTCCTGAAATGCAGCCTTGTATTGGCAAATTCCGGTGCCGCCAGCAGACGCATTCTTTCAAATTCACCGGTCAACCGCCGCTGTGTCTCATCCGGCAGCCGGCTGTCCTCCAGCAAGGTCATGTCGAGCTGTGCGAGGACAAGTCCGGAGGCCCGTTCAACAAGCGTATCTGGCATCAGCCGTGCCAGGAGATCACCGGCCGGCGCGATGGCAAGCCGCAACCCGGCAAGCGCCAGCAGAAACAACACGGACAGCAACACAACCCCTCGCCAGCCAACTGTCTCAAACCGTGTCAGCCGCGATCCAAACCGGGCCGGCCCTGGAAAGAACCGTTCCAGCGGCGCGGTGTCCATGCTCGCAGGCAATCGCAGGACATCGCCTGTCGAGAGGCGTAATCGCAGATCGCCGCCACCGACTTTCGGCAGCACATGAGCGATCGTCACCGGTGTGACATCGGCCATATCCGCGCGCGTCAGGATCAACTTCGCACCGCCCTCTCCGGCATCCTCGACACGCAAGACCGCCTCTGTCATCCCGGTGGTTCCCGCCTTTGTCAGACGCCCGTGAAACTGCATGTCTAGAAACTGATCTCCAGCCCCCCTGCCTCGCCGACCGCATCGCCGATCGAACTGCCGGCCTGTATCTGACGGTCAAGATATCCCTGCATATCCGCGATGGGCCGGATTTCCGTATGGCGGGTCAGGTAGCGATATTGTCTGACCTGTGCCCAGGGAACGAGCAGGCCAAGCGTGACCACGCAAAGAACAAGATTGCTGACGACAATCCAGGCAAGACCCGGTCCCGAGACACGCGAGCGGAACCTGACCCCGCCCTGCAGGCGCAACGCATTGACCATGATATTGCGGGTGAGAGCGCGGTAATAGCCGCCGACCAGCAGAAAAATCAGAAACAGCAACACCGGCACGAGATAAATGAGTGCCAGACCAAAATCATCGCCAAGGATATTTGCCAGACCATCCATGGTGAGCGGGTCGGCCGCCAGGGAAGCATCGATTGCAAGAACCGCAAGAACCACCAGCCCCGTTACCATCACGATCAAGAGGACAGCCAGAAGCAGAGCCCGCAAACCAGCACCATAATAGTGAGCAATCTGACCTTTGCCGGAGAACCGCGCCGTGCCGAATCTATAGCTGCGAGCCACATATTCGCGCATTCCCCTCGATGCCAACGGCAGCAGGATGCCAAGGCTGAGCACGCCGATAAGGGGCAGAAGAAACAGATACCAGGCCGATCCGAAATAGCTGCCCGAAAAGTCGAACCTCACATCCCGCCAGGCGAGGTTGCGGGCATTGAAGCGCAAAGATCGGTTGATGGCCCAGGGATAGACCGCGACAAGGGCAAGGCTGACGCCTTCCTGCAGGAACGGAATTCCAAGTACCGGCAATGCATAAAACCCGATCAGGATCAGCGTCACAACGCTCCAGCCCTTGAACAAATCAAGACCGGTGGCGAGATAATCAAACCCGTCGCCAAGAAAGCGCGTGTTATTATAGAAAAACCTCCGTTTGCGAACGCGCGCCCAGGGCGTCCAGATCCCGACGGTCACCAGGATGAGCAGTATATTCACGAATTGAATGCCAAAGAACTGCCGCGCGGTACCGCTGAATTCCAAGGCGGTGAATCTGTTGACAGGTCGGTCCTTTCGCGGCGTGGTGGCGCTATGACGCGGTATTTTCCCGTCAGTGCCACCCGCCCCGGAAGACATCGTCACAAAGGGATTTTGCAACTGCCCAGACACTCGTTTCCACACTTTCTCTCGATCCAGCCCAACTGAACCATGTCGTTGAATCGTCCCGGTTTCAGGTCTCCCGGGACCTCGGAGGGCATCACCCTACATCGCCATTGCCGCCAATGCCAGGCACCCGTGACATTGCCACAAAGCCACAAGTCATCTTCGTCACATTCGTGTGATTAGTAATTTACGATTATTTAATAAAGGAGGGGCTAAATTGTTACCTGACAGCGGCGCCGGGCAATCCTCCACCCGGTGCCGCGGTCACCAAAGGCAGATGTAACAAGGAGTTTCCCATGGCCGAAATAGCTGTTTCCTTCTTCAGCGAACCGAATGCGGACAGCCGCACGCGCCGCGTTTCCTTCCCTTGCGCGGCGCAAAGCCAGCTTCATCATGACATTCGCTCGGCCATGCGGGGGCGCGAGTTCTTCGCCTGTTACCTGGCACCCGAAGGCGGTGTCGTTGCGCTCGACCGCCAGGGCGTCACTGTCAACATCTGACTGTTCTTCTCCCGGCAGTCGGGTGTCACCCCCTGGCCAGATTTGGTCGGGGGGTGTTTGCACGTTCTGAAAGCTTGTCCTTGAAAAAGGTGCTGCAAAAAAGCCGGCATAATCACAAGGATTACACCGGCTTTGAATGGTGAGCGCGACAGGATTCGAACCTGTGACCCAGTGATTAAAAGTCACTTGCTCTACCAACTGAGCTACGCGCCCGTCTTGCCGTGGCAACACGGTCACAAGACGCCGGGTCACCCCAAAACGTCAGCCCCTCGTATAAGGATTTGGTGATTCTGTGTCCACCCTTTTTTTCGTTGTCTGGCGCGCGGTTGCGGTCTGCCCTGCCGCACGCCCGAACCCGGCTGGTCAACACCCTGCCTGCGCCTGAACCTATCCCTTGCAATCAATCCTGCCCAAGACGGAAACATTTCACACTCACCCGCCGCTGCAACGGGTTGGAAAAGATTTCATCCCGTCCATCTTCCACAAAACCAAGCGAACGGATCAACCTTTGCGAGCGCAAATTGTCATGATTGGCGCCGGCCACAAATCCGGTTCGCGGCGCGCGGTCCAGAATCTCGTCAATCACCGCCCTCACGGCAGCGGGCATGATCCCCTTCCCCCAACAGGGTCGGGACAACCAGAAACCGAATTCGCGAAGGCCGGGCCGACGCCTCGCCGGCACAAGTGACAGGCCGCCGACAAGCCGGTCATTGGCGCAGACAGCCAGGGCCAGAACCGCCCCGGCATCCGCCACCGCCAACGCGCATTCCCCATGCTCAGGCCGCGCGAGATAGGCATTGGCATGATCAACCCTGTATGGATACGGCACGCTGGCAAGCCAGCGCGCAACCTGCCAGTCATTGATGCCGGCGACAATGTCGTCACGGTCCGAAACCCGGAATGGCCGCAGGGATATTTTCTTCGTGATTTGAAGTCTCATCACCGTTTCACAAACTCCGATAGGCTTGGACCTGTTTCGGGACTATATGATAGGTTTCATCAATAAACGGTTAATTGCTGGATCACAGATGCCTCCGGGTCTGCGTTGCGACAGCCAGGAACTGCAAACGGGACACGCCAAAATGATAGCAATGATTACAGGCATACTCGGCTCGATTCTGGTCGTTATCGGCGCGGTGATGACCGTGTCGTCGCCAGAGGTCCTCTTCGATGCGCCGGCGGTCATTCTGGTGGTCGCCATGGCGCTGTTCTCAACGTTCGGTGCCAGCACCAAACTGTCACGATCATCACTGATCCGGCATTTCGGCCAGTCAGCCGTGCGCGCCGGCTGGATCGGCTTTCTCGTCGGTATCATCCTGATTTTCTCGATGGCCGACCCTTCGGCCCCGGACCTCATCGAATATCTTCTTCGCGCCAGCGCCGTGGCATTGCTGACATTGCTCTATGGCTATGGTCTCGACTATCTGGCGCGGATCATATCACCGCGCGCCTGATGGCGGGCAAAACAGGCTTGTGTCAGGCAGATTCGGTCCCCAGTCCACCTGATATCTGGCGCTGTTCAAGCGCGGTCAGAACCGCGGTAACAGAGGACACGGTGTAAGGCACGAAGCAGGTTGCGATCATCTTGATCCAGCAGGTCATGGTCAACGTGCCGGAAAAGATCAGGTCGCCATGGTTGATCAAGGCCAGGATAAAGCCGACAATGAGGGCCACAATCGCTGACCGTTTGGCAACCTTGCGACTGAAAAACACCGACGCCGCGAATTTAAGATCAAACATGAAATGGACCCGGAGATACTATGTTTACCAAGATCTTTATCAGGACGTTCCCATCCGCGGAAGAATGTGAACTATTTGAGTCGATCTTACAAACGAAATGGCCTGACCTGCTGAAAGACACGCAAGGAATTACCTTCCAGGCATTCCGCAACGCGCAGGCACCTCACATATCAACCGTGATCTGGGAATTCCCGGATGAGGCGACACAAGGCAGGATCGAGCAGCTCATCGAGGAAAATATCGTCCGCTTCACCAAGACACTGTCGCCGAAGACGCTGACCTTCTCAGGCAAGCGGATCATGTATCTGAAAACCTGAGCGTCAGGTCAATTCCCGGCGCTGGACAGTTCTTTCATGCGGCGGACGACACTGGCCGGAACAAAGCTTGAGATATCGCCACCATAGCGGCTTACTTCCTTCACAAACCGCGATGCCACGAAATGCTGATGCTCGGCCGCCATCAGAAACACCGTCTCAAGATCGCCGTGCAACCTCCTGTTTATACTTGCCATTTGAAATTCAATTTCAAAGTCTGACACGGCGCGCAATCCTCTGACAATAATCGACGCGCCCTGATCATGCGCGAAATCTGTCAGCAGATTTGCAAAATTCAGAACGCGGACCGGCGTCGTGACCGTGCCATCTTCATTCAGCCGCCGGCATTCCGCGGCGACGAGTTCGGTGCGCTCCTCGACGCTCAGCAACGGGCCCTTTCCGGTGTTCGACGCCACCGCGACGATCAGCTCGTCACCAAGCCGCGCCGCCCGCTCAATGATGTCCATATGGCCAAAAGTCAGCGGGTCGAACGTACCGGGGTAAATGACGATGCGCCGGCTCATTCTTCTTCAACCGATTGCGCCGGTCCCTCGCCGGCATTGTCATCACCACCCGGCGCGGCTCCGGTCATGTCGCCAGCGTCATTTTCCTCGCCCGCACCCTCATCCTCGCTGTCATCCGCATCGCGGATCAGACCGGCTGAAACAACACGCTCGTCATCGTCACCCGACACATCGAACAGTCTGACACCCTGTGTCTTGCGCCCGGCGATCCGGATCGAATCACCCTCACCGCCGTGAACACGGATGCGGATGATCTGGCCATGATTCGTGACCAGCATCAGCTGATCCTCCTCAACCACGGTAAAGCTGGCCATTACCCGCCCGTTGCGGGCGCTTGTCTCGATATTGGCAACACCCTGTCCACCGCGGCCGGTGCGCCGATAATCACTTACGGGTGTGCGTTTGCCATAGCCGTTTTCAGTCACCGACAGGACAAATTCGCTGGATTCGTCGGTGATGATCGACATCGACACCACCGAGTCCTTGCCAAGAAGCTTGACCCCCCGCACGCCGGTGCTGTCACGGCCTCGGAACACACGCACAGCATCGACGGCGAACCGGATCGCCTTACCGTCACGCGTCGCCAACAGCAGGTCATCGCTCTCATTGCAGGGGGCAACCCCGACAAGTTCATCACCATCGGCAAGCTTCATGGCAATCTTGCCATTGCGCTTGATATTGGTGAAATCGCTCAGCCTGTTGCGCCTGATGTTCCCTGCCGCGGTGGCGAACATGACATGCATATCATCCCAGCGCTCGGCGTCATCGGGCATCGGCATGACAGTGTTGATGGTCTCACCGGTCTCGATCGGCAACAGATTGACCATCGCCTTGCCAAGCGATTGTGGCGCCGCCTCGGGCAGACGATAGCATTTCAGCTGATAGACCATACCGCTGGAGGTAAAGAAGAGGATCGGGGTATGCGTATTGGCAACAAACAGACGCGTGACAGAATCCTCATCGCGCGTTTTCATGCCGGCGCGTCCCTTGCCGCCACGCCGCTGCGCACGATAGACGGACAGCGGCACCCGCTTGATATAGCCACGATGGCTGACCGTCACCACCATGTCTTCCTGCTGGATGAGGTCCTCGTCATCCTGATCGACAAGCTGGTCCGAGATTTCGGTGCGGCGCGGGTCGGCAAGCCGCTCCCTTGCCGCCGCCAGCTCGCCAAGAATGACCTCATTCACCCGGTTGGCAGAACCCAGAATGGCGAGGTAATCCGCAATCCTGTCGGCAAGTTCGCGCGTTTCGTCGGCAAGTTTCTCGCGTTCCATGCCGGTCAGGCGCTGCAGGCGCAGCTCGAGGATGGCCCGCGCCTGTGCCTCGGACAGTCGGTAGGTGCCATCTACAACTTCATGTCCCGGATCATCAATCAGCGTGATGAAGGCTTCCACGTCTGCCGCCGGCCAGGCGCGTTCGCACAGCTGATTGCGTGCGGTTTCGGTATCCGGCGCGCGCTTGATCAATTCGATCACCTCGTCGATCGAGGCCAGAGCCACCATCAGCCCGGCCAACAGATGCGCCCGCTCGCGCGCCTTGCCGAGCTGGTAGACAGAGCGACGCGTCACAACCTCGCGCCGGAATTCGCAGAACGCGACAATGACGTCCTTCAGCCCCATCTGCTCGGGCCGGCCACCATTCATCGCCAGCATGTTCACCGGAAAACTTGTCTGAAGACGCGTATGGCGCCAGAGCTGGTTCAGCACCACATCGCCGGCCGCGTCGCGCTTGATCTCGATGACGATGCGCATGCCGGTACGATCGGATTCGTCGCGAATGTCGGAAATGCCCTCGATGGTCTTCTCACGGACAAGTTCACCGACCCGTTCCAGCAACTGGGCCTTGTTCACCTGATAGGGAATCTCGTGGACAATGATGGTTTCGCGATCTCTGGCGTCAGTCACCACTTCGGCACGCGCCCGCATGATCACCGAACCGCGCCCCGTATGATAGGCATCGCGAATGCCGCCCCGCCCCATGATCAGCGCCCCGGTCGGGAAATCGGGCCCGGGGACGATCTCGATCAACTCCTCGATCGTGATCGCCGGATTACGGATATAGGCCTCGCAGGCGGCAATGACCTCGGCCGGATTGTGCGGCGGCACATTTGTCGCCATGCCGACGGCAATGCCGTTCGCGCCATTGACCAGCAGATTCGGATATTCCGCCGGCAGAACCGTCGGCTCGAGCTGGGTCTCGTCATAATTCTCGGCGAAATCGACAGTGTCCTTGTCGATATCGCGAAGCAGGCTCTCGGCGGCGCGTGCGAGACGGGATTCGGTGTAGCGCATCGCCGCCGGTGGATCACCATCGACCGAGCCGAAATTTCCCTGACCGTCGACCAGCGGTAGGCGCATGGAGAAATCCTGTGCCATTCGCACCATCGCCTCATAGATCGAGCTGTCGCCATGCGGATGATAATTACCCATCACGTCACCGACGATCCGCGCTGATTTGCGGGGCGGTTTCGACCAGTCGTAATTGCCTTCCATCATCGCGTACAGGATCCGGCGATGAACAGGCTTCAGTCCGTCTCTTACATCCGGCAGCGCCCGCGATACAATCACGCTCATGGCGTAATCGAGATAGGATTTCCGCATTTCCTCGGAAATCGAAATGGTCGGGTTCAACGGGTCGGCGGGTGGCGTCGAGGTGTCAGTCACTATGGTCTCTTCGGGCCGATGCGGCCAACATGGTCAGCAGACGGTCAACAACGCCGTCATCCACAAGATATATACCATATCTTGTGGTCTCACCTCAAAATATTGTTAGTTTTAAGGGAAAAAAAGAAAACGCCACCTTTCTCAAGGTGGCGTCATAATATCATGATTTAGTTATCTGTTTTAGAACGGAATATCGTCATCCGGCGCGTCACCTCCATGCATCGGTGGCGGGCTTGCCGGCGTCGATGCCGCCGGGGCCTGTCCACCCGCCGGCGCACCGCCACCGCCACCGCCATAGCCGCCACCCATGGAATCGCCATAACCACCGCCTGCGCCGCCGCCCTCGCCGCGACCGCCAAGCAGTGTCAGTTCACCACGGAAGCGTCCGAGAACAACTTCGGTTGTGTATTTCTCGACCCCCTGCTGGTCGGTCCATTTGCGGGTCTGGAGCTGGCCTTCGACATAGACGCTGGAGCCCTTGCGCAGATATTGCTCGGCGATTCGGGCGAGATTCTCGTTGAAGATGACCACACGATGCCATTCGGTCCGCTCGCGCGGCTCACCGCTCATCCGGTCCTTCCATTTTTCGGAAGTCGCAATCGACAGGTTCACGATCTTGTTGCCGTCCTGTGTATTCCTGATTTCGGGATCACGGCCCAGATTACCCAAAAGGATAACCTTGTTCACACTGCCTGCCATGGCTGTCCAACTCCTTCGCGCGCGTTTTTCGGGGGATACTGATAAAAAGCATCGACAAGGGCTTTAGATTAGCCAGTCGGACGCATAAATGACAACAACTGATGTTGTTTCGCCGCAGCCAGCCGGCCCGCTTTGGGGTGGTTAGGTCCGGTGGTGAGGGGTATAGTCGCGCGATGCCGAATGAAACCAAAAAATCTCCTCCCGCCGCCGGTGCGCTGTTCGACAGCACGGTGGCGACAATCACATCCAGCGATATCCATCCACCGGAAGACGGTGTGGCGGCAGCGCGGATCGAACCGCGTGTAATCTCGGTCCGCGGCGCGCGTGAGCACAATCTTGATGATGTGAGCATCGATCTGCCGCGTGACCGGCTTGTCGTGTTGACCGGCCTGTCGGGTTCCGGCAAATCCTCGCTTGCCTTCGATACCATCTATGCCGAGGGCCAGCGCCGCTATGTCGAGTCACTGTCCGCCTATGCACGGCAGTTCCTCGAAATGATGCAGAAACCCGATGTGGACCTGATCGAGGGTCTGTCACCGGCAATTTCGATCGAACAGAAGACGACCTCGCGCAACCCGCGTTCAACCGTCGGGACGGTGACCGAGATCTATGACTATATGCGTCTTTTGTGGTCGCGCATCGGCATCCCCTATTCGCCGGCGACGGGCCTGCCGATCCGCAGCCAGACTGTCAGCCAGATGGTCGACATCCTGCTGGCGATGGACGAAGGCACACGCCTGTATCTGCTGGCCCCGGTGGTGCGCGGCCGCAAGGGCGAATACCGCAAGGAGCTTGCCGAATATCACCGCAAGGGGTTCAGCCGGGTCCGGATCGATGGCGAGATTTATGACCTCGATGACACGCCGGAGCTCGACAAAAAACGCAAGCATGATATCGAGCTTGTCGTCGACCGGCTGGTCATCCGTGGTGATCCCGATGAACTCTCTACCCGCCTTGCCGATTCACTTGAAACGGCGCTGGCGCTGACGGACGGGCTGGCTTTTGCCGATCATGCCGATACCGGCGCAAGGACGGTGTTCTCGGCCAATTTCGCCTGTCCCGAGTCGGGTTTCACCATCGACGAGATCGAACCGAGACTGTTTTCCTTCAACAACCCCTTCGGTGCCTGTCCGGCCTGTGACGGTCTTGGCGTCAGCAGCCATTTCGATGAACAGCTTGTCGTGCCGGACCACCGCCAGACGCTGCGCGGCGGGGCCATCGCGCCCTGGGCCAACAGCAGTTCCCGCTACTATATCCAGACGCTGGACTCACTGGCACGGCAATTCGGCTTCTCGCTCGACATGCCGTTCGGCGAGTTGGATGACGAGATCCAGTCACTGATCCTGCATGGATCGGGCAAAATTCCCGTCACCATGGAATTCGATGACGGCATGCGGTCCTACAAGACCAAACGTCCTTTTGAGGGGTTGATGCCGAATCTGGCGCGCCGCTATCGCGAGACAGACTCATCATGGGTGCGCGAGGAGCTTGAGAAATTCCGCGCCAACCATCCCTGCGATTCCTGCAATGGCAAAAGGTTGAAGCCGGAGGCACTGGCGGTGAAGGTCGACCAGACCGACATTTCCGACATTTCCCGTCTGTCGATTGGCGATGCCCGCGACTGGTTCGCCGGGCTCAGTGACAAGCTTCATGGTCAGGAATCCGAGATCGCCGCGCGGATCCTGAAGGAAATCAACGAACGTCTCGGCTTTCTGGTGAATGTCGGGCTTGGCTATCTGTCGATGGCGCGCAATTCCGGCACCCTGTCGGGCGGCGAATCCCAGCGTATCAGGCTGGCCTCACAGATCGGCTCGGGCCTTACCGGCGTTCTCTATGTTCTTGACGAGCCGTCGATCGGCCTTCACCAGCGTGACAATGACCGGCTGCTGGCAACGCTTGTACGACTGCGCGACCTTGGCAACACGGTCCTTGTTGTCGAACATGACGAGGATTCAATCCGCCTGGCCGACTATGTCATCGATATGGGGCCCGGTGCCGGCGTTCACGGCGGCATGGTCGTCGCCGCGGGAACACCCGACCAGATCATCGCCAGCGAGGCTTCGCTGACCGGCCAGTATCTTTCAGGCACAAGGGAGATCTCTGTGCCCGCAAGCCGCCGCAAGTCGCGCAAGGGCCGGTTCGTAAGAGTCGAGAACGCCACCGGCAACAATCTGCGCGACGTGACGGTGGACTTCCCGCTTGGCGTTCTGACATGTGTCACCGGCGTTTCCGGTGGCGGGAAATCAACGCTCGTCCTTGAAACATTGTGGAAGGGTCTGGCCCGCCGCCTGCACAAGGCGCGCGAGATGCCGGCACCGCACAAGGCCATCAATGGAGCGGAGTTGCTGGACAAGGTGGTTGATATCGACCAGTCACCAATCGGCCGCACACCGCGCTCGAACCCAGCCACCTACACAGGTGCCTTCACCCCGATCCGCGAATGGTTTGCCGGCCTGCCAGAGGCGAAGGCGCGCGGCTACGCACCGGGGCGGTTCTCGTTCAATGTCAAGGGTGGTCGATGCGAGGCCTGCCAGGGTGACGGTCTGATCAAAATCGAGATGCACTTCCTTCCCGATGTCTATGTCACCTGCGATTCCTGCAAGGGACGTCGCTATAACAGAGAGACATTGGAGATCACATTCCGTGGCAAGTCCATCGCCGATGTTCTTGAAATGACTGTCGAAGAAGGCGTCGAGTTTTTCAAGGCGGTGCCGTCCATACGAGAAAAGCTGGAAACCATGTTCCGGGTCGGCCTTGGCTATGTCCGCATTGGCCAGCAGGCGACAACGCTGTCCGGCGGCGAGGCGCAGCGGGTGAAACTGTCGAAAGAACTGTCACGGCGGGCGACCGGTCGCACCATCTATATCCTGGATGAACCGACAACCGGCCTGCATTTCCATGACATCGCCAAGCTTCTGGAGGTGCTGCAGGAACTTGTCGATCAGGGCAATACGGTGATCGTCATCGAGCATAATATGGATGTGATCAAGACCGCCGACTGGATCATCGATCTTGGTCCGGAGGGCGGCGACGGTGGCGGCATGATTGTCGCCGAGGGCACACCCGAACAGGTCGCCAAGGTCAAGGCATCGCATACCGGTGCCTATCTGGCGCGCATGCTGCCGACACAGGGATGATCATGCCGAATACTGACAGCGATAAACCGGTTGTTCATATCATTGGTGGTGGGCTTGCCGGCAGCGAGGCCGCCTTTCAGGTCGCGCAGCGCGGCATCCGCGTCGTTCTTCACGAGATGCGGCCGGTTCGCAAGACCGATGCTCACCACACTGACAATCTGGCCGAGCTTGTCTGTTCCAACAGCTTCCGTTCCGATGATGCCGAGGCGAATGCCGTGGGTGTGCTTCACGCCGAGATGCGGATGATGGACTCGGTGATCATGAGCGCCGCCGACGAGCACAAGGTGCCGGCGGGTGGCGCGCTGGCGGTGGATCGGGAAGGCTTTTCCGCCGGTGTGCAGGACCGTCTCGCCAACCATCCGCTGATCGAACTGGCGCGCGAGGAGGTGACGGACATTCCCGAAGACTGGGACAATGTCATCATCGCGACCGGCCCCCTCACCTCGCCGCCGCTTGCACAGTTGGTGCGCACGCTTGGCGGTGAGGATGACCTGGCCTTCTTCGACGCCATTGCGCCGATCGTGCATTTTGACAGCATTGATATGGATGTGGCCTGGTTCCAGTCGCGCTATGACAAGGCAACCGATGGCGGTGATGGCAAGGACTACATCAACTGCCCGATGAACAAGGCTCAATATGAAGGATTCATCGACGCGCTGATGACTGGCGAGAAAATGAGTTTTCGCGAATGGGAGGAAAATACCCCCTATTTCGAGGGCTGTATGCCAATCGAGGTCATGGCCTCGCGCGGGCCGGAAACATTGCGTTTTGGCCCGATGAAGCCTGTCGGCCTGACCAACGCGCATGATGGCAGCCGCCCGCATGCGGTGATCCAGCTTCGCCAGGACAACGCTCTTGGCACGCTCTACAACATGGTCGGTTTCCAGACGAAATTGAAATATGCCGAGCAGGTTCGTGTCTTCCAGACCATTCCGGCACTGGAACATGCGCAGTTCGCGCGTCTTGGCGGGCTGCATCGCAACACCTTCATCAATTCACCGCGCCTGTTGGATGGGCAGTTGCGGATGAAAGCTCGGCCGTCACTGCGTTTTGCCGGCCAGATCACCGGCGTCGAGGGTTATGTCGAATCAGCTGCCATTGGCCTGATGGCAGGAATTATGGCCGCATCGCAGGCCACCGGCGCGAACTGGACACCGCCACCTGTGGATACCGCGCATGGCGCCCTGCTGGCCCATATCACGGGCGGGGCCGAGGCCGACACCTTTCAACCGATGAATGTGAATTTCGGCCTGTTTCCGCCGATTGACGGTGCCGCGTCCGGTGGCAAGCGTAAACTTCGTGGCCGTGACCGCAAACTTGCCTATGCCAGCCGGGCGCTCGAGTCCTTCAGGGGCTGGGCGATGGTGAAGGCCGCGTGATCCCAAGCCGCCAGCCAAGCATCCGCCACACCAGCAGCGCGTCATCATCCCGGTATTTATCGGAGCCGCGATAGCGCGCCACCTGCCCGGCCATCCAGATCCAATAGAGGGGACGCCTGCGCAGCACAGCCAGCGTATCGTCATCAAGCCGTGATGCACCAACACCCTCAAGAAGGGACATGCCGACAAGTCCTGCTGCATGCCGTGCCGGTTCCATCCCGGCCAGCATCACGAACAGCCTTTGCCAGCAGGCCGCGGCCGAGATCCTGTCGTCCGCCAGCCGGTCCTGCCAGATCGCCAGCTGAGCCAGCAAGTCGCGCTGATCCATATGACCGGCGTCAAGATGCGCCAACAGCCGGCGCATCAGCGGCACATTCTCGTCGCGACCGGCCTCGATGGCCTCTACCCACCATTGCAGACGGATCGCGGCCAGCATCGGCTCGGACGCCACACGCAGCGAATTTTCGGCTTCCAGCGCCAGAGACAGCCTGTCTGCGAGAAGCGGGCGCATGCTCGCCGGACTGAAGAGAAGGCACAGTGCCAGATCCCTGTCACTATCACGAAGCGCCGGCCAGCTTCCCGACATCAGATGGCGACAAGCGCGGCGGCGGCGGCGCGGCCCTCGCTCATCAACACGTTCCAGGTGCGGCAGGCCGCCGGCGTTGACAGCAATTCAAAGGCCACCCCATGGCCACGAAGTGCCGCCCCCAGCTCATTGAAGGGATGCTGCGGCGCAGCGCCCGTGCCAAGAACCAGCAGCGGCGCCAGCGGCTCACCAAGCAATGGCAACAGATCCGCGGCGGTCAGGCTGTCGAGATCGGTTGGCGGCGTCCAGACGGTCGTCAGCCGCGGTAGCAGAATAAGGCTGCCGCTGTGGCGATTGCCGGATACACGAAACCCGCCATCACCATAGCCGTGAATGAGCTGGAGATCGCTTCCCTCGCCAAAACTCTTGATATCAACCATGCGCCGGTCAGACGTCCTCGGTCACCGCACCGGGATCGTCATCCTCATCGAGATGGCGCTTCAGATCGAACGAGGCCAGCATCCCGACAGCAACAAAGATCGATGAATAGGTGCCGATCAGGACACCCCACATCATGGCGAGCGCAAAATCACGAAGAACCGCACCACCAAACAGGACAATGGCCAGCAGGGCCAGCAATGTGGTTACCGATGTCATCACCGTCCGCGACAGTGTTTCGTTCAGCGACATGTTCAGAATTTCACGCTGTTCGAAGGATTTGTAGCGGCGCAGATTTTCCCGCACCCGGTCAAACACCACCACGGTGTCATTGATCGAATAGCCGGCGATCGTCAAAATCGCCGCCACCGTCGCCAGGTTGAACTCGAAGGATGTCAGGGCGAACAGGCCAATGGTTGACAGCACATCATGCGCCAGCGCCAGGATGGCGGCGATCGAAAACTGCCATTCAAAGCGGAACCAGATATAGACCATGATGGCCAGCAAGGCGCAGACAACGGCCAGAATGCCCTTCTCGGCCAGTTCCGCCCCGACCGTCGGGCCGACAAATTCGGTCCGGCGGATGTCATAGCCGCTGCCGAGCGCGTCGGTGATGGCCCTGATCGCCGCGATCTGTGCCGCCTCGTCACCTTCCTGACGCTGCACACGAACCAGAATATCGGTTTCAGTGCCAAACCCCTGGATGCTGATGTCGCCAAGGCCTAGTTGATCAAGGTCGGACCGGATGCCGCCAATATCGGCCGGGCCATCGGCATGACGTGCCTCGATCAGAATGCCACCCCGGAAATCGATTCCAAGGTTCAGGCCAACAAGCGAGAACAGGGCCACCGAGGCGGCGACAAGCAGGGCCGAAAAAATGATGGCCGGCTTGCGAAGACGCAGGAAGTCGAGGCTGGTTTCGCTGGGAACTAGTTTCAGACGCATCTCTCGTCTCCCTACAGGACCAGCTCGCGCGGGCGTTTGCGCTCAAGCCAGATGATGATCAGCAAGCGCGTGACCATCACCGCCGTGAACAGCGAGGTCGCGATGCCGATTGACAGCGTTACCGCAAAGCCCTTGATCGGACCCGACCCGAATACATAGAGGAACAGGGCGGCAAACAGCGTTGTCAGGTTGGAGTCGATGATCGTCGAGATCGCGCGGCTGTACCCACCTTCGATGGCCGCCATCACACTGCGCCCACGCCGCAATTC
Organism: Rhodobiaceae bacterium; assembly: GCA_038138545.1. GTDB lineage: Bacteria > Pseudomonadota > Alphaproteobacteria > Puniceispirillales > Puniceispirillaceae > UBA8309. Next base: position 15,980 of record JAYQDX010000006.1, on the reverse strand, counting down.
CTCGCGTATGCGCTCGAAGACAAGGACGTTGGCATCCACCGCCATACCCATTGTCAGGACGATGCCGGCAATGCCGGGCAATGTCAGTGTCGCCTGAATCGCCGACAGCGCGCCCAGGATCAGCACAACATTGACCGCCAGCGCCACATCGGCCAGCAGACCGAAAAGACCATAGCTGAGGATCATGTAGATGATGACAAGAGCCAGCGCGACAACCGCCGCGATCTGGCCTGCCGCCACCGAATCCGCACCGAGGCCGGGGCCGATGGAGCGTTCCTCCATAACGGTCAGCGGTGCCGGCAGCGCGCCGGCGCGAAGGATCAGCGCCAATTCATTCGTCTCGGCGACAGTGAAACTGCCGGTAATCTGCCCGCTGCCGAAAATCTGTGACTGGATCGTCGGCGCGGACACCACCTTGCCATCCAGAATGATCGCGAAGGGCCGTCCGACATTCGCCCCGGTCACGCGCCCGAACCGCTTGGCGCCAGTGGCGTTGAGGGTGAAGCTCACCGAGGGACGGTTGTTCTGGTCGAAACTTGCCTGCGCCGTTTCAAGCAGCTCGCCGCTGACCATGACACGTTTCTCGACAACATAGAAATCGCCATCGTCACCGTCGCCAGGCAACAGAACGGAGCCGGGCGGTGTCCGGCCACGGTCCATCGCTTCCTGCGCGGTCATGGACGTGTCGACAAGCTGGAAGGTCAGTTTCGCGGTGCGGCCAAGCAGGCGCTTGATCTCCTCCGGATCATCAACCCCGGGAAGCTGGACCAATATCCGGTCAGCGCCCTGCCTCTGGATAACCGGCTCTTTCGTACCATCAGGATCTATCCGTCGGCGGATGATTTCCATCGACTGGTCGATCGTCTGTGTGCGCAGCGTCAGCAGTCCTGCCTCATTGAAGGCGATGCGATATTCAGGCGATTCATCAACAACGTCGAAATCGCGTCCGAAATCACTGAAAATCTGCATCGCCGCCGCGCTGTCATCGGTTCTGCGAAGACGCACGCTGACCACGTCGTCATTCACATCAAGGCCACTGAACCTGATTTTTCCGGCGCGAAACTCCTGACGGATCGTTTCGGCCACACCGTCAAGACGTTCCCGGGCCACGACATCCATGTCGACACGCAGCAAAAGATGCGAGCCACCCTGCAGATCAAGACCAAGATTGATCTTCTGGCCCGGCAGCAACCCTCCGCCTGCCTGATCATCACCCGACATCAGGTTTGGCGCCGCATAGACGATGCCAAGCACCGTGATCAGGATCACGACAAGTTTTTTCCAGCCTTCAAACTGTAGCATGGCGGCAGGCTCTCTTCAGATCAGCGGATGCCACGGCACCACCGCGGCAAGATCAGGACGGTTATTTCTTGGCTTCGGTCTTGCCACGCACGTCGGCGATCATCGTGCGAACAACATTGACCTTTATATCCTTGGCGATCTCGACCTCGATGGTCTCGCTGTCTTCGACTGCCTTGATGATGGTGCCTGTCAGGCCGCCATTGGTGACGATCTTGTCGCCACGTTTCAGCGCTGCCAGCATTTCCTTGTGTTGCTTGGCACGCTTCTGTTGCGGCCGGATCAGCAGGAAATAGAAAATGACCATCACCAGGATGATCGGCATCAACCCGAGGCCGCCTTCGGCAAAGCCGCCGGACTGGGCAAAAGCTGGGGTAATAAGCATGTCGTTACAACTCCGGACTGTGCTTGGAAATTCTGGCTTCGCACCATAAACACCAAGACACGGTTGAGCAATGATCAACGCCATCACGTTTGCTGAATTCCGTGCAAAAATGCCGCGCGGAGGAGTTGTTAGCTGCCGTCGGCCCTGTTAGATTCGCGCCATGACCGATTCAGCTACCGATTCCGAGTTCCTTCGCCATCTCTCGCGCATCGCCGATGCCCTCGAAAAACATAGCCCCACCGACCCGACAATCGCCGATGTGGAGCCTGCCGAGGCCTATGTATGGAACCATGCGAGCCGTCGCCTCGCCGCCGTCACCAGGGTGAACCGCGTTGACCTGCGGCTGTTATGCGGCGTAGATCACCAGCGCGACAGCCTGCTTTCCAACACCATCGCCTTCGTGCGCGGCTTTGCGGCCAACAACGCGTTGTTGTGGGGCGCGCGCGGTACCGGCAAATCCTCGCTGGTCAAGGCCGTGCACGGCACCGTGACCGAACGCGGCATGGATTGTGCACTTGTCGAGGTGCATCGCGAGGACATCTCCGACCTGCCCTTCCTGATGCACTACCTGTCGCAGATCGACCGCCGGTTCATCGTATTTACCGATGATCTGACCTTCGACCATGGTGACAGCAGCTACAAGTCGCTGAAGGCGGCGCTTGATGGCGGTGTCGAGGGGCGGCCGGACAATGTCATTTTCTACGCCACTTCCAACCGGCGCCATCTGATGCCGCGTCAGATGATCGAAAATGAACGCTCAACCGCGATCAACCCGTCGGAAAGCGTCGAGGAAAGCGTTTCGCTGTCGGATCGTTTCGGTCTGTGGATCGGGTTCCATTCGATTGACCAGGACACCTATTTCGCGATTGTCGAAGGCTATGTGGCACATTTCGGGATCAATACAAGCAATGTCGATGTCCGCCGCGAGGCGCTGGCCTGGTCAATGGAACGCGGATCGCGGTCCGGACGCGTGGCCTGGCAATTTATTGTCGATCTGGCGGCGCGCACCGAAACAGACCTGACCGAAAAACGCTAATCGGCACCGGGCGCCAGCCATCACACCATCTCAGGCGATCAATGTGCGCGGGTCGATGGGCTTGCGTGACTGGCGGATTTCAAAATGCAGTTGCGGCGTATCGACCTTGCCGGTCTGCCCGACCGTCGCGATTTTCTGGCCAACCTCAATGACATCACCCTCCTTGACCAGAACATCGCCAAGATGCGCATAGGCGGTGATGATTCCGCCATCATGCTTGACCAGTATCAGCGTTCCAAAGGATTTGATCTCGCGCCCGACAAAGGCGACCGTGCCGCGCGCCGCCGCACGAACATCGGTTCCCGCAGCCGCTGCGATATTGACACCGTCATTATGGACGCCGCGCGCCGCCGGGCCGAATTCGGTAACAATCTCTCCCTCGACAGGCCAGCGAAAGGCGCCGGTTCCGGATGGCGCGACAAACCTTTTCCTTGCCGCCGGCGTCGCGGCCGGCACCGGTGGCGGCGTTGCCACCGCAGCGGCAATCGTCGTCGCCTCGGGCGCGACATCAAGAACCGAGAAATCAAGGCGGTCGGGCAGAATCAGACGCTGGCCGACTTCAAGTGTGAAAGGCGCCTCGACACCATTGGCCTCGGCAATCTGGTATTGGCTGACCGCATAACGCTGTGACAGCGAATAGATCGAATCCTCCGGCCCGACGACATGCACCCGCGGCGGTGTCAGCCTCAGCACCTGACCAATAGCCACCGTGTAGGGCGGTCCAATCTGATTGTCGCGGATGATCGAGGTTGGCGGTACGCCATAGCGCGCCGCGATGGCGTAGATATTGTCGCCATCCCGCACGGTGACCCGGCCGTCAGGCGGAATCGCCTCGCGGGATTGGCGCAGCGGCGCGACCAGGACCGGTGCCGGCGTGTCTCGCGTCAGCGACAGATTCGGCGCCTTGCATCCGGCGAGCGGTGCCAGACAGACGACAAGCGCGCCGATCATCAGCCATCCCGGGCCACCCTGTTGCCGCGCCATCCTCTAGCCCTCCACCAACGGAACGAATTTCACGGGAAGCAGTTCCTCTTTGTCAAAACCGGACTCCGTCCGGCGCACCCTCACCAGTGCCTGTGAGCGGTCACGCCCTTCGGGTGCCACCATGATGCCGTCAGTTTTCAATTGATTCAACAGTGCTTCCGGAATGGATGCCGGCGCACAGGTCAGAATGATCCTGTCGAACGGGGCGCCTTCCGGCCACCCGCGCGCGCCATCGCCGACTTTCGTCGTGATATTTGTGATCCGCAGCTTACGAAACTGCGATTCCGCCTCGACAAGCAACGGCCGCAGCCGCTCGACCGAATAAACCCGCCGGCACAGCAATGACAGAATGGCGGCCTGATAACCGCTGCCGGTGCCAATTTCCAACACACGCTCGCGACCGGTCAGTTGCAAAGCCGCCGTCATCCTCGCGACGATATAAGGTTGGCTGATGGTCTGTTCCATCGCTATGGGAAGCGAGGCGTTTTCATAGGCATGATCGCGAAGCGCGGCCGGGACAAACAATTCCCGCGGCACCTGTTCGATGGCGGACAGAACATCGGCCTCGACGACCCCCATGCCACGCAGCGTCATGGTAAGCCGGGCTTTTTCATTTTGGAAGTCAGTCATAGTCCTGCCTGAACATGCGTTGCCAGCAGGGATTTTCCGAGGCTGTGTCGGTGGTGTCAGAAATCAACTGATGTCAGCCCGGCCTGAATATCGCCTGCGGTGATATCCATACCCAAAGCTGTCAGCGATATCCACCCCTCGTCCATCACCGCACGGTCACTTCCGGGAATTGTCTGCTCGCGGCTCATGAGGGGGCCAAGGCGGTATGAGTTCGGTCCATCACCATCAACCACATGATCACCGAATTTGTGGCGATCGAGAGTGGCCGGCCGGATGCCTCGAACATCATTGCCCGGCACCGGAGGAAAATTGACATTCATTACGGTCCGGTCCGGAATGCCGGCCTCGAGAATCGCGCGGATCACGGTTTCACCGTGGATGATGGCGGCGTCATATTCGGACTCATCGATCCCACCATTTCGCTGCGACAGCGCGATGGCCGGCACCCCCATCAGCGCGCCTTCCATGGCCGCGGCGATCGTGCCGGAATACAGCACATCATCGGCCGCATTCATGCCGGCATTGATGCCTGACAGCACCAGGTCCGGCTTGCCATCCAGCACGCGCGACATGCCCATGATCACACAGTCGCTTGGCGTGCCGGAACAGGAAAACTGCCTGTCGCCACAAGGCTCGATCATCACGTCACGGCGAAGCGTGATGGCGCGCGACATGCCTGACCGGTTGCCATCAGGCGCGATCACCCAGACATCATCGCTGAACCGGGAGGCGATATCCTTCAGGATGCGGATGCCGATGGCATCGATCCCGTCATCATTGCTGATCAGAATGCGCCCGGGTGAAATCGGTGAAAAGGGTGACATGGACAACCTCGGCCAAACAAAGAAACATTACAAATACAAAAGCCTTCAGCGCCATGGGCGCCATTTTGCCATCAGAGCGGCGTGATCACCTCGCAGCCCATATAATCATGCAGGGCCTCGGGGAGCCTGACCGACCCGTCTTCCTGCTGCCCGGTTTCCAGAACGGCAATCATCGTGCGGCCGACGGCAAGGCCGGAGCCGTTCAGGGTGTGAACAAACTGCGTGCTGCCCTCGGCATCGCGGAACCGTGCCTTCATGCGGCGCGCCTGGAACGGACCACAATTCGAGCAGGAGGAAATCTCGCGATACTGCCCGCGCCCCTCATCCTGGCCGGGAAGCCACACTTCCAGATCATAGGTTTTCTGCGCACCAAACCCCGTATCCCCCGTGCACAGCGTCATCACCCGATAGGCGAGCCCGAGACGCTGCAGGATTGCCTCGGCGCAACCGGTCATCCGCTCATGCTCGGCAGCGGACTGGTCAGGGTGGGTGACGCTGACAAGCTCGACCTTGGAGAACTGGTGCTGGCGGATCATCCCGCGCGTGTCGCGCCCGGCCGCGCCGGCCTCGGAGCGAAAACAGGGAGTATGTGCGGTGAACCGCATGGGCAGGCTGTCCGCCGGCCAGATTTCATCGGCGGCGATATTGGTCAGCGGCACCTCGGCGGTCGGAATCAGCCACTTGTCATCCGCGCGGAACAGATCCTCGCCGAATTTTGGCAGCTGGCCGGTGCCTGTCATCGCCGCGCTGTTGACCAGTACCGGCGGCAGCATTTCCTGATAGCCGAACTCACCGGTATGGATATCCAGCATGAAGGCGGCAAGCGCCCGTTCCAGACGCGCCAGCTGGCCACGAAGAACAACAAACCTCGCGCCGGCAAGCTTGGCGGCCACGGCGAAATCCATCTGGCCAAGCCCTTCGCCGATGGCGACATGGTCGCGCGGGGTGAAATCGAATGAGGGGATATCCCCCCATTCACGAAGAAGCCTGTTATCGGCCTCGTCACCGCCATCGGGAACATCGGCGTCAAGGATGTTGGGAAGCCCCATGAGATGCTCGTCGAGGGTGGCGGCGAGAGCGCCTTCTTCCTGCTCCAGCGCCGGCATCCGCACCTTGATGTCATTCACCTCGGCAATCAGGTCATCGGCATCCTCGCCCTTGCCCTTGCGCATGCCGATTTCCTTTGACGCCTGATTACGGCGCGACTGCAGGTCCTGGATTTCCACCTGCAGGGCCCGGCGACGCGAATCGATGTCGAGGATCACGCTGGCAAGCGGGTCCAGGCGGCGGCGTGCCAGCGCCGCGTCAAAATCATCTGGATTGTCACGGATGAAGCGGATGTCATGCATCGGTTGGCTCGTTTCACATGATCGAGGCGGATGACCGCCCGGGCCTTATTCGGCCGCCTCGTCGGTTGTCTTCGGGGCGATGATTTTCGCACCGAAAATGGAAATCTCGTAAAGCGCGATAATGGGAAGCGCCAGCATCAGTTGCGAGACAACATCAGGCGGCGTCAGGATCGCGGCGGCGACAAAGGCGATGACGATGGCGAATTTGCGCTTTTCCGCCAGCCCCTCTGGCGAGACCAGCCCCGCCCGCACCAACAACAGCAGCACGACGGGCAACTCGAACGCCAGTCCGAAGGCGAAAATAAGCCGCATGATCAGGGACAGATATTCAGAAATCCGTGGCTCTATCTCGATCGCGAGGGCGCCCTCGGACCCGGCCATTTCAAACCCGACAAAGAAATTCCACGCCATCGGCGTGACGATGTAATAGACCATCGCCGCACCAAGGGTGAACAGAACCGGAGTGGCGATCAGAAAGGGCAGAAACGCGCTCTTTTCGTTTTTGTAGAGCGCCGGCGCGATGAATTTCCAGATCTGGATGCTGAGGATCGGGAATGTCACACAGATCGAGGTAAAGAAGCCAACCTTGATCTGTGTAAAGAACCCCTCATGGAGAGCGGTGAAGATCATCCGGCCGCCCCCCTTTTCCTCAAGGATTTCTGCAAGCGGCGCCTGCAGGAACATGAAAACATGGCTGGCGATGCTGTTGTTCATGCCGCCGCCGGGCATTGGCGCCACGGTGATCAGGAACAGCACGATGAAGGCAAGCAACGCCACCCCGAGCCGATTGCGAAGCTCGGTCAGGTGGTCGATCAGCGACATCTGCGCGCCATCACCCTCTTTTTCCAGTTCCTCGGCCATGCGTCGTCAGCTCTTGTCCGCTTTCTTCTTGTTCGCTCTCTTCTTGTCCGCTTTCTTCGGCGTGCCGTCTTCTCGCGGCGTGTCCTCTTCCCCGGCGTCGGCGGCTATGCGATCACCGACCTCGGAGGCCAGTTCGCCAATTTCCTTCATTTCATCGGAGCCGGTTCCGCTGACACTGTCTTTCATCTCCCGGACCGAATCGCCCATAGAGCCGCCCGGATCAATGGCTTGCGCAAGTTCGTCAAGATCGCCCGATTTCGCCTTGCTCATGGCCTGCTTCAGTTCGGCCACCTCGGCGTCCTCGGCAATCTGGTTCATGCCGTCGGTGAATTCCCGCGCCATGCGGCGCATCTGCCTCGTCAGTTTTGTAAAACTGCGCAGCATTTTTGGCAGCTCCTTCGGGCCGACCACCATGATCAGCACGAAGGCAACAACCAGAAATTCCCAGCCACCAATGTCCAGCATGACGGGACCCTATTTAGCTTTTCTTGGCGGCTTTTTTCTTCGCTGCGGCTTTTTTGGCGGATGCCTTCTTCTTTGCGGCAGCCTTCTTCTTCGCGGCAGCCTTTTTCGCAGGCGCTTTCTTCTTCGGCGCCGGGGCTTCTTCGATCACCTCGACCTCTTCGGCCTCGTCGGCGTCCGCCGCTTCACCGTCGCCCTTCAGGCCGGTTTTGAAATTGCGCAATCCCTTGCCGAAATCGCCCATGATTGCCGAGACTTTGCCCCGCCCGCCGAAAAGCAGCAGAACGACTGCAAGTACGACAAGCCAGTGCATGATGCTGAACGTACCACCAAACATTGTGTTCCCTCTGGGTTATGAAGCGGCACGCAGGAATGCCGCGCCGCGCAGAATGCTTCGAGAATATAGACAGGGTGCGAAAGATGAACAAGCGATCGTTGCCGCCCCTGCGGCAAAGACGCCCAGTCTGGCGTTGAAACAGATCGGCTTTGCCTTGGGACCGGCCGGATCGTCACTCATTCGCCGGGAAAACAAAGGCCTGCGCCGTATCGACGGTAATTCGCACCGGGCTGCCTGTTTGCAAGGAATTAAGACCCGGAACGCGGGCATGGAAATGCAATTCCTCGGTGCCGGCAGGAACCGACAGGTGGATCAGCGACGCACGACCAAGGAGCCTGGCTTCCATGACAATGGCGTTGGTTTCCGCCTCCGACCCGTTCGGTTCGATATTCAGCGCCTCATGCCGGATGACGATGCTTGCCGGATCGCCTTCCTGCATCGAATCAGGTGCAGAAAAATCTCCAAGAACGGTTCTAATACAACCATTTGAAACATGGCCTTCAAGTCTATTCACCTCACCGAAGAACTCCGCCACAAAGGCGCTGTTCGGCTGGCAATAGAGATTGACCGGGCGACCTGTCTGCTGCACCTCGCCCTCGCGCATGACGATGATGTTGTCTGACATGAACATGGCTTCCTCGGCATCATGAGTCACCATCAGCGCCGCCGTCCCGGCAGCTTTCAGCACATGCAGCATCTGGTCGCGAATGCGCTCGCGCAGGCGGCTGTCCAGCCCGGCATAGGGCTCGTCCAGCAGGATCACCGATGGTCGCGGGGCCAGTGCCCGCGCCAGAGCCACCCTTTGCTGTTGTCCGCCCGAAAGCTCATGTGGGTAGGAATCGGCGACAGCTTCAATGTTCGCCTCGGCCAGAACATCAAGCCCGCGCCGCGTCGCCTCGCTGCCACGGTGACGAAGGCCGAACAGAACATTCTCGAGGACCGTCAGATGTGGAAACAGCGCATAGTCCTGGAACATGTAGCCGACGCCGCGCGTCTCGGGTGGCACCACCTGCCCCGCATCCGACACCAGCCTGTCATCAAGCCAGATTTCGCCGGATTTCGGTCGTTCAAGCCCGGCCGCCAGCCGCAACAGCGTTGTCTTGCCACATCCTGACGGTCCAAGAAGCGTCACAACCTCGCCGGCGCTCACCGCAAAGCTGACATCCCTGACCGAAACCTTGCCATTATAGGCATGCGAGACATGGCGGAACTCAAGCATCGATCTGGCCTTCCTCGTCCTCCTCGACCGCAAGCCCGGCATCGATCATCGCCTCTTCGAGCAGGTCAGGCCCCTCCTCGTCAATCATCTCTTCATCCTCGGCATCACCAACCGACACCGCATCGACAAGACCGCCGATCACCTGCCCCTTGCGCAGCAGGCCAGCCGCCTTGAGATCATCGAGCCCGGGCAGATCAGAGAGGTTTTCAAGGCCGAAATGATCGAGAAAGGCCGGGCTGGTGCCCCAGGTCAGAGGCCGGCCAGGCGTACGCCGACGACCTCGCGGCTTGATCCAGCCAAGCTCCAGAAGAATATCGATCGTGCCGCGTGACAGGCTGATACCGCGAATTTCCTCGATTTCCGCACGGGTGATCGGCTGATGATAGGCGACGATCGCCAGAACCTCGAGAGCGGCGCGCGATAATGGCCTTTCGACCTGGCGACGGGTATTCAGCCGCTCGGCGACCTCGGCGCGTGTCCTGAAGGCAAAGGCATCACCTACACGGCAGAACTCGATGCCGCTGGTCGTATCGAACCGGGACTCGATCAGCGGCAGGATCGAGTCAAGCTCGATGCCATCGGGAAGCTGTGCCTGAAGCTCGCTGCCACGAACCGGTTTCGTCGCCGCGAAAATGATCGCTTCAATTGTGGCGGCCCACTGGGTAAGCGAAGTCTCGCCTGTCATGCTTGATCCCTTGACCTGAGAAAAAGAGGTGCGAACCGGCTGTCCTGACGCAAACGTACCATGCCTTCGCGCGCCAGTTCCAGCGACGCGACGAAATGCGACGCCGTTGCCGAGCGGCGATCAAGATCGGTTTTCAGATTGGGCGGCAGAAAGGTCTCAAGCACCGTCCATTCAGGCACGCCGCCAATGAGTGAACGAAGCCGGTTGGTTGCCTCCTCGACCGAAAAGAGCCGTGTCGCGGCGATAGTCAGGGTGCGGTTCTCGACTCCCGACTGGATCGACCCGTAGCAGGCCAGAAGATCGTACAGCGTCGCTGTCCAGACCGGTTCGGTCACGCTTTCGAAAGTTTCCGTTTCACCGCGGGCGAAACGCTGTTGGCCAAGTCGAGGCAATGAGATCAGTCTTTTCGATGCCTGCTGCATCGATTCGAGCCGCAGCAGCTGATATTTCAGCGCATCGGTCATGTCGATGACTTCCTCGGCCTGCTCGGGTTCCGGTTCGGGAAGGAGGAGCCGCGATTTCAGATAGGCAAGCCAGGCCGCCATCACCAGATAATCGGCGGCGACCTCGAGATCGAGACGCCGCACCGTTTCGATATAGCTGAGATATTGTTCAGCCAGCGGCAGAATGGCAATTCGTGACAGATCGACCTTCTGCTCGCGAGCCAGCGACAGCAGCAGGTCAATAGGCCCCTCAAATCCGTCAAGATTGACGAATAACGACAATTGCTCGGGCGCCGTGCGCGGCGGCTGGCCCTCGTCAAACGGCTCGGCTGTGGTGTCGTTTTCAGTCATCTTGGCAGAGTGTCCGCATTGGTCATGATGACCGGCTGTCAAACTTGCGAAGGATACAATCCTGACCGGCCCGTTTCAGCGCCGCACAAAGTGTATCAGCGCTCGCCCGTTCAAGAGGTTCAGTGACCACACGCCAGAAGACACCGTTCTCGCCGGCATCAACCTTCATTGTTCCAAGCTCGACCACGCCAAGACGCGACTGGTGCTTGCCGCCCAACATGGCCGCCTGTTCACGGGCCGTATCGGCATTCCGAAAGGCGGCAAGCTGTACAAGATAAAGCGGTACATCACCTTCGACTTTCGGCCCCCTTGCACGCGCCGGAACGTCGGGCTTTGACTGTGGCACGGTTTGCGGCGATACCGGCGGGGCCTCATCAGTGTCGACGGGTGCAGTCGTTGCCGTCGCCGTGATGTTGTCGCCCTCACCCGAAGCAATCCCGGACGCATCGCTGTCTGCTTCGCTTCCGGCGGCAGCTTCTTCGACGGTCTCGACATCGGCTGAGGCCGTGTCAGGAGCCGGGCTGGCTGTGGCAGTCATGTTGTCAGCCTTTGTCGCCGTCCCAGTGACGATTTCGGAGGCATCAGCCGGTTCAACCGGTGCCGGCGCCGGTGCCATGACAATATTCTCATCCGCTGTTTCAGGCAGTGGCGGCATTTCCGGCACATCTGCCGGTGGTTGCAGGATTTCGACATCCTCCTCCTGGTCACCACCGCCACCAAGCATGCCCATCAACGTGCTGTCAGTATGCGAGATTTTCGCACCACCCGGGTCCTTGGGCTTTTCGCGGAACGGCCCGGGTTCTGCCTTGATCAGCGCGACATCCGAGGATGGTGCGACAAGCATCGGTTGCAGAATGATTACGGCAGCCGCGATACCGCCCATGGCAAGCACTCCAAAAAGCAGCGTCTTCAGCCAGATACCGCCGCCTTTGTCTGCCTGATTACGTGCCATGCGCCTTACATTTCCTCCCGCGCGTCGATCGCCAGAACGCCTAGCCCCGATCTAATCACCAATGAAGTTGCCTTGACAAGGCGAAGCCGTGCCGCGGTCAGGTCAGGCGCGTCCTCGCGAATGAAACGAAGCGCCGGGGTCTCGCGTCCGGCTGTCCATAATGTATGAAAGGCGGCTGCCAGATCCATCAGGTAAAAGGCGATACGGTGCGGTTCATGCGCCCGCGCGGCGGATATCACAAGGCGCGGCCAGCTTGCCAGCTGCCTGATCACCGCCATTTCGGCCGGGTCGGTCAGTTGGTCCAGCGCCACCACGTCACAGATGTCCTGACCGCCTGTCTGGCGCAACACCGAACAGGCACGGGCATGCGCGTACTGCACATAGAAAACCGGGTTGTCGCGCGATTGCTCGGTCACGCGCGCATAGTCGAAATCAAGTGTCTGCTCGCTGCGGCGGGTCAGCATGATGAACCGGATCACATCGGCCCCGACAGCGTCAATCACATCCCGCACGGTGACGAAATTGCCAGCCCGCTTTGACATTTTCACCGGTTTGCCGTCGGCCATCAGATTGACAAGCTGGCAAAGCTGGATATCAAGCTGCCCCTGCTGTCCCGACAGGGCCTCGACCGCCGCCAACATGCGCTTGACATAACCGCCATGATCAACCCCAAAGATATTGATCAATGGCCCGCCGGTCCTGTCGAGCTTGTCCATGTGATAGGCAACGTCGGAGGCAAAATATGTCCAGCTTCCATCTGATTTCTGAAGCGGCCGGTCGGTGTCATCGCCAAAGGCGGAGGCGCGGAACAGCAGCTGCTCGCGCGGCTCCCAATCCTCCGGCTCCTTGCCCTTTGGCGGCTCGAGTATGCCGCGATAGACATGGCCGGCACCCTCAAGGCGATCGATCGCCCTCTGCACGGCGCCGCTGTCAACAAGCGCGCGTTCCGAGGAGAATCTGTCCATGTCGATGCCAAGCGCCTGCAGATCATCGCGGATGCCCGCCATCATGGCGTCGATGGTGAAAGAGCGAACCGGCGCAAGCCATTCCGTCTCGTCCCTGTCAAGGAACCGGTCACCGAATTCCGCCGCCAGTGCCGCCCCGACCTCGATCAGATAGGCACCGGGATAGAGGCCGGCCGGAATCTCGCCAATATCGCGGCCCTGCGCCTCGCAATATCGCAGATAGGCCGAACGCGCCAGAACATCGACCTGCGCCCCGGCGTCATTGATGTAATATTCGCGGGTTACCTTCCACCCGCAGAAATCCAGCAATCCGGCCATGGCATCGCCAAGCACCGCGCCGCGGGCATGCGCCGCATGCAATGGCCCGGTCGGATTGGCCGAGACATATTCGACATTGACCGGCATGCCCGCCCCGCTGTCATTGCGGCCATAATCGGTGCCAGCGGCGATGATGGCGTCGATTTCCCGCGCCCATAGGCCTGGCTCGACCCGCAGATTGAGAAACCCAGGCCCGGCGATCTCCACCGCGGTCACCCCGTCAATTCCGGCCAGTGCGGGCACAAGCATGTCCGCCAGCTCACGCGGCTTCATGCCTGCCTGTTTGGCCAGCACCATGGCCGCATTGCAGGCCAGATCGCCATGCGAGGGATCACGCGGCAATTCAAAGACAACACGGCCGGTATCAAGGTTCGGGGCTAGGGAGCCCGCCGACTGCAACGAAGCGACAATCGTCTCGAATTCAGCCTCGAATAGGGAAAAGATGTTCATTCTCATCTCAGGATAGGACCAGGTTCGAAAAGACGCTCATGTTCCAGAATGGCATAGCGATCGGTCATGGAGGCGATGTAGTCGGCGATGATCCTGGCGCGTGCGCTCTCCGGAAGTGCGTCGATCGCGATGTCACCACTGGATTGCCACTCATCCGGCAGGGTGTTGGTCTCGGACATAAACAAATTGAACAACTCTGTCACCACCCGTTTCGCCTTGCTGGTCATGCGATTGACCTTGTAGTGCCGCCACATGTTGGTGAACAGAAACCCGCGAATGGTTTCCAGATCGCCTGCCATGTCGCCGCTAAAGGCAATCACGGCATGACCTGCTCGCCGTATATCATCGGCACTGGATGCGGACAGAGCTTTTATATTCTGTGAAGACTGCTCCAGAAGATCCTGAACAAAAACGGAAATCAGCCGCCTCACCAGCTCATGCGCTAAGCGCGACAGCGGCAGTTTGCCATGCCTTGCATCAATGCCCCGCAGAATGCTGTCGACCTGGGGAAGATCACGGATGGCATCGATATCGAACAGGCCGGCACGCAGCGCGTCATCGAAATCATGCGACAGATAGGCGATGTCATCGGCAAGATTGGCAAGCTGGGCTTCCGCCGAGGGATAATGGCGAAGCTCAAGGCTGAACCGCGAATCAAGATCGGCAATCGCCGGACGAATCTCCGCATCATCCGCAATCGGTCCGTTATGCTTCACCACACCTTCCAGCGTTTCCCATGTCAGATTGAGCCCGTCAAAACCGGCATAGCGATGTTCAAGACCGGTTACCACCCGCACCGTCTGTTCATTATGGTCGAACCCGCCATGCGGCTGCATGGCCCGGCGAAGCGCGTCCTCGCCGGCATGGCCAAAGGGCGTGTGCCCAAGATCATGCGCCAGTGATACCGCCTCGGCGAGATCGTCATTGAGCCGCAACGCGCGCGCCATGGACCTTGCGATCTGCGCGACCTCGATGGAATGCGTCATGCGGGTGCGGAAATAATCCCCCTCATGATAGACGAAGACCTGGGTCTTGTGTTTCAGCTTGCGAAAGGCGCCGGAATGCAGGATGCGGTCGCGGTCCCGCTGGAACGGTGTTCTTGCCGCAAGACCGGACGGCGCGGCGGCGCCTTCGTCGGTCTCCGGGTGCAGGCGTCCGCGGCTTGCCGGCCCATGACAGGCATAGGCGGCCAGATCCCGCGTTTCATATCCCGAGGATGTGGAGTCTGACGACACGATGGTCTGGTCCGGATGGTGGCTGAAATCAGATGACAATGTAGGCGCGACGGTCTGTATACTCAATCGGAAAGCGCGCCGCCCGTCAGCATCTCCACCGCTTGATTTGACCGCCATGTCGCTTCATATTGAGAAGGTAACAGGTTCCCCGCAATCCCGCATGGAGATCCCATGGACACGACACTGGCCACAGTCGAGACCCTGCCCGGCGTTTTCGGGCTGAGCGAGTCCGCCGCGAAACGGATCCGGACCATGCTGTCCGGCGAACCGGATGGCAGTTTTTTCCGTGTTGCGGTGAATGGCGGCGGCTGTTCCGGTTTCCAGTATGAATTCAGCATCGACACGGCACGGCAGGATGACGACAGGATTTTCGTCAGTCATGACGTCGAGGTGGTGATCGACGAGATGTCGCTTGAGCTTGTCGACAAGGCCGAACTGGATTACGTGCAGGATCTCATGGGATCCTATTTTTCCGTCAGCAACCCGAACGCGACAGCGTCATGCGGTTGCGGCACGTCCTTTTCCGTCTGATCCATGCGGATTGCCAGTTGGAACGTCAATTCGGCCAAGGCACGCCAGGATCACATCATCGATTACCTGTCGTCCGGCGCCTGTGATATCCTGCTGATACAGGAAACCAAGACGCAGGATCTGAATTTCCCGGTCGATCTCTATACCGACATTGGCTGGAACGTCGCCTTCCATGGCCAGAAAAGCTATAACGGTGTCGCCATCGCCGCCCGCGCTCCGCTGAATGACGTTGTTCGCGGCCTTCCCGGCGACGAGGCAGATGAACAGGCCCGCTACATGGAAGCCACTGTCGACGGTGTGCGTGTGGCGACAATCTATCTGCCGAACGGCAACCCGGCACCGGGGCCGAAATTCGACTACAAGATCGCCTGGATGGACCGGTTGCGCGCCCGCGCGGCGGCACTTCTGGACGGCGAGATGCCGGTCGTTCTTGGCGGTGACTTCAATGTCATCCCGCAGGATATCGACTGTTACGACCCGGCCGGATGGGAAGGCGATGCGCTGACCCGTGATGAAAGCCGCGCCGCCTTCTTCCGCATCTGTCATCACGGCTATATCGATGCCATCAGATCCTGCCATCCGAAGGAGGTCATCTACAGCTACTGGGACTATCAGGCCGGCGCCTGGCAGAAGGATAATGGCGTGCGGATCGACCATCTGCTGC